>CAZWJK010000107.1:0-6805 GCA_964634035.1 uncultured Candidatus Cloacimonadota bacterium | reverse complement strand
GCTTCCTGATGGGCGTTTTTCTTGGTCGAACCTTTGCCTTTCCCCATTTTCCTGCCGTTGACCGAAACCTCCACTACAAAGACTTTCTGGTGCTGAGGGCCTTCTTCGGCGATGGTAACATAATCAGGCGCTGGCTGGTTGTGTGACTGGAGATATTCCTGCAGGATGCTCTTGTAGTTGACCAACTCGATCCGGTTGACAAGGTGCTCAAAATCAGTCAGGACATAGTTTTTTACGAAGCGTGACGCTACTGAAATTCCGCCGTCCAGATAGATGGCACAAATCAAAGCTTCCATTGTATCACTAAGAATGGAAGGTTTGTTTTGCCCGCCGGATTGCAGTTCCTCAGAGCTCAGCAGGATGAATCTGCCCAGGTCGAGAGCGTTGGCTTTGATGGTGAGATAGGTTTCCGAGACGATCTTGGACTTCAGTTTGGAAAGGCTGCCTTCCTGCTCGTCAGGATAATGCTGAAAGAGTTCTTTGGAAACGACAAAGCCGAGGATGGAATCGCCCAGAAACTCCATTCTTTCAAAGGGAGAGGGGACCTTGTGATCGTTGAATTTCTTACGCAGATATGATTTGTGGGTCAGGGCAGCCTTCAGCAGGGTCAGGTCACGAAAACCGTAATTGATTTTCTTCTGTATGTTGCTCAGGCTTTTTTCCCATTTGGGAAATTCCATTTTGTCAGGCAGAGAGCGCGTTCCGAAGTACTCTATTATTCTTTTTATAATAGTTTTCATCAGGTCCTCAATGAACTGAAAGGAAAAAGTCGACCCATGCCCGCACAGGTCGACTCAATGATGCATAAAGCTATGCGTTGTATTTTTTAATTATGATGGCTGAGTTGTGTCCGCCAAAACCGAGTGAATTGGATAACGCCGCATTGACTTGAAACTGTATTGCCTGGTTGGGAACATAGTCCAGATCACAATCCGGATCAGGATTCATCAGATTCATCGTGGGATGGATCCAGCCCGTTTCAACGGTCTTGCAGCAGGCAATGGCTTCGATTCCAGCCGCCGCACCCAGCATATGCCCCACCATGGATTTGGTGGAGTTGATCTTAAGTTTGCCTGCATGCTCGCCGAAAGCGGCTTTGATGGACATGGTCTCGCCCTTATCGTTGAGCGGCGTGGAAGTTCCATGCGCATTGATGTACTGAATTTCCTCAGGCCTGAGGCCTGCGTCTTTCATTGCCATCTGCATGCACTTGGTGCTGCCGGAACCGTCTTCCAGCGGTGCAGTGATATGATAAGCGTCATCTGTGGCGCCATATCCTGCCAGTTCGGCATAGATCTTTGCTCCGCGGGCTTTGGCGTGTTCCAGTTCTTCCAAAACCAACATGGCAGCGCCTTCCGACATCACAAAGCCATCCCTGTCCTTGTCAAAAGGACGCGACGAAGTTTTGGGATCATCGTTCCTGGTGCTGATCGCCCGGAGCGCTCCGAAGCCGGCAACGGCAAGAGGAGTGACTGCTGCTTCCGCTCCGCCGGTAACGATGATATCGGCATCTCCGTACTGGATGGAACGGAAAGCTGTTCCGATCGCGTGATTGGCACTGGCGCAGGCGCTGGTGATATTGAAATTGATGCCTTTGAAATTATTCTCAATGGCGATCTGCGCTGCGGCGATATTGGAAATCATCTTGGGAATGAAGAAAGGGCTGACCCGGCGCGGACCTGCAGCAATGAACTTGCCGCATTCCTCTTCCAGGGTCATGATGCCGCCGATTCCGGCGCCTGTGATGACACCCACCCTGTCAGGATCAGGATTCAGATCTTTGATCCCCGCATCGGCAATGGCTTCCCTTGAGGCGATCAGGGCAAACTGGGTATAGCGGTCCAGCTTGCGCGCTTCCTTGGCGTCAAAGTGCTCTTCGGGATTATAATTCTTCACTTCTGCAGCGAATTTTGTATTAAAACTGCTTGCATCGAATTGGGTAATCATATCAAAGCCGGAAACGCCTTTAAGCAGGCTTTCCCAAGTCTCTTTGATATTATGGCCGACGGGAGTTATGGCTCCCAGGCCGGTTATGACCACTCTTCTTTTCATAGCATAAACCTCTTTGTTTTTAAGTAAGGGGTTGCGGGTCAGTCGCCGCAACCTTGTCCGGTTTGATGAAAAGACCGGGAATTCGAGCTTTGAGCAGCGGTTCAGATGTCGTTATCTCAAAGAGCCTGTAACACAGGAGCGTTTCCACTGTTGCAAGCTTTCACTGTCGAACCAGACAGCCGAAGCTACCATCCCCGGTCCTGACTTTTGTTGCTTACCGGATCAAAGTTACTTGACTTTGCTTTTCAAGTATTCGATGGCACTGCTGACAGTGGTGATCTTTTCCTGGTCTTCGTCAGGAATTTCGATGCCGAATTCTTCTTCGAACGCCATCACCAATTCCACTGTGTCCAGAGAATCAGCTCTCAGATCTTCGATGAAGCTGGCTTCGGGAGTGACCTGGGCTTCATCGACACCCAGCTTATCCATCACGATTTGTTTGACCTTGGATTCAATATCCATGATTCCTCCATTCTTATTTTGGACTTTTTTTCTATTGCAGGCCTGCGGATCAGGCCTATCAATGCATGGTCAGGCCACCGTCCACCGCAAGGGTCTGGCCGGTGATGTAAACACTTTCTTCAGACGCGAAAAACAGACACAGCTTAGCCACGTCTTCAGGTAAACCAAGCTTGCCCAAAGGGATGGCTTTGGAGTAGTTCTCCACCACTTCCGGCGGCAGCTTGGCTGTCATTTCCGTCTGGATGAAACCGGGAGCCACGGCATTCACTCTGATCCCGCGGGAAGCAAATTCTTTGGCGCAGGACTTGGTGAAAGCAATCAATCCGCCCTTGGTGGCGGCGTAGTTCGCCTGCCCGGCATTACCCATCAAACCGATTACGGAGGCAATGTTGATGATGGAGCCGGCGCGCTGTTTCATCATTACCTTAAAAGCTTTCTGTGTGCAGATGAATGTTCCTTTCAGATTGACTGCGATGACGGCATCCCATTCCTCTTCTTTCATGCGCAGCAGCAGGTTGTCTTTGGTGATGCCGGCATTATTGACCAGGACATCAATGCTTTTATGCTTTTCCAGAACTGCGTTGAACACGCTTTCCATATCTTCGGATTTGGTCACGTTACCGGCGTAGCCATCTGCTTTGTAGCCTTTGGCAGTCAGTTTGGCGACAGCTTCATCCACCGCTTCCTGAAACAGGTCAAGGATGATGACAGTAGCGCCTTCCGCCGCAAACAGTTCAGCAATGCTGAATCCGATGCCGCGGGCGGAACCTGTGATGATGGCAATTTTATCTTTCAATCTTTCCATTTTTTTCTCTTTTTTACATTTATGCCTGAGAAAGCAGAAGCTCTTTTACAGAGCCAATGTCTTCCAGTTTGTCAACGTTCAGGACTTGTGCTTCCTTGTCAATATTCTTTATCATTCCGCTGAGGACTTTTTGCGGCCCGAATTCAACAAATCTCCTGACGCCTTGACTCAGCATGAACTCGATACATTCCACCCAGCGCACCGGTGAAATTATCTGTTTCACCAGCTTGGCCCTGATGGCGTCGCCATTTGTCTCCGGCATTGCATCCACATTGGACACCACCGGCATGGCCGCAGTTCCAAATTCAAAGTTCTGCATTTCGTCAGTCAGCCAGGCACTCGCCTGTTCGATCAGCGGTGTATGAAACGGACCGCCGACCACCAAAGGCAGAACTCTTTTGGCGCCTTTGGCTTTGGCCAGTTCTCCGGCTGCTTCCACGCCTACCTGAGTGCCTGAGATCACTGTCTGGATGGGAGTATTGAAATTCACTGCCCGAACCAGGCCCTGCGCTTCGGCTTCTGCGCAAATCTCTATCACTTCAGAAGAGGTCAGGCCAATGATGGCAGCCATGGCAAAAGGCACTCCGGCATTGGCTTTGATCATGAATTCGCCGCGTTTGTGCACAATGTGCATGGCATCCGGCAAAGTCAGAACTCCGGCTGCTGCCAGAGCTGTGAACTCTCCCAATGAGTGCCCCGCCACAAAATCCGGCCTGAGGTCAAGCTCTTGTGAAAAAGCTTTCAACGCTGCTATGGAATGCAGCAGGATGGCGGGCTGGGTGAACCGCGTCTCTTTGAGAGCGTCTTCCGGCCCTTCCAGCATAATGGCCTTGAGCTTGGTGCCATGCTCTGCGTCAAACTGCTCCAGAATCCTGTTCAATTCAGCATCGGCAGCCAGGAAATCCTTTGCCATTCCAACATACTGAGCGCCCTGCCCGGGAAAAACAAATGCTGTCTTCATTATCAATCAGTCCTTTTTTTTACCACAAAGGCACTAAGGTCACAAAGGCTCACAAAGATAAAAGATTAAATCCAAGCTAAGCTTTGATCCATTAACCCTAAGTCTATCCTTTGTGTTTCTTGGTGTTCTTTGTGTCTTTGTGGTGAAAAATTTATAACTCATAATTTATAATTGATTAGTACCGCGCCAGCACGCTGCCCCAGGTCAGGCCTGCTCCGAAGGCGACCAATATCATGATGTCGCCCCGGCGTATTTTCTGAGCCCGGATCGCCTCGTCCACGGCAACAGGAACTGTGGCTGAGGACATATTGCCATACTTTTCAATGTTCACGATGATCTTGGACATGGGAAAGTGCAGTTTGTCCGCCACGCCTTCCATGATCCTGAGGTTGGCCTGATGCGGGATGATCCAGTCCACTTCATTGGCGGAGAGCTTATTCTTTTTCATGATTTCTTCGACTGCCTGGCTCATGGAACGCACTGCCAGCTTATAGATCTTGTTGCCTTCCATATAGAGGGTGTGAAGATTCTCGTCGATGGTTTTCTGACAGGCAGGCATTCTGGATCCGCCCGCCGCCAGGTATAAATATTCACTCTGGCTGCCATCGGACCACAGCATCGAATCAATGATCTTGGAAATGTCGCTGGGTTCGGCTCTGGACACAACTGCCGCTCCCGCTCCGTCTCCAAACAGTACACAGGTGTTGCGGTCCTTCCAGTTGGTTATCTTGGTCAGGATTTCCACTCCGATGACCAGAATGTGTTTATAGATTCCGTTTTCAATGTATTGCCGCGCCATGTCGACCGCAAAGATGAATCCTGTGCAGCCGGCGGAAACATCCATCGCCGGGATGTTCTTCAGTCCCAGTTTGTGTTGTACGATGCAGGCGGTGGAGGGAAAAGCGTGGTCTCCTGAAATGGTGGCGACAATGATCATATCGATGTCAGTGTATTTGATATTGGAGGATTCAATCGCCATTTTGGCTGCCGGATAGGCAAAATCGCTGGCTGCTTCTTCCGGCGCTGCTATGTGGCGTTCGAACATGCCGGTCCTGGTTCTGATCCATTCGTCTGTTGTATCCACCATCTTTTCCAGATCGAAATTATTCAGGATTTTTTTGGGGACTGCATGTCCAAAGCTGCTGAATTTGGCATAATACTTATTCATGTTAAGCTCCTGCGTTGGCAAAGTATTCCTGGGCATGAGCGACAAAACCGCTCTGTGCCGAACGGACGGCGAATTTGACGGCGTTTTTCATCGCCTTGGCGTTGGAGCGCCCGTGTGTGACGATGGTCAGGCCGTTCAGCCCGATCAGCATGGCGCCGCCGTATTCGGTGTGATCCAGTTTCTTTTTCAGATAGCTGTAAACCGGATAAGAAAGCATTGCGCCCAGTTTGGCGACCCAGTCCTTGTTAAACTGCTCTTTCAGCAGTTCAAAGATGGAGATGGCCGCGCCCTCGATGGTTTTCAGCATGACGTTGCCCACAAAGCCGTCGCAGACGATTACGTCCGTGATGCCTTTGAGCACGTCCTTGCCCTCGATGTTGCCGATGAAATTGATCTCTTTGTTTTCTGATAACAGCTGATGCACTTCTTTGACCAGCAGATTCCCTTTGGCGCTTTCCTCGCCGATGTTGAGCAGCGAAACGCGCGGATGTTCCACCTGCAGCAGGAACTTTGCATACAGGCTGCCCAGCTTGGCAAACTGCACCAGATGCTCCGCCGTGCAATCGACATTGGCTCCGATATCCAGAATGATCTCGTGATTTTTCTGCGTCGGAAAGGAACCCGCAATCGCAGGTCTCTGCACGTTTTTGATCCTGCCGTAGGACAGCAAAGAGGCCGCCATTACGGCTCCAGTGTTGCCGGCGCTGACTGCCGCGTCTGCTTGGCCTGATTTGTGCAGTTCAATGGTTTTGACCAAAGACGAATCCGGCTTGCTGCGCACGGATTGTGAAGCGCTGTCATCCATGCTGATGCGGTCAGGCGCATCAACTATGATTATCCGGTCAGCCGGATAGATGTATTTTCCCAGTTCCTGTTTCAGAACCGCTTCCGCGCCGACCAGAATGATTTGCTCGCAAAGGTCTTCCCTGATGGCCTGGACCGCTCCCTCCACTTCCGGATAAGGCGCATTGTCACTGCCAAAAGCGTCAACCGCTATCCGCACATCAGTCCTTTTTTACTTTGACCGGCTTACCGTCGTAGTAGCCGCATTTTTCACAAACGTGATGCGGACGGCAGGGCTCGCCGCAATGGCTGCAGGTGCTGATCGCAGGCATTTCGGCAACGTCATGGGTTCTGCGTTTGTCACGTCTGGTTTTGGAAGTTTTCTTTTTCGGGACTGCCATTGTATCTCCTTGTAATTTATATCTCTTACTTCACTATATCCGGTTTTGAATCTTGCTCAAATATTCTTCTAACTGCTTTTAATATTTATCTCTTAGCAATCATTCCCTGTTTATCATCATTTTGGAAGCCTGCTTTTTGTCAAGCAAAAAGGAACGAGGCCTGATAGAATTAC
>CAZWJK010000106.1:0-6816 GCA_964634035.1 uncultured Candidatus Cloacimonadota bacterium | reverse complement strand
GAATCGCGACTCATAAGATAACGTAATTCGCTGTTTGCCCAACCTATGCGCCAACTGCTGAATTGGTCTTCAATATAACCCCTCAGAGAACTGAATCCGCCCAGTTTGTACTGCTCATAAGGCCTGGCGTTTTTATCCGAAAGCTCTCTGAAATGCAGAGCCGGAGCCAGAACCAGTCTGGAAGAAAGCGGAATGTAGGTTGCTGCGTCAAGTTCTGTCAATGGTACTGTTTTGGTTCGCTGCGCCGAATCGCTCAGTTTCAGGCCATACTTAATCCTGAGCCTGCTGCCAGAGCTGGGATTTGGTTCGTAATCGGTCTTTGAGTATTCCCAGAAAAGCGAACCCGTGTAGTAGTTGGTTCTGATGGCAACGGTGGAATCAGGATGGTCAGGATAAAGATTTTCTGTGGACAGGATGGTCCCGAATCTATGTTCGAGCAAGTTGTAATAGGCACTCAGTTCAGCTTTAATGCGCACCCAGGCAGAATCCTGCTGGGTTCTTTGAAACATCAGGTCAGCTTCCACGGGATAGCGGTTCCAGCCGGATTCGTGATATGTCATTTCCAGCTTCCGGTAGGAAGAGCTCAGGCTTCTCCAGTTCAGGGCGATGGCTCTGTCCGTGCCCCACAGGTTAAGGAACTGCAGATTTACCAGGCCATTCAGATTGCGTTTTTGAGAGCCTGGATTGGTGGTCAGTCCCAACACGCCTTCAATTTTGGTCATCCTGCTCTCAGTAATGGCGATCCCGAGTGTGTTCTCATTGATGGGAACGATGCTGCAATCCCTGATGTAGGGCTTGCGGAGCAGGTTTGCTTCCGCTTGTAACAATACATCGGGAGTGATCTGACGGGACTGTGCCAAACCTGAAATTCTCAGCAGAGTTGCTGTTTTGGTTACTTTATTGCCGGTAAACAAATACTTCTCAGGTCTGAACAGCGGTCCTTCCGTGATCCTAATCACGGCAGAAAGCCTTTCTGCATCTGCGCTGAGCGTATCCAATACCACCTCGGCAAAAAGATAACCCCGCTCTGTATACAGGCTAAGGACCTTATCCATGAGGGCGGGAAGCTGTTTAAGATTTGGCAGGCGCACAGAATTCAGATTCAGCAGACGGTTCAGCGTGTCTTCAGAGAAATAGCGGTTGCCGGAAAACCTGATGGCGTCAAGGTTCCCGGCATATCCTTCTTCGATCTGAAAGACCAGGCTCACCCGTTTACTGTCAACCGGGATGATGTCTTTTTGGGTGATGGTGGCGAAGTAAAATCCTTTGCGGATAAGGATTTGCTGCAGCCGGTCTCTGATCGTGACGGCGAGTTCAGGCGAATAAACTTGTCTGGTGCTGAGTTCCAGCTCTTTAGTTATATCTCCGGGGGAGAGTGTGCTAAGGCCTTCCAGCACCACCTGATCGAGCACAGGATTGCTTTGCGCAAGCAGAAATCCGCACCAGTACAGTATTATGAAAAGGGGAAAAAGTGTTTTTGTTAGCCTCATGTTTCTGCAGCAGCGTAAAACTGCATCAGAAGGGAGCTCCGCTACTCCCTGTCAGCTTTCAGAACTGCCAGGAAAGCTTCCTGCGGGACTGCCACGTTGCCAATGTCCTTCATGCGTTTCTTGCCTTCTTTCTGCTTTTCCAGAAGCTTGCGTTTGCGGGTGATGTCACCGCCGTAGCATTTGGCTGTAACGTCCTTCCTGAGGGCGTTGATGGTGCTGCGGGCAATGATCTTACCGCCGATGGCAGCCTGCAGGGCGATCTTAAAGAGATGTTTGGGGATAACCTCAGAAAGGGTCTCCGTCACGCTTTTGCCCCAGTTGTAGGCTTTGTCCACATGGCAGATAAAACTCATGGCATCGACCTTTTCGCTGTTGATGAGGATATCCACTTTGACCACATCCGAAGGACGGTTTTCCAGAAAAGCGTAATCCATTGACGCATAGCCGCGGCTGACTGTTTTCAGTTTGTCATAAAAATCGAAGATGATCTCGATCAGCGGCATCTGATAATGCAGCGCCACCCTTTTGTCGTCTATATATTGGATGTTTTGCTGAATGCCCCGACGTTCCTGCGCCAGTTTCATTATATTGCCGATGTAGTCTGTCGGAACGATGATCTCAGTCTCCATGATGGGTTCCAGGACTTGCTCTATCCTGGTCGGGTCGGGAAAGTCGATCGGATTATAGACAACTATTTCCGTGCCGTCTTTGAGTTTGATCAGAAAGCGGACGCTGGGAGTGGTCGCAATGATGGGAACGTTGTATTCCCTGTAGAGCCTTTCTTTTACGATTTCCAGGTGCAGCATGCCCAGGAATCCGCAACGGAAGCCATATCCCAAAGCGGCGGAAGCTTCCTTTTCATAGACCAGCGACGCGTCATTCAGTTTGAGCTTGGCCATGGCTTCGGTCAGGTTTTCATAGTCTTCGCCGTTGATGGGGAAGATGCCGCTATAGACCATCGGTTTGGGTTCCTGAAATCCGCCCAGGGGTTCTGCACAACCGCCTTTGGCCAAGGTGATGGTGTCACCGACACGGGCGTCCGCCACTTCTTTGATGTTGGCTATGATGTAACCCGCTTCACCGGCGGAAAGGCCTTGTTGGGGGATGAATTTGATGCCCAAAAATCCAATTTCTTCTATTTCATATTCATGCTCGTTGGAGAATAGCCTGATCCTGTCTCCCTTTCTCAGAGAGCCGTCAAACATCCTGACCAGGACAACCACTCCCCGGTAGACATCGTAATAGGAATCAAAGATCAGGGCTTTGGGCGGATGCGAATCTTCGCCCTGGGGAGCGGGAAGCTTGGCACAGATGGCGTCCAATAGCTGCTCCACGTTCAGGCCCGTCTTGGCGCTGACTTTGACGATTTCATCAGGCAGGACGCCGATGATGTCCATCAGGTCGTGTTCCGTGCCCTCTATGTCAGCTTTGGGCAGATCGATTTTATTGATCACGGGCAGGATGTCGAGATTGTTATCCAAAGCGAGGTAAAGGTTGCTCATGGTCTGCGCTTCGATGCCCTGGGCCGCATCCACCAAAAGGACTGCGCCTTCGCAGGATGCCAATGCGCGTGAGACTTCATAGCTGAAATCCACGTGACCGGGTGTGTCGATCAGGTTCAGGACATAGGTTTCGCCCTTGTAGTCCCAGGTCATGCGGATGGCATGGCTCTTGATGGTGATGCCTTTTTCGCGCTCCAGGTCCATATCGTCCAAAACCTGCGCCACAGCAGAGTTCTTGTCAATGACGTGAGTCAGTTCCAAAAGTCGGTCTGCCAGGGTCGATTTACCATGGTCGATATGGGCTATGATGCAAAAGTTCCTGATGTAGTCTTGTTTCACTTACCTTTCCTCTGTATCGGAAACCTGTCTCTGACATAGCACTCATTTGTCAATCTCAAAGTCCTCTCTGCAGATTTCTGCGCTGTCTTTATGGGTGCTCCTAAAATGACATCACCTGCCCTGCAGAAATTCCGGATTATCCAGTCCCATCCTGATCTTAAGTTCAGATACATCCAACGGTGCAGTTTGGACTGAATCCTGCCAGGCACCGTCGTTGCTTTTGATCTTGTAGAACAAACTGATCTCATATTCAGGCGAAGCTCTGCTGATGGTGAAAATGCTGGGCTGGTCGGATGACATCAGTCTGCTGCCGGTTTCGGCGTCTGTGTATTCCAGCCGGATGGGATATTTGCCATAAGCGTCATAGACTGCCGGATTGGCATAGGAATATAGATATGTTTCATCCAGGGCAGCCACTGCCAGTCTTCTGAAGTAGAGCCTCTTCTCGTCTTTTTTATTGATCACTACCTTGATATTCATATTGACCTTCGTGGTATCCCAATTTTCCGCCTGATAAGGAAAGCGGTGAGAGACCAGCAGTTTGATCTCAGCTTTGTCCTCCCCGAGTGTGATCGTTTTGGTGTCCATGGGATAGCCGCCGAACTGGTCATAGTATTTGTTCATGCAGCCGGCTGCCAGCAGGGCAGCGATCAGAAGCGGAAAGAGATACTTCACTTTATTTGATCTCAATGATCCGCTCCACCACAGGTTCCAGCGGATAGCCAATGCGCAAAAGCCCGTTCTGATATGTGACCTTGGGATTCTCCCTGTCGATGGCTGTGAGCGGAAAATAGATGTGCCGGTCGAACCTGCCGGTCTCGATCTCCATATTGTAATACACGACCTGGCAGTTGGATGAGGGCAGGGTGCGTTCTCCTGAAATGCGGATGTATTCATCCGTGGTGGTAATGCTGATGTCCTGTTTTTCCATGCCTGCCAGCTCCACAATGATGACCCATTCCGTATCGGTCTGGAAGACATCGCAATGCGGGTGCCAATGCTCATCCAGAGCTTCTTCTATGGCGTTGGGATCACGCGTCAGGGAATTCACCTCGCCCAGAAGTTTCAGCATTTCGCGTTGAATGCCGCGCAGATTGTCAAAGATCTTGTCTCGCATAATTAAGCTCCCAAACACGGCTGAAACCGCGTTTTCCTGCTTTGGTTCTTTCTTTTTCCGCATTCACAATCACGCTCAGGTCATTTATATGTCAAGATTTATTCACCTGCGGAACAAAACTGATTGACAAAATCCACCCTCGGCAAAACCATCTCGGAATTGAGTTTAAGGCAATACATATGATTGAAAAGCAGCATAGAAAACAGACCCGCCAGATTAGACTGGGCAGCGTCCTGATCGGAGGCGGCGCGCCTATTTCAATTCAGTCCATGACCAACACGCTCACTGCTGATGTGCCCTCAACCCTTGCCCAGATTGAGTCTCTGCAGTCAGCCGGCTGTGAGATCATTCGCGTGGCGGTCCTGGACGAAGCTGATGCCAAAGCTATCAAAGCCATCCGCAAAGGGATCAGGATTCCTCTGGTCGCCGATATCCACTTTGACCATAAACTGGCTCTGCTGGCGATCAAAAACGGCGTAGACGGCCTGCGCATCAACCCCGGAAACATCGGTTCGCAGGAAAAAGTGCGGCTGGTTGTAGCCGCAGCACGGGACTGGGGCGTCCCCATCCGCATCGGCGTCAATAGCGGTTCACTGCCCAAAGCTGTTTTACAGACCTTTGGCGTTACGGCTGAAGGCCTTGTGGAAGCGGCGTTAAGTCATGTCCGCATCCTGGAGAAACTGAAGTTTAATGAGTTGAAAATCTCTGTGAAAGCCTCTTCCGTGCCGCTGATGATAGACAGCTACCGCCTTCTCTCCCAAAAGGTTGATTATCCTCTGCATCTGGGCGTTACAGAAGCCGGAACTGAATACGCGGGCATCATCAAATCCGCTGCTGCCATCGGAACCCTGCTCTCCGAGGGCATTGGCGACACCATCCGCGTTTCCCTGACTGCCGATCCAGTACGCGAAGTAATTGCCGCCAAAGAAATTCTCAAAGCCCTGGAACTGAAGAAAGGCCTGAACCTTGTCTCCTGCCCGACTTGCGGCAGAACGAAGATAGACCTGATCGCTCTGACCAACCAAGTGGAAAAAGCCCTGTTGCCCTGGTCTGAAACTCCACTCACCATTGCCGTGATGGGCTGTGCCGTGAACGGGCCAGGTGAGGCGCGGGAAGCGGATTTCGGCATTGCCGGAGGCAGCGGTGAAGGCCTGCTTTTTGCCCGTGGCGAGATCGTTAAAAAGGTCTCGGAAAAATCACTGGTCAGGGAACTTGTAAAACTTGTCAGAGCAGCTTATCCGCTATGAATAAACCCAAGCTTCTGACTCTCTTCCTGTCTTTTTTCAAGATCGGGCTCTTTACCATCGGTGGCGGCTATGCCATGCTTCCTTTGATCCACAGAGAAGTAGTGGACAAGCAGAAATGGATGGACGAGGAGACTTTCATAGACGGCATTGCGGCCGCCCAATCCTGTCCGGGGCCAATTGCGGTCAATCTCAGCGTCTATGTGGGCTTTCACATTGCGGGCTGGAGCGGCATCGCGCTCGCAGTGCTGGGCAGCATTCTGCCGTCCTTTATCATCATTCTCATCATTGCTCTCACTTTCAACAACTGGTCGCAGGTCCAGATCGTGCAGAACGCCTTTAATGGCCTGCGTCCAGCCGTGGTTGCCTTGATTGCTGTACCCGTGATCCAGATCGCCAAAAAATCCAGGATCAGGTGGCAGCAGTATTGGCTGCCGCTGGTTGCGGTCGTGCTCGTCGTCTTTTTTCACATCTCTCCGGTCTATCTGATCATCTTTACCATTCTGTTTTCCTGGATCCGCCATTTGTATGAGACAGAAAGGCAGGAAGGGGAGAGCAAATCATGATCTGGCAGATGTTCATCACATTTTTCAAGATCGGGCTATTCAGCATCGGGGGCGGCTATCCGATGCTCAGCATGATCTACCAGGAAATCGTGATCCAGCACCGTTGGCTCAGCCATCAGGAAGTCACGGACATGATCGCCATTTCGCAGATGACGCCGGGGCCGATCGCCATCAACGTGGCAACCTTCATCGGGTACCGCCAGGCAGGCTTCTGGGGCGCGTTTTTCACCACCTTGGGAGTGATTCTGCCCTCCATCATTCTGATGCTGCTGATCGCCCTGTTTTATGTCAGATTGCGCAGCAAACCCTGGTTTTATGCCATCATGCAGGGCCTGAGGCCACTCGTCATCGGACTCATAGTCGCCGCTGCCTGGTTCACGGCAAAAAGCGCTTTCGTCAATGTCTTCGGCGTTGTTGTCTTCCTGGCCTGCTTTGTCCTCTCTCTGAAATTCAAGGCCAATCCCATCGTGATCCTGCTGTTTTCCGCCCTGGCAGGCATCATCGCCGGATAGCCATAGACCCTTTCCTGTAAAGTATTAGTCCATATCCAGCTCTTAA
>CAZWJK010000105.1:0-7109 GCA_964634035.1 uncultured Candidatus Cloacimonadota bacterium | reverse complement strand
TGCAATTTCAGTAGCTGTATTATAATCCCAGAAGTTGTTTTCGGCAGATACGGTGATGGCGCTGTTGGTGTAGCTGTAGCAGTACACGCTGTGCATCACGTTGTTGGCGTCGATGTTGTTGGCGATTGTGTTGCCGCCCTGCGCCCAGGCGTGGTAGATCATCAGGTTGCCCAAACAGGGTTGCGCATTTTCCGTCAGATAAAATCCTGTATAATTTCCTGTGATGACATTGTCTTCAAAATATGGTTCTGCTGTGCTTCCGCTGACCATGATGCCTGCCCCTGAATTCATGTCTCCGGGAATGAAGTTGTTGATAACAGTATTGTGATGCAGATAGCCGGAGCTGTTTCGGAAGTAGATCCCGGTAAGGTTATTCTCCACCAGGTTATGATGCACTTCAGGATTGATTGCATTGGCGGCAACAATGTCCCAGGCGATGATGCCCTGCTTGTAGTTATGATGGATATGATTGTATGCGATCTCTGGTGAGTTGCTTCCTCCGGCGGACTGATTGGAGAGTTGAATAGCGCCATAGTAGGAAGCGGAAGTGCCGTTGCGTGTGATCTCATTATTAGTTATTAAAGTATTGGAATTCTGGGCCACCAGGATGCCGTTCTGGATGGTCAGTTCGATCAGGTTGTGATCGATCAGCACATCGGCAGGATTGGTGGAACCGATACCGTAGGTCTGGATGCCTCTTTTATTAAGCTTAAAATGGCAATGGGTGATGCTGGCAGGTGAGTTTATCGAGTTGATGCCATAGTCTGCCTTTTCTATTCTGCAATAGGAAAACTGGCTCTGCACAATTGTGTTTTCCAGACGGATGCCGTCCCAGAGAGCATTCGGGTCTGCTTGTCCGGAAATGAAGTAAATGCTGTCCGCCACTGTTCCGTTGGCGATGATATTGCCCTGAGCTATGATCTGGAAAAGCCCCATCGCCTGAACGATCACTCCGGGCTGAACCGATAAGGTCTGTCCAGACGGGACAGTGACATCGCCGATAACTTCGTAGGGATTGTTATCCGGAGACCAGGTACCGGACTGGGTGCCGCTGACCTGAATGGATAGCAGGAAAGTTGAAACTCCTGTCAGGAGAAGGATTAAAATTGCATTTTTCATCATGCGCCTCGCTTGAAAACTTAGTCGGATAAAAGAAAACAGACCGGTTGCCCGGCCTGTTCATAGCTTACTCGGAAATCGCCTGTACGGGACAGGTCGAAATACAAGCTCCGCAATCAATGCAGGTTGCTTCGTCGCATTTTGCCTTGTCGCCATCCATGCTGAGGGCATTGACGGGACAGACATCAACGCAGGCACCGCAACCGATGCAGGTATCTTTGTCAATCTTGACTGCCATGGTTTCGACTCCTTATAAGTTCTCTATCCCTTTAATCGATTACAAGACAATCTTGTCAAGGAAAAATCAATCCTTTTGAAAACCTGACTCCTTTCTTGATTAGGATAGTTTTTCTAATATTCTTGTTCGGTTTCTGTCATTTTGTGTCGTAACACAGATTGGCAATCTGTTGGGAGGGGTGGATTGGCAATCCGCCCCTCATAAGCTATAAATATGATTTCTCATCCCATAATGTCTCTGAACTCATCAGCCGCCCAACTGAACTTCCACTTCTCCCAACTCTCTGCCAGTCCCGCAGTTACAGGGTTTGATAGAATATATATTATGATTCTGCTAAACTCCGGTTCACTTCTCACCAGATGGTCATAAGTCTCTTCTGACCACAGCGGACCCTTTCTGTTCAGAAACAGATTTATCTGCCTCGCTGTATGGCGTTTCCAGGTTTGGGTGATGGTCGAAATGGTTTTCTTGAAATCCGGCTGTTTGGTATGGGGAGTGATCAAGACATGCACATGATTCGGCATTATGCAGAAAGAATGCAGAGCATATTTTTTGCTGTCGTGAAATTGCAATGTATGCATAATGATTTGTGCGCAGTCGTCCTGTCTGAGTAGATCCGGTAAGCCTTTTGCCTTGTCCAATTGAGCATCCAGATAGCCGAAAACCTTCTTGTGAAAAGTGAAGTTACTCAGCTTCTGATATTCTTCGCTCAGATTTTCTGTATCTTTGGCATGTTTTGCTTTCATTTCTTTCAGGTGCTGCAGGATATGGGATGGAAGGGAGAATTTGAGTCTCCAGGTGAGAAAAACCAGATGCGTATTTTGAAAGAAATGGGGAAGCCTGCGTTTGTAGAAAAGGGTGTCGGGAGTGTTGTCAGGCATGGTTCACTGATTTATTGAATATGATAATCTAAGGTCGGGATTAACAATCCCGACCTCCAACAGATTGACAATCTGTGTTACGACACTGCATGACAGATATGTGTTTAAACCTATAGGATTGTTTGCCATATCTGATGACTTTCGTTTCTAACAATTATCAGATTAAGCTTTTTTGCTCTTGCCCTGATTTGCCACTGCGGCGGCTTTAGCGACTTCCTCCTCGTCTGCCAGGTAGAAGCTTTTCAGCACGTGCAGGTCGTCATCGAAGTGATAGACCAGCGGAATCCCGGTCGGGATATTGAGTTCGGGGATGTCCGCATCGCTGATCTTGTCCAGATGCTTGACGATGGCGCGCAGGCTGTTGCCGTGTGCTGATATGACCAGCCGCCGTCCCAGTTTCAGTCTGGGCACGACGATCTCGTTCCAGAAGGGGACAGCACGGTTGTAGGTGTCTTTAAGTGATTCGCAAAGCGGCACCTGATCCTTGGTTAGAGAGGCGTATTTTTCCTCGTGACCCGGCCAGAGCGGATCGGACTGTTCCAAAGGCGGAGGCGGGATATCATAACTGCGGCGCCAGATCTTGACCTGGTCCTCACCGTATTTTTGCGCCGTTTCTGCTTTGTTCAGACCCTGCAAAGCGCCGTAGTGGCGTTCATTCAAGCGCCAGTCGTGGTGGATCGGCAGCCACATGTAATCCATTTCGTCCAAAACGATCCAAAGGGTGCGGATGGCCCTTTTCAAAGTCGAGGTCCAGCACTCGTCAAAGGTGTAGCCCTCGCTTTTAAGTTTTTTGCCCGCCAGATGCGCTTCCTCAACGCCTTTTTCGGAAAGGTCCACGTCCGTCCAGCCCGTGAACAGGTTTTCCTTATTCCAGACACTTTCGCCGTGCCGGATCAATACTATCTGTTTCATTGCATTTATCTCCTGAGCATTAATTTTTCGCGTAAACTATGGCATCCTCTTTCTTCTCGATCCAGCGCGCCACAATGAAGAAAAAGTCTGACAACCGGTTGATGTATTGCAGGATCTCCGGAGCCACTTCTTCGGTTCTGGCCAGCGTGACAATTCTGCGTTCCGCTCTGCGCGCAATGGTTCTGCAGACATCCAGTTTGGCGGATTGTGCCGAGCTGCCGGGAATCACAAACCCTTTCAGATCCACTCTTTGTTCAAAGTCGTGCACCAGAGCGGTCAGTTTTTCCGTTTCTTCAGAGGTGACGGGAATGGGGAAAGGCGCGTTTTTGCTGGCGAGTTGGCCCATGATCCTGTAGAGCGTCTTCTGAACGTCAATCAAAAGGTGCCGGATATTGACATCGTGAATGATGTGTTTGGCTTCGCCGATGTGGGCGTCCAGTTCATCCAGGGTGCCGTAGGCATCGACCCTGAGGTCATCTTTCCAGACGGTTTCTCCGCTGAACAGGCCAGTTTGCCCCTTGTCTCCGTGGGTCGTGGAAATGCTCATAAACCCTCACCTCGCCGCTATTACGGAGATCTCCACCCTGGCGTCCTTGGGCAGACGCGCCACCTGCACTGTTTCCCGCGCCGGATAAGGCTCGATAAAGTAGGTCTTATAGATCTCATTCAGTTCGGCAAAATCATTCATATCAGCCAGGAAAATGGAGACTTTGACAACATGCGACATATTCATCGAAGCCCCCTCCAGAACCGCCTTAACATGGTTTAGAACGTTCCTTGCCTGTTCCGTAAAGCTTTCCGGCAGTTGCCCCGTCGCTGTATCCATGCCCAAGGTGCCTGATACATACACCATGTTGTTCTTCATTACCGCCTGGGAATAGGGCCCGACCGCAGCCGGCGCTCTGTTTGTGTTGATCGGTAACATGATTTCCTCCTCGATGTCCGGATCTGTATTTTTTCTCTTTCGATATGAAAACAAAGCAAGCTTTTTTCGTCAACCATAATATTAACAGAATAACCCAAATCCTGCTCTGCTCATGATTTCTCCTTCTTCCCCGCCCTTATCCCCATTACCTTACCCCCTTTTCATCCATACATCCATTACTTGACCATTACGGTACTACTACGGTAGCATTACGGTAATTAACCGTATTGGTACCGTAATAGTACCGTAATGGTTAAGTAGTGCGTTTATGGGAAAACGAAGGAATATGCAAAAAAAAAACAAAAAAAGAGGCTGGCGGGACACCAGCCTCAGGGAGAGTGGGCTTGTTCAGTTCAGTCCAACAAAGAGCCGGAAGGACCAGCCGTCGTTGTCCCAATTGGATTGGGTGGAGTTTCCGAAGTATCCTGCAAAGTGGTTGGGACGGTTGATCTTGGAGAGGGAGACGACGTTGAGGGTGCCGCCCCGGTCCAGATAACCTTTTACTTTAACATAGATCTTTTTATCGCGGTTGCGCTGGGAGCGGAGAATATCTCTGACTATGCGGTTGCCTTTTTCGTCCAAACGGAGATATTCTGCCTGGCGGCGATTGCTTTGCACCATAATGCCGAAGCCGGTATTACGGTTATGGGAGTTGGAGTGGTGATTCCAGTTTTGATGCTGGGAATTAACGTTCTGGCGCACCAGGACGCCGGTGAATTCCCTGATTTGAGGTTGGTGTTGATAGCTGTTCTGATGTGGGTTGGGGCGGTTTCCGGGACGGTTGTTACCGCCGTGATCATAATAATTCTGAGCCTGCAGTCCGACGACCAGCAACAGCATCAGAATCAGGTTGGCTGCAATAAGTGTTCCACGCATTTTCTTTTCCTCCTGCGGGTTATTTTGGTCTTGGGTCGGGCATGCCTATGACCTATATACACTCTATGCGATTTCATCCTGCACTATTCTTTTTTTACGAAGTCATAAATTTCCCTTAATTAAGATACCACTATGGTTTTGTGGGGAAATTTCGAACTCCGGAAAATAAAAAAAGCTGCTCCGGCAGAGCAGCCTTTATGGAAAAGGGTTTATCCCATTTACAGGATTTCGATCACGAGGATCTTATATTTGCGGAAAAGTTCTTTGTTGGTGACTTTGAGGACATAGCTGTCGCCGACTTTGTCCACTCTGTAGGAGGCAGCGTTTTGAGACGAGAGGATGGAATAACCGTTTTTGGTGGCAGGGAAGGAAATGCCGTCAACTTCAGCAAGGTTGAAGGTTTTATACTTCTCCAGTTCCGACATTTTGGACAGGGTGGAGACTCTGCCGAGGCCGAGGATGCCGCCTTCGCGGGTGATGACATTCTTTTCCACCAGCTCTTTTCTGGGACCATAAGCATAGAAGATGGTATTGAGGTCTTTCTCCTGAGTCTGGATGGTGGCGACCTTGGCGGCAATTTCTCTGTCGCGTTTGGAGATCTCTTCCTGCGAGAGCAGTTTTTCCGAGAT
Organism: uncultured Candidatus Cloacimonadota bacterium; assembly: GCA_964634035.1. Lineage (GTDB taxonomy): Bacteria > Cloacimonadota > Cloacimonadia > Cloacimonadales > Cloacimonadaceae > UBA5614. Next base: position 1,529 of record CAZWJK010000105.1, on the reverse strand, counting down.
AACGGTTTCTTCCAGGATGCCCAGCTTGCCCGAAAGCTCTGCCACAATTTTTTCCTTGTCATTGATGGATTGTCTGAGCTTGGCGATCATGCTTTCCAGACTGTGGTTCTTGACCTGCGAACTGGCAAGCTGTTTTTCCAGATCGGCAATGCGGCTTTTGTCATACTCGATCTGCTGTTTCATGCTGCGCACCGTGCTGATGATCTGTGAACGCCTGTCCTCAGCGGAAATGGGCATTTCCCTGCCGCTGAAAAGCTGTCCGGACAGGCCAATCTCAATGGAATCAAGATTGGTCTGGATGTCATTGATGGTCTCAGTGGCAAACTCGAAGGATGTTTTCAGGCTGTCCATCTGCTTGGAAAGATTGACTTTCTGAATATTGGTGGTGAACCAGAGCACTGAAAAAACGAGAGCGATCACAGCCAGGATAACACTTACCCAGGTGGAAGTCTTCATAGTATTTCTCCTTGTCTAAAATCTGATTTCTTGTTGTTGATTAAACTCGTGTAAAATGACTCAGATAACAAATCCGTATAATCCTGCCTTTCAGGTTTGTGTTGACAAAATCACATCATGAATAATATACATAACTTAACAAAACATAATGTAAACAGATGTTGGATATTGTCAATGAAATATTTTATGCTGAAACAGTGGGTCAGGGAAAACAGCGGCCGGAAAGGACTGCTGGAAAGAGTGCTTCTTTCCTCTGCTGAAGCGGTATTCCTGTTTCAGGACAAGACCTGCCTCGTGTTTCATTATAAAACATCCTCGCCGCTTTTGTATTTCATTCAGTCTGGAAAAGTGCAGACTCAACTGGGACAGCAGATCTGGAGCTATCTGAATAAAGCAGAGCTCTATGCAGTCCAAATCGCAGAAAGAGACAGGATTGTGACCTTCAGTTTCAGACACAAGGACATCTATCAGAATAAGATTGAATACCAGCTCATCTTTGAATGCATGCCGCCTCAGGGCAATCTGATCCTGTGCACTTTGGATAAAGAAAAACTCATCATAAAAGACGCACTGAACAAATACACTTATGCTGATAATCCGCAAAGGCAGATCCTGAGCGGATTGGAGTATCAACCACCGCATACCGGTTTCAAACCTCAAGCTGAGACGGTGAGTTTTCCCCTAACCGTCAAACCTGCTCTGGAAGGCGAACCCGTGCTGTGTAACTCTGTTAATGAGTACTTTATGCAGTACCAAAGTCTGGTTCTGGCGCAGAAAGAACTGCAGCAGCAGAAACAAACCCTTTATGCCAAATGCCGCAAGGAACTTGTCAAAGCGGAAAAGAAACTTGCTCAACAGCAAATTGAACTCAAAGAAGCTGAGCAGATGCAGACCTGGCTGGCCTGGTCTGAAGCGGTGAAAAGTAACCTGCACAAGATCAGAAAGGGTGATGCTTCCCTTACTGCGGTTGATTATTATGATCCGGCAATGCAGACCATCACCATTCCGCTTTTACCTGATAAATCCGCTCAGGAAAACCTGAACTTCTACATTAAAAAATACCGCAAAGCCAA
>CAZWJK010000104.1:0-7242 GCA_964634035.1 uncultured Candidatus Cloacimonadota bacterium | reverse complement strand
CCGCTCATGGTTAGGGAGGCGTTGGCATTATAAGGCCAGTAGGAATCATAGGTGCCGCCGTAAACATTGATCGTGCCTCCACCTGTAAAGGTGAGGTTGCCATTCAGGTCTACATAGCCGTCGTTGTTGGTCAGGTTGATGGTACCGCCTGGATTGACAAAGTAATTGCCATAGATCCCATTATCATAAAGGTCGTTGGCTGTGAATGTACCTGCATAGATATCTATGGCACCCGCTGTCCAGTCATACTGAGCGCAGGTGACTGTAGCAGCACTGTTGTTGATTCTGAAACTGCCGCCGGTCTTGTTCACTTCCAGGATGTAAAACGTCTCGGAATAATTGCAATACTGATGTGCGCTGCCTGTAAAAATCACCCTGCCGGTTCCTTCCCCAAAACCGGAAGGCCCGACATAATTGCTCCAGTTACCGCTGACAGTGATCGTCTGATTGTCTGATGACAGATACCCGCCAGTATTGATGTTCAGATTGCCTGCCACAGTCATGGCTGCGCTCAGACCCATATAAGAGTTCTGAATAGTCAGGCTGCCAGCTATCGTTGCAGTTGAGACCGTTGAAAAGGAACCGCTTTCCACCAGCAGGTTTCCTCTCACATCCAGAGGGTAAAAAGCGCTGACGGAGGTAGTGGGGCTGATGGTCAGATGATTGAAATAACTATTTAATCCCTGCATGGATATGCTCTGCGTACCGCCATCCATGATCAGGGTTCCGACATTCCATTTCATTCCTGTGGCCAGACCGGAGTTGTTATCAGCCAGATTGCCTTTCAGGGTGACGTTTCCGGCATAGTAATTGAAAGCGTTGTAACCGCTGTAGTTGGTGAAGTTGCCATTGATGACAAAGGGCTGGGTTGAGGCAGAGTTTATGGCAAAACCAACAGTGCCGGAAACTCTGGTCTGAAGATGATTGAGCTGGGTATTGGCGCTGTAGTTATACAGATAACTGTCCGTGGGTCCGTTAAACTCAACGATTCCCATCGCCAATTGTACATTGGAGCCGGAATAAAAGCGCATCGATGCCCCGCATTTAATATCAGATATGGAGTTCGTGATGTTCGCCGTGGCTCCGGATTGCCAGGAAATACTGGTCCCGGCAGTCAAATCACCACCTCCATTCATTCGCAACTGGCCATAGATGTCTGCAGATTGAGTTATGTTGAAATTGCCGGTACCCACAGTAATATAGGCACCTGTGTTGATAACTAAGCTTTTGCAGTAGGCAGTTAACGAATTAACAGGATAATTGGCCAGGCCGCTGGGAATGACGACATCTTCAGTTGCTGTCGGAACCGAGGGATCACTCCAGTTTCCGGGAGTGTGCCAGTCTGTGGATAAGCTTCCGGTCCAGGTCCTGGTGACTCTGGAAGAATTTTCAGAAACGCCAGTTTGAACACTTTCTGCGTTTAGACAAAGGATAATAAACACAAAAAGAATAAACAATAAGGTTGTCTTTTGCATTAGAACCTCCATCAGATCTGCTGATGAATTTGATTATAATGGAATTGTCTGGTTTTATGAATGCTATGATGGGATATCGGTTGCTGAGGTACCTGATCCATATCTGGTCCTGGCATACTATTCATGCTTCCGCAAAACTATGCTCAAGGCAGAGAAACAAAACAAAAAACAACGGCTGCATAAGCCTCCCCTGAAACAAATTCAGTATTATTATATCAGATTTCGTGTCAAGAAAATATTAAAAGGAGGATTTACCTGTTTTTTGGGGGGGGGTGAACTTTGTCAGAAACTGAAAAACGCATTATTGGAGTTGCCAAGGGTTGCTTTCCCTCAATAGAAACCTGGCTGCCTCTCCCTTGCCTCCTGCTTAGCTCCTATGCCCGGGCACAGGAACCCGGCAGCCAGATAGTCAGATGTAACCCTGCCTAGATTATGTTGTGCCGTCCTACCGGACTATTTTTCGTTATTCTGCCTGCCCCGGCACTCACGTGCCGGGTTACAATCTACCGTCCTGACGGACTTTGAGATATTACTCAATTGGCTGTAAAAAGCAATGACAACTCTCATTGCCACACTCTGACAAGTCCTTCAGGGACGACACTGTGTAACACGGCACGTGAGTGCCGTGCAGAAGTCCTAGATTGAGACCATGAGTCCGTAGGACGCCACTCATCAACTGAGTTCAGTTATTGAAGCTACCTGGATTTGCCTGTCAATTGCCTCAGATCGCGGTGCAGGATCTGGACGCTCTCTTTTGAAATACCGGCATCCTCACTGGCTTCTGCTTCCGGATCAAGGGTCAGGGCGGTTTCCAGATGCTTGAGAGCTTCTTTGTACTTGCCAAGCTGATACTGAGTTTTTGCCATCCAGACATAGGCGTCATAATGCTCTTTGTTGGTTTCGATCGCCTGGATTAAAGAGACTTCCGCTTCTTCATAGCGCTTCAGTTCAAACAAAGCTTCGCCTTTATGGCGCCAGGGACAGGACCAATTGGGAGTATTTTTATTCAAAACATCATAGATGGCCACAGCCTCATCAAATCTGTTCTGGGCAAGAAGCAGATTGGCATATTGGAATTTGGCTCCCGTCTGCAGACTGTCCAGCATAGGATGAATTTCATCAGCCAGCCTTACGGATTCCATGGTAGCCAGATTGGCCATCAGGATCTTGTAAGTTAACTGGGTCGGATGCTGAGCCAGTTTATTAGAGCAGAAATCAAATGCTGTCATGAAAGCGGCAGCGGAAGGATTTTCAAAATATGCATTCAATGGGGTTGTTTCAGCCTTCAGACAAGCGAAAAGGATTAAGCTTGCCATGATGATAGATAATCTTTTCATTTATACTCCTGTTTTTTCGATTCATTATTTCATTGTCAATCGGATTGTTTGATCCGTAAAAACCTCTCTATGTGAGAATACCAGCGTGGGTCCTGCTTGAGAGCTTGCAGAGCTTCTTCATCCTGCAGCCAGTCTGACCAGTCGGAACCGACCGCCAGTTCATTGTCAAGCAAGCTGAAAGCTTTGTCCATCCTGCCGAGCAGGACATTGGCCTTGAGCAATTCCTTGCGCAGATAGGGTTTGCTGAACAGGCGCGGATGCTGTTCAAACCAGTCAACTGCTTCCTCATAGGCCTTGCCGACCATCAGGGTCAGAAAATAATCCTCTTCAAAGAAGTCTTCCTTTTCCTGCTGAGTGGCATTCTTATAGGCAGCGGCAGTGTCTATCAGGCTGTGAATGTAAGCCTGGAGCAGAACAAACTGCTTTGTCCGCAGATAGAAATCGGTGTAGAATTGCCAGTTCAACCAGCTCGCATCCAGTCGCAGAGCTTTGGCAACCAGCAGATTGGCATTTCTGGTGTCCTGTTCCCAGATAAGACGCTGGATCTGCAGATAAAGAGCATTCTCGTTGTCTGGAAATCTGTCCATATACTGCTGGAAGAACTTTTTATCCGCTTTGTAGTCTTTCATAAAGGGCTGGGCGGATGGATGCTTAGCACCCGGAGTGGTGAACAGGTTGTTTTGATAATAGCTCAGCAGCATCTGATAGCCAGGCTCAAAATCAGGATAGTCTTTCACAAGTCTGCGTCCGGTAGATTTCCTTACAGCCGTATCAGCAGCGGTGCGGGCGTTTAGATAGATATATTTTGGATCTTTGGGATGCTTGTCTGCCAGGGCTTGAAAGTGCTTGACACAGCTTTCCCTGTCCAGCCGCAGCCAGTGGTTTTGCAAAATGCGCAGATCATTCAGATCGTCTGTCGTTTCCGCATATTGCACTATTAAAGCCAAAGCTGCAGACTTGTCAGTGCTTTCCTTTATCTGCTGTTCAAAATTACCGGGCAGTTGAGTTGCTATCAGTAAGGATAAACTCATCAGCCCGATCAGAAATCCCAAGCTCCGTTTCAACATATTATCTCCATTGTAGTTAGATATATCAGGCAAATTTCTGTAACCCGCCTGAGATGGCAAGCAGAATGTCAGAACAATATTATGCTTGCCATTATCCAAACAAATGGTAAGGTGCACTCAAATAAAATGCGGGTTGGCAGAATGGACTATCGGGAACATTATCGTAAGGATGCACTGGAATTTGATTACTGGGGCAAGGACCAGTTTTCCCCTACTGAAAAGAGACGCAATCAGGTTATCTTTGCCATGTGTGCAGTCAAAGCTCTGGATAAGGTTCTGGACATTGGCAGCGGCAGGGGATGGTTCAGTCTTCATGCTGCGGAACAGGGTGCTGAAGTTACAGCTTTGGATTTAAGTGAAGAAAATCTGGCAAAGATCAAGGAACTGAATCCCGCTATTAACACTGTTTTTGGCGATGCCTGCGAGGTCCCTTTCACTGATGAGAGGTTTGACCTGATAGTTGCTTTGGAAGTGCTGGAACACATAGTAGATCCCAAGTTGGCGGCTGCCAATTGGAAAAGTCTGCTGAAACCGGATGGCAGGCTGATCCTGACCGTTCCCTACAAGGAAATTATCCGTTACACCCTCTGCATTCACTGTAACCAAAAGACACCTGTCAATGCCCATCTGCACAGCTTTGACGCGGACAGCCTGATCAAACTGCTTAACCATCACGGCTTTTGGGTCAAGCAGACTCATTTGTTCTCACATAAATTGCTTTCGTATTTGAGGATAAACAACCTGCTCAGTTGGCTTCCCTTCAGGCTTTGGAAAGCTCTGGACAAACTCTGCGGGATATTCGGAAAGAACTATTCCTACCTGGCGGTGGAAGCTGTCTTAAAGCAATAATTCCTATAGGTATCTGAGCAATTCCCTGTCCACCACACCGGCATAGAGCTCGATGTAAGGCTTGACGGGACTGATATTGATCTTCGGGAAAAAGACTTCTTCGATCTGAAAGAATCCCACCGATGCATTCATCTCCACTGTGATGTTGATCGGTTTTTCCAGGCCCTTGCTGATCTTGACCTTTTGCACCGCACCCGATGAGGTGCGATGAATGTCTCCCACCCGGGGCGTATGAGATAGCATGGTCGGGATGCGGGCTCTGCCTTTTTCCATGTCGCTGCCGTCGGCGATCAGGACCAGTCCTGCTTCCAGTGAATGGATCTTATGCGTTGCCATGTGTCCGAAAATCCCTTCTATGGCAATGGACCGCACAGCCGTTTTGAGCATGTTTTCATCCGGTTTATAGATCTGGGCAAGGATCTTGTCGATCAAGGGCAAAGCCAGAATGATGCTCTGGTTTTCGTGCTGCTCCCTGGCAATGGACATGCCCAGATCGTGCAGCAGGGAGGCAAACAGCACTCCCACCAGACTGTCGTTGGAATTGCCCACTCCCTCCTGTTCCAAATTCATCTTGATATCTGCATCCTTGAGCAGGTTGAACATCTTGATGGCGTTGTAGGTGGCTTTGCGCATGTGGACAGGCCCGTGGTCATTATAGCCCAGGCGCTTGATCGAGACAATATTGGTGTATTCCTGCATGGCCTGCAGCTCTGCATCATTGAAAAGCAATTGAGCCGCCTGCAGAGGTTTGCCGTCCAGCCGGTTCAGAATTCTATCTTCCAGTTGCGCTTGTTTTACTGATTTATTCATTATTTAACTCCAGTTTCGTTTTAATATCAACATTAGACATCCATACAATATAACCATAACTGCCGTGGAAAGCAACATTGCCCAGCCGAAGCGCATATTCCTGCCCAGGAGATATGGAAACACGATGAAAAAGGACAGGGACGGCAGGACCAGCCAGAATATATCTGTCGATAATTCCCTGATCTTGATGACATCCTTGGTCTCAATGTAGAGCCAGATAATGGCCAGAAAAGAGACCAGGGGTATGGAGGCAAACAGGCCTGCCAGCAGACCGCTTTTCTTGGCGATCTCGGAGATCAGGACGATCAGCAGACTGGATATCAGTACCTTGACAATGTAATACCAGACATTCATCAGAACCTTCTTATCATTGAACGGAACAGGTTGGTTATGGACGACATCACAGCAATGGCGACAGAGATCGTGCCTGCTATCATCAAGGTCTGCCCCATTTTTGCCATGAATTCCATGCCGTTGCCGTCGATGTATGCCTTCATCGCATAATACAATCCGCTGCCCGGCACCAGAGGTATGATGGCGCAGATCACAAACACGGAAACAGGAATCCTGTAAATCCGACCCATTACTTCTGAATACAGGCAGACAGAAAGAGTCGCCAGAAAGACTGACAGCAACAGCGATTTTGACCAGCCCAGGAACATCAGGTAAAGCCCCCAACAGATGGCTCCGCCCAGACTTGTGAAGATCAGTTTCCAGCCCCTTATATTGCTGCGGATGGAAAATCCCAGAATGGCGATCCCGCCAAAGCAGACCTGCATCAGCCACAGCTTATTAATCACGCTGAACATCCTCTCCCCCTCACACCAGCAAAGCCCAAAGCTTGAGCATCGAACCCGCACCCGTGGCAATGGCGGCGGCAACAAAAATGGCTTCCACCGTGCGCGCCGTTCCGGCCACCAGATCGCCAGCCATCGTATCGCGGATGGCGTTGGTGATGGCAAGGCCTGGTACGAGTAACATTATGCCGCCGATGATGATCTTATCTGTGTTCATTTGTCCTATGTGAAGTCCTGCCATCTGGGCAAACCAGACGATCAGTCCCGCACCCACGGCATTGATCAGAAATTTGTTCAAATGCATGAAAGCCAGCAGCCTCAGAATGATGGAGACATACACTCCCATCACAAAAGCAACGCCAAATTCCAGCCAACTGCCGCCGAACAAAAGACTGAAAAAGCCCGGCGTGATACCGCCGCAGAGCATTTTGACCCAGACTGGATATGGCTTGCGGAATTTGATCAGTTCCAGTTTTCGGTTGTAGTCATCAAAGCTCATCGGGACGAAGTTCTTATTGCCTTTCAGTCTGCAGTTCTGTTTCTGCAGGTCCAGCGTGAGTTTGCTGACAGCACTGATCTTATCCAGATCCACCCCGAAAGTTTCGATTCTTTTGATCAGTGTGACGACTTCTCCGGCTGCGGATTTTATGGATAAAAATATCCCGGTCAGGGTGACATAACTCTCGTTATCGGGATAGCCGAATCCGCTGCAGACATTGTGCATCATCTCTTCCACGCGATGTGTCTCACCTCCGCTTTCCAAAACCAGGCGCCCTGTCTCAATGGCGAGTTCTGCAACTTTATTTATGGCATGTTCAGACATAATTCTCCTCAAAGCCCAATTAGCAGAAGCTGTTTTTCAGGCAATCATTTTTTTTACAGGAAGAGTTTAAATTTCTTGACACAA
>CAZWJK010000103.1:3753-7270 GCA_964634035.1 uncultured Candidatus Cloacimonadota bacterium | reverse complement strand
TGGAACAAGCGCTGGCAAAGGTATAGGAAAAGCTTTTACAGCCTGATCTCAATGATTTGCAGCTCCTGCCCGAGGGTATAATCCGGAGGCAGGAGTTTTTCTTTGATGATGGAATTGTAACGCTGCAACTGCTGTTCGTCATGGACGCCGCCGGTCTTGTAATCGATGATGCGGTAGGTTTTGGCCTTCGTATTCAGCATCAGGCGGTCGGGGCGGTGCTCCTTGCCTTTGTGGTAAACGGGATACTCGTTGAGGACAAGGTCATAATCAGGGCTGAAGATGTCTTTGAGCGAGGGCAGGATCTCTTCCAGGCGGGTGATGATATCATTCAGTTCGGGCAGGGCCATGAGGTTGCCGAACCGGCGCAGGGTGAGGGTTTTGGCGGTTTCGATCTCTTCCCGCGTGGCATATTTTAGCTGCGCCAGCCAGTAATGCGCGATATTGCCTTTGAGGTTGTCACGCTTTTCCAAAAAACTCTGTTTCAGATTCTGGTCGGGATTGTAGTTTTCCTTTTGCATAAGAGCCGGTTCCGGGTGCTGCCAGTCAGGCAGAATGTCTCTCAGACTGATCAAATCAGTTTGCTGCGCAGTTATGATTTCTGGGGGCTCAGCCTGAATGGATTCAGTTTCAGATGGGGAATTGTCAATCAGCCAGCAGAACTGCTCCTGCGGGGTTGCCTGGCTTTGCATGTAATCGAGAGCTGATTTGATCGCCACACTCTGCGGTGTTATTTTGCCTTTGGCGGTCAGATCCGTCCAAAAGCTTTCCCAGCCTTCTTTTTTGTCGTATGCCGCATACAAATACAGACGGTTCCTGGCTCTGGTCAGCGCCACATAAAGATTATTGAGTTCCTCGAGCTGCCTGTGCCTTTCCTCTTCCAGCCTGATATCCTGAAAAGAACTGGTCTCGAGAACCTTGTTGTAATGCAGGCTGAGAGCAATGTCACTGAGCCGGTGAAAGCTCTTGTCGGCATAACGCACCCAACTGGAAAGGCGGTTCTCCTCCCTGCCCTTGGGACTGGTCAGATTCCACCAGACAAAGACAGAATCAAATTCCAGGCCCTTGGCTTTGTGAATGGTCAGAAGCTGAATGGCGGTGGAGCTTTCCACATCCTGCTGCTGCATTACTTCCTGATCCCTGTTGTCTTCACAATAGCGGATAAAACCCTGCAATTCAGGCAGATCATTCTGATATTGCTGTTCATAATCCAAAGCCAGATCCAGCCAGCGCTGCACATTGACAAAGTCACGCGGCAAAAGCAGTTTATTTTGGATCTGGCAGGTTTGCAGAATGGTCAGAATGCTGCGGTAGATCTCAGAAACCCTGAGCGATGCCGCCAAATCCACTGCCGCCTGTGCCTGCGGAATGGAACTGAAGTCAGCAGCAGCATTGTTTTCCTGTTTGTCATTCTGGCAGTTGCTGATGATATTGATCACCTGCTTCAGAGTGGCGCCATCCATCAGCACAAGGTCGCTGCGCAAAAAAGACAGCAAGTCATACCAGTCGTGGTAAACAGCAAATTTCAACAGGAAAAAGACCGCTTTGATGACATTCTGGTCAAGCAGGGAACGGCTGGACTGGAATTCGCTGGTGATGCCGTTTTCAGCCAAAATGGCACGGATCATTTCCAGTTCTTCATTGCGCCTGGCGAGGATGGCAGTGGGACGCGAAGCCACACCGTCAGGCGGCAAAGCAGGCAGCACCAGATCAGAGACAAATCTGCGCAAAGCGTGTTCCAGCTTGTTGTCCTGGGAGTGCGATTCATAATTTCCGAGCTTGAACTGGATCAGGGTGTCGCTTTCCAGATCAGCTTTTTTACCCGCTATATCAGTATAATCCCACTCCGCATCCATCTCATTGAGAAAATCCCGAAGCTCCGGATGATGAAATACTCCATTGATGAAATTCATCAGGGTCGGACTGCTGCGCCAGGACTCTGTCAGAGCGTCTTTTTCAGCCGGCAGGCCCTGCTGGAAAATGCTGTCCAGATTGAGCAGAAGGTCGCGCTGACCACCTCTCCACCGGAAAATTGACTGCTTTTCATCTCCCACCACGATCATTCCGCCATAGGGAAAAGAACCCTCTCCGGAAAGCAACTCATCCAGCATCGGCGCCAGAATCTGAAACTGCAGAACGCTGGTGTCCTGAAACTCGTCGATCAGCATGAAGCGGGTGCGGTGGCACATGAATTCATAGAACTCATTAGCAATGGCTTCATCCTTTGCCTCAAACAAAGGCGGTTCAGGGCTGTAGAGCGCATCAAAGGTGAACCAGGCGATGTCATCATAGGTGAAATTCTTATAGCGGTAAATCAGTTTGTCATATTCGGCCAGGACTTCTTTCCAGATAGCCAGAATCTCTCTCTGCTCCGGCAGGAACAAATGGAAAAAGAGATAGTCGGAAAGATGGCCCTGCGCGAGTTTGTGATTGGCTTTCCATTCATCCAGAACGGTCAGATCTTTGGAAGCGCGGACCTTCTGGCCGTTCCACAGATACTTGTCCTTGTCCAGCAGCCGGAGCACCTGCTGCATTGTGTAATCGTCCTGCAGATAAGCATCCAGAGCATCTGCCAGATCAATGAAACGGTTGGGGAGCGGAGCAAAAAGCTGCACGAAATCACGGTTCAGCAGACCTGCCCTGATGATGTCTTCCGATAGAGTCAGCTTCTTTTTGTCCTCCAGGAAATCAGCCAGATCAGAGATTATGGCCTTGAACACACTGACAAAGCTATTTTTTTGCTCATCCTCCAGAGCCTGCCACAGCTCCGGATGCATTGATAACCAGGCAACCGAGCCCTGTGGCGCATCAACCGATCTTTGCGTTGCCAGATAAAACAGCCAGCGGTTGTCTATCAAAGAGCGGAAGAACTCTTTAAACTCATCCAGAGAGGGCCTGAGCCTTCTTCTCAGGAGCAGGGAAATTCGGCTGAGCAGATCAGGAGTCATCAGTTCGTTGAAGAGGAACGGAATGCGCCTGTCCACTGCTTTGAGGTCAAGTTCAAAGCGGTCTATGCCTCGAGCGGGACGGATCAGATTGCGGAAAATGCCATGCACATAGCTGTCTATGGTCATCACCTGCAGTTCGTCCTTGTGCGAGCTGAGATGCCGGAAAGCACTGTCCAGCAGCCTCAATTCCTCATCCGATAAGGGATTGTCCTTGTCCGGATTGGCGTCTTTGATGGATAATTTTTTCAGATTGACTGTCAGTTCCTGCCAACCTTCCTTTTTACCGGTCAGGGTTTGCAGATGCCGGAAGATGCGGTCCCGGATCTCGGCGGTGGCTTTGCGCGTGAAGGTTATGACCAGGATCTGGTCAGCCCTGAATCCCGGTGTGTTCCAATACCTGATCAGCAGAGCAATGAACTCAAGTGACAGACGGTAGGTTTTACCGGTTCCGGCGCTGGCAGAGATGATCTTCTTGATCGGCAGGTTCATTCTGAATCCTCTTCCAGAGCGGCACCGCGCATCAGATCCGCCCTTGTGACGCTGATCAGATATTTTCTCTGCTTAGCCGTGGA
>CAZWJK010000103.1:0-3653 GCA_964634035.1 uncultured Candidatus Cloacimonadota bacterium | reverse complement strand
AGCTGGGTCAGGTCATCGGTTTCCGGGATGAGGGTGATGAACTGATTCTGGAAATCCGCATCCTGAGCTAATCCGACGTGAAAAAACCAGCTTGCCGTATTGATCAGAAAAGGCGTGATCAGTTCTTTCAGATAATCCTGATTGTAGTTTCTGGGGATCTGATAAAAGAGCAATGGTTCTGCCAGAGCGGCTTTCAGGTTGCCAGCCAGAAAGTCTCTGTTGATCCACTCCCATTTCATGGAAAACACTCCCTGATGCTTCTCCGCCAGTCTCTGGTTGATGACATTGAGATATTTATGCAGCATGGTGCCAAACATCTTCCTGCCCATGGTTTCTTCCTGTTTGACTGTGCGCTCCTTCAGCTTTTTCAAATCCTGCAGGTAGTATAAAAACGGATTCCTTATGAAGTGCTCGCAGGCAGACCAGGAAAGGCTCACGACCTGTTTATCGCCAAAGTCTGTTTCTGGGTCACAGGGCAGATTGAAGAAACCGGCGCTGCTAATGACATCTTCCGAAACCTTAGCCGACAAGCTGTTTGCCTCATCAGTCCGGAGCCAGTTAATAAGCAGGATTTGCGCCGGCAGCTCTGCAGACTGCCAATCCGTTTTTTCCGCATCAGTCCTGCTGTCAGCATAGAGGGTCAGTTCATTGATGAAAGAGCTGGGTTCGATATTCTTTTCCTGATTGGAAACCGTGTAAAACTCCACCTCTTCAGAACCTGCCAGCAGTCTGTAAAAATAATAGCGTTCCCAATTGCGGATGTCTTCCCAGGTTTTGAGGCCGATGGCTTTACGCTGTTTCTCATTGAACAGCCAGACAGATTCCCTGCCGCCGGGCAGCTCGCCTTCCACCAGATTTAAAAACGTCACTTTATCCGATCTCAGATTGCGTGTGTCCATCAGGTTCGTAATGCCGGCAGAGGGTTTGGCGGCATCCTGATAAAAATACCTGTAGCGCTTGGGTTTGATAAAAGTCATGAACAGATTCAGAATACCCGTGCTGATCTGCATGCCGGGATACAGCGCCTGCCAATCATCCACCAGAGCCAGTTCATCCATGGACATGAAGTTTGCCAGCGCTTCATAAAAGGCTTCCGGCAGATTGGAACACTCCAGTTCCTCTTGGGACATCAGTTTGCGAATTTCTATTCCGCCTTTGACATCGATCAGTTCAAGCATCTGGCGGATGGATCTGACCCGTGAAAATCTGCTCAGTAAAGCCAGAATTTCTTCGAGCAGTTCCACCTGTTCTGCTTCTGATGAAGCGAATTCTCTGAGTTTGAGGATATCGAGCTTAAGATCGAGATAGAGCACATCCCTGTCACTGAAAGAGCAAATGAATCCGATGAACCGGTCAGTTTTCCGGTTGTCCCAATCAGCTCTGAAGTATCGGATAAAGCCTCCCATGCCAATGGCTTGCAGCAGCCAGTCCAGTTTGATCAGAGTTTTGCCTTCGGCTTGAACCAGTTTTTCCAATCCGTCTGCCAGGGTCTGAAAGAAATGGCAGAGAGCGGTCCGGTGAATGAAATGCGGCTCTGCCATCTGAAAAACTTCATTATTGAACACCTTGCAATAGGGCTGCTGCAGGAATTTATTATCTATGATGAAGTGCTTTTGCTTATCAGAAGCGGGTTGCGGGGTGTAGTTGCTTAAAAAGGACAATGCCATCTGCCAGGCGTTCGGGCTTTGATAAACTTTAACCCTGAAAGGCAGTTCCTTGTTTGGGAAAGCCTCTTCCAGAGAGAGCTCCGAGCTTTTCAGACTCCCTTCGTCAAGCCATTGGGCACAGCCCTGATAAAAAACGATAACCTGCCTGGCTCCTGCTTCAATTTGGCTTATGACAGAGGTCTCAAGCCCAGTGTAATAGTATTGATTCACAAAGACATAGCGCTTGATCTCGGGTGGCAGATGCAGATTTGTAATCCGTTTGTCAAAGATGGCATCGGTGTAACCTTTCTCAGATATGAACCTTTGATACTGCTGAAAGATCGCCAGCATCCGGGTGTAGGTTTCCAACTGCCACTCCTGATAGCTGAAATCGTTATCCAGCATCTTCTGGAGCAGGTTTTCCGCATCCACGCATTCCTCTGCCAGTTCCTCAAACAGTTCAAAGAAATGCTGTCCCCAATCGATCAGGTCGGGATATTTTTCGATGTGAAAGACTTCCCTGTCTTCCGGCGTCATCGCCTGAAAGAGGCAGACCAGGCGCTTTTCTTCCTGCAGGCGTATCTGATTGGAATATATGACTTTCTGCTTGAATTCGTCCATACTGAGAAAGCTGACATTGAGCGGCTGCCAGCTCTCCTGGAAAGCTGTAATCGCCTCCCGGCAGCTTCTTTCCGTGGGATAGATCAGCCAGGTGTCAGCTTTGATCTCAGACGACACCGCAGCGTTGATCTCCTCACCCAGCCCGATGTAACGGAAATCAGGCATGAGCGGTTCCAAGCTCCCGGGCAGTAAAGCACTTTTTCATATCGTGATGCTGAAAATTTCCCGATATTTGTCAATACAAATAAACGCCTGTTTTTTTAACTCAATGGAATTTAAGCATATACGCAACTTGCGCAGAAACCACGCGGGGTCCACGCAGGGTCCACGCAGGCTGAGCCCGGGTGGATCCTGCGTGGATTAAGCTCGTGAACCAATTTCCGGGCACAAAAAAACCCGCTTTCGAGTGAGGCGGAAAGCGGGTTTAAGCTATTTTAGGTTTGATTTAACTGAGGTTAAGCAGTTTGTCTCTGATCTTTTCGACTGTGGTCAGGCCCACGATCTGTTCCTTTACCTGTCCCTGGACATAGAAAAGCAGAGAGGGGATGGACATGATGGAATACTGGCTGGCGATAGCCGGAGCCTCGTCCACATTGAGTTTGCCGACTATGACCTTACCGTCAAATTCGGCTGCGATCTTTTCAATCACTGGTGCCAGAGCCTTGCAGGGCCCGCACCAGGGCGCCCAGAAATCCACCAGCACAGGGAGAGTGGATTTGAGCACTTCGGCTTCGAAGTTATCTTGCGTAAATTCTTTCAAAGCCATAATTTACTCGACAATAGCGAGAATGTCGCTCTTGGACAGAATCAGATATTTGACTCCATCGAGTTCGATCTCGGTGCCTGCATACTTGCCATAGAGAACCATGTCACCGACCTTGACCGCTTTTTTCAGGTCTTCGTCAGTGCCGACAGCGATAACTTCCGCCATCTGGGGCTTTTCCTTGGCTGTGTCAGGAATGATGATGCCGCCGATCTTTTTCTCTTCGGCTTCGGTGGAAAGTTTGACCACAACACGATCTTCAATGGGTCTGAGTTTCATAGTGAACCTCCATTATTTCTTTTATTTTGAATAATATATCTTGCGCAGCCGGGGTCTGGCTGCTGCCTTCATATTTCTTAGCAGACTAAATTTCTGAGTGCTAATTTCTGTCAAGAAAAATCTTCGCTTGCCAGTGCTCAATAGCTGATCAGCTGACTCAGCTCCGTGGCGTATTGAAGCAAGGATTCATCCCTGCCGAACCCTGCCACGATCTGCATGCCCAAAGGCATGTTGTGAGAGGATTTGCCGGCAGGGATGGTGACGGAAGGCAGTCCTGTAAAGGTCCAGGGCAGGCTCATCAGCGGACTTCCCGTGCTGGTCAGTCCTTTGGGTGCAGAGGAAGT
>CAZWJK010000102.1:0-7464 GCA_964634035.1 uncultured Candidatus Cloacimonadota bacterium | reverse complement strand
AGACCTCTGGCTTCCTGACGAATCTCGCTGTAATTCATTATTCGCTCCTTGACAGCTCTATTTGTTGTTTCAATTATGCCCGGTTCAGGCTTTCATTTTCCACAATTGCTCTGTAAAATTCAAATGTTATCTGCTTGTCAATACTTTTGTGAGATAAGACTCTTACCTGCCTGCTGAGAAGACATCAGTAAGCTATTCTGAGTGGAGAAAACTAAAACCAGACTTGATGAGAAACGCTTTTAAACCGCTTTGCTAATCCGCTATCACTGCCGTAACTTTATAGAACCCTGATCCCGAAAGCGCTGCGCCGGTGTGCACAAAGGTGGAATCAGAAACGTGTCCCAGACTGATATAGTCGCCATAAGGGTGGTCCTGACAATTATATACTTCATATTTGACCGATATAAGAGGTTGACCGTCCTTGTCCTGCGTAACTGCATTCCAGGTGAGTCTGATGTCGGAACCGAGTTCTGTTATGACCAGGTTTTGGGGAGCTTTGGGAGCTGGTGCCGCCAGTTTGACGACATAGACGTCAGAGTAACCGCTGCCAGTTAAAGTCATACCACCAAACTGGATGTCATCATAGAAATCGCCGGTCACATAGCAATTGCCCCTGCTGTCTGTGGCAATGCCCAAACCCTCTTCACTGCTGATGCCACCGCCTTTGGTCGCCCACAGCCAGTTACCGTTCGCATCAAGCCTGGCGACAAAGATGTCCGATTCACCGCTGCTGGTCAGCGCTTTGGTTCCGAATTGTGCAGAACCGTAAAACGAACCGGTCAGATAAACACAGCAGTTATTTGCATCCAAAGCGATGGCATTGGCATAGTCGTTGCTGACCCCGCCAGCTCTTTTTGCCCACAGCCAATTGCCGTTTGCATCCAGTTTTACGGCAAAGATGTCATAGTTGCCGCTGCTGGTCAGATCTGTTGTACCGAAAGAAGCCGTACCATTGAAATAACCTGTGACAAAACAACTGCCAGCCTGATCAACGGCTATTCCGGAACTGACTTCATTGCCTGTTCCGCCTGCTCTTTTAGCCCACAACCAGTTGCCGTTGGTATCAAGTTTGGCAATGAAGATGTCATTGTTGCCGTTGCTTACCAACAGCTCTGTGCCGATGGAAATGCTGCCTAAAAAAGTTCCTGTGATATAACAATTGCCAAAGCTGTCAGTTTGAATTCCCAGCCCTCCGGAGTCGCTTGCTCCGCCGGCGCTGACGGCCCACAACCAATTTCCGTCGGGGTCGAGTTTGGCAGTGAAAATATCCCAGCCGCCGGCACTGGTCAGATTGGTGGAGCTAAAGGCAGCAGTTCCTGAAAACCAGCCGGTAATATAACAATTTCCGTTTGCATCAAGAGCCAGACTCAATGCCGCATCATAATCCGAACCGCCAGCCCGCCTGGCCCAGAGCCAGTTGCCGTTGGTGTCAAGCTTGGCGACATAGCAGTCATAGTCACCGGCTCCGTAGAGCGTGTCTGCTCCGAACACCGCATTGTCATAGAAATAGCCGGAGACATAACAATTGCCCAGGGCGTCCACTGCAATGCCATAGCCGTAACCATAGTCATCCCAGATCCCGCCTGCTCCGACGGCCCACAGCCAGTTTCCGTCAGCATCGATCTTGGCGACAAACATATCCGCGTCACCGTTGCTGGTAATGGATGAAGAGCCGAATGAGGCATCGTAATAGAAGGGGCCTGTGATGTAGCTGTTACCGTCAGCATCTGTGGCAATGTTGTAACCGGTGTCGATGAAGGAACCGCCCCCACGCTGAAGCCAAAGCCAGTCCGGTGTGGTGCTGGCTGATACTGCATATAGCATGATTGTCAGTAAAATACTAAAAATAAGCCTTTTCATTTTATTTATACTCCGCTTTTCCTCCATGATATATGTATCCCGCCCACTGCTGAGTCTCTTTTCAGGGAACTTTTTTACATAGCATGCAGACTTGACCTGCTGTATAAACCGTATCTTGCACATATTTTATGCATCCTGTTGATTTTGTCAAGATTTATCGTCACTCAGTACCCGACTGTGTTGTCCAGCCAGCTCCAGCCGAAATTCTTCCACCAGAACCGGCGCGCCGAACCGGCGGGAGGAGCGGTCTGCTGCCAGCCCCCGATGTCGTGGTTGCCGGAGGTCAGATAGACAGGCACTTCCAGTTCGCCCAGAACTCTTTTGGCTTTGGTATAGAATCTCAGATTCTCAAATTCCTCCAGCTCCCCCTGGTGAACGAGGTCGCCGGTCAGCAGCACAAATTCAGGCCTGATGATATTGAAGTCCTTGATCACCTCTCTGAAGTCCACCACTTCCGTCGAGTCGGTATTGTAGCCGGTGTAGGGATAGTAGATCTGGGTGGGCAGGTGAATGTCTGTGATGTGGGCAAAGTAATAATTGGTCTTGCGGGTGGGCAGGACCTGCACAGAGCGGCGGGCTCTGTCGTTGATGCCGCCGGAGGCAGTGACCCGTAGGTCATACTGCTCAAAGACATTAACGTTGGGCACAGTGACGGAGAGCAGCCAGCGGGGCGGAGAGGTCTCATATTCAGTGTTGGTGATATTCAGTTCTGCGCTGAGGTTGCCTCTTTCCAGCCGGGCAGCCCAGTTGGTCGTGGCGGGAGGCGCTACGCATTCGATCCGGAAGCTCTCGCCGGGCAGCACGATTTGGGGTATGTTGAGCAGCGGCCTCTGTATCACGGAGAGAGTGTCAATTACTTCTCCGCCGGAAACGCCGACCGTGACCAAACCCTGATTGATGATCATCACCGCAGTGTCATTGAAACTAAAATTGCCCGCTATCAGAGGTGTCACGCCGTCTCCAGCCGCAATGAAATTCAGGTTCAGAAGCGTTCCCTGTCCCAGTAAGTAGCCGTTGGTGGTGAAATTCACGCTGATGCTGGCGATGGAGGGAGTTGCCATCACCGTTCCGCCGGAGGAGAGAGTGCCCGCTGTGCTGTATGAAACATAGTTCAGGACGCCCGGGTCGTAACTGAGTTCAAACTGATAAGACTGAAAGCCCTGGCTCATTGTGAGGTTGGAAACGCTGATTGGAACCGTCACCTGCGCATTGGAATCCACCTGCAGGTTGGGCAGTGTGATGATCACTGACTGCGTATTGATGATCACGTCTGCCGGCGAGCGCGGATTAACGTTATAGATGCCGTAGGAATAGTGTCCGATGCCTGTGATGCTGTCAAAGAGGACTCCCATGGCAATCATTGAACCCAACTGAATCTGGTCAAAGAAAACGTCGTTGATGATGCAGTTTCCGCTTCCGTCCGAGACCGCCCATTCGCTGTATTGATTTATTTCCTGCGTCACGACAGCGTTCTGCAGGCGCACCAGAACCCCCTCATAGGGCTCTGAGGAGGCCTGGGCAGTGGTCACGGCCTCCGCCTCGGGAATGGGATTGCCGACGCTCAGGACCTGATAGTTCGTCACATTGCGGATTTCGGTCAGGCCATAATATTCCCAGACCTGCCCCGTCACCGAGATCCAGGTTCCGGGCGCGGGATTATGAGTATTGTCATAGACCAGGATGCCTTTCCAGGCACCGCCTTCCGGCATTGAAATGTAATATCCGTAACTGCCGCCGTAACCGTTGGCAGTGACTATGCCATCCGTCGTCACATACTGTCCTGCGTAAGGGGACGGATAGGTCCCGTTGCCGGGATTGGTCGTGTATTGGATCTCAAATATGGTCACCGCCCCCAGACTGCCAAACAGCAGACAGGCAAGCAGCAAAAAGACTTTAACGTGGTTCATCGACATCCTCATTTCCTTATGTTTCTATAATTAAAACCTCAAAACAAAATTCTCCTGATTTGTAAAGAAGCAATTTTCCCGCCCTTTCCTTAATCATCTGTCATTCCTGCCTCCCCCACATCTGTCATTCCTGCGCAGGCAGGAATCTTACTTTTTTCCTGGTTCCCGACCTGCGTCGGGAAGCTTATCTGTTGAGATCTCGATAAGCTCAGGAAAAGCTTGAAGCCGGCGTTCCATTATTTCAGCACTCCGTTCTATCTGACAGCGCAGCTTGCCGGCAGCCAGAATTGTCAAAATAGCAAAATAACAAAAATAACACCTCCAGACCCCCAGATTTTTATGGGTCTCCCTGTGTTAAATATGTTAAGTAACTCCCAAACTATATAAAAGAGAGGAGGTTACGAAAACCTCTTCCCATTCTGGTGCTGTTATTTATCATAAATCTCAACGATTTACGGGTTCAGAAAACAGACCTGGATGGTTTTATCTGCCCCCTTGCATGATTGGTAACTCTATGCTGAACAATATATTACCCGCAGTAAATGGCTTTCGCGCGGTTATCTGAGGGTTATATATGGGTTATCTATGGGTTATCCGGCAAGGGGGGTGGCGGAAAAGATCAATCAGCATGTGGACCTGCCTTTTCTCAACGAAAAGCAGGAACAGGTGTTTTTTGAGCTGGTGGTTACCACTCTTTTTGAAATTGTATTCGGGAATATGCTTCAGATGGTGCAGACGCAGGCAAAGAAAGAATAAGCCCCCTGACTGTTCATCCCCTAAAAAACTCCGTTAAGTAGAGATTCCGGCTGGTCAACGGGCTGCTCTGCTTAACTGATGATTTCGCAACTATGCATCAACAACCCATAACAATCCTCAGATTGTCAATTACATAAATATACTTTGTGACGTTCCCGGCTAATGACCTTCGTTAGTTCGCGAACATCCTGTCAACCTGGGCTTTGCTGAGTCCGATCAATTCATCCGGATGGGCGAATTTGCCTCTGCCTTCAAACACGGCAACTGCCGTGACCATATAAAAATACTCGTTGGGGGGCTGGACGTTCGAACCCGGCAGATGCACTCCCTGATGCAAAAAACTGCATCCTGTGCTGTAGCCGATGAATATCTGCTCCAAAGGTCCGGGATTTGGTGTCAGTGCTCCGTAAACAAAGTAATAGGAGACTGTGAGCGGGTCGCCGTGGATGTTTTGGGTCACTTCCTCCCAGCTTATCAGGTTGTCATATCCGGATACGGAGATATTCACACCCTGGGGCTCCAAAGGGGGCGTATCCTCATAGACGTAACCGGTTCCGGAAAGGGCGATAACATCCGTCCCGTTAAGAGGGTCGTTGGAAACAATCTCCAGATCGACAGCATAGATTTGGTCCGCCTGGGGACTGAAGGAGACTCCTATGGACAGCGTATCCCAAAACGATACCGTCATTGGAAACGACCATCCATCCGGCAGTTCGACGCTGAAAGACGCATTCTGGGGAATTATCGAGCTTACTGTCAGATCCGCCAATCCCAGATTGGTGAGCGTGAAAGAGGCGGATTCGGTTTCGCCGATGGGAACATGGCCAAAGTCCAATCCCTCCGGGGTTGTAAGTATGTACGGATGGGCAAAAGCCAATACGCGGATATAGTTTTCCCGGGTGAAAATGTATTCATCCAAACCGTTGAAAACAGTAAGCGTTACGGTGAACAGACCGGCTTCATTATAAGTGAAGCTGGGATTCACGTCCTCCGAATCGGCAATCCCGTCACCGTCCAGATCCCAGGAACACGATACATTCTCATCTATGTCCAGGGATGTTTGAAAACTGATCGTGAAGGGCACAGCTCCCAGAGTGTCGCTCGCGGCGAAATTCAGAAAGATGCTTTCCAGGACTCCGATTGCGCCAAATTCTCCCTGAGGACCATAGCTACCCCAGTTACCGTTTCCACCGGATTCACCCCAGCCGCCGGAACCTTCTGGGACACCGGGCATGCCGCCCACTCCTCCTGCGCCTCCATAGCCGCCGCCTCCTCTCCAGCCACCCGCTACAGAACAATTTATCGCCGGGTCCAGATCAACACATTGCAAGAGGATGGTTCCGCCGTCACCGCCGTCACCACCACCACCGCCATTGCCGCCGTTGCCGCCCCAGCCGCCTCCGCCCGAACCACCCCATTCCCAATAAGTGTTTCCAGACTGTGAGTAACTGTATGAGCCGCCGTTGCCGCCATTGCCGCCCGCTCCGCCGTCAGTGCCGTCTTGTCCTAAGTAGCCTGCCTCGCCTTCAGCCGCAATCAGTCCGTTTCCCTCGATCGAAAGGGCGTTGATAAGCACACATCCGCCGCCATTGCCGCCCGCTCCGCCGCTGC
Organism: uncultured Candidatus Cloacimonadota bacterium; assembly: GCA_964634035.1. Taxonomy (GTDB): domain Bacteria; phylum Cloacimonadota; class Cloacimonadia; order Cloacimonadales; family Cloacimonadaceae; genus UBA5614. The sequence continues at coordinate 1,330 of CAZWJK010000102.1, read as the reverse complement.
CGCCCCAACCGCCGTAGAATCCGGACACTCCCGGCAAGATATCAAAACCACCCTGGCGAGGTTGAGCTCCGCCACCGCCGCCGCCAGAGCCCCTGCCACCGTTGCCGCCGCTACCGCCTTGTCCATACGCGCCAAAGAGCGGATTGACACTCTGGCTTGTTGCTCCCAATTCACCGCTGGTGCCTTCGTAACCATGATGTCCACCCCAGCCGCCTGCATAGTCATTTCCCGGAGGTTCGGATGCACCCGGTCCACCCATGGATCCAAAGTCAAATCCTCCGTTGATATTGTCGCCGCCGCCGCCCGGTCCGCCCAGGCCGGCAACACCGCCCCAGCCGCCGTAAGAGCCAAAGGAGCCGCATCCGGAGGCCGATATCGTGCCGTAATTGGTCAGGGTGTGTAAAACCTTCAGCGCGATAATACCGCCTGTAAAACCGTTCCAGGGCTGGCAGTTCATCGCCCCGCTTTGCGTAATTGTGAGGTTGCTGAAATTGGGAATCCTGATTACTTGCGTCACGGCACCTACACTCGCCGCATAGGAATTCTCCAGAACCCTGTCCAGGGTCACTTCTCCAGTTGAGATTTCGATTGCTGTGATATATGCGTCTTCATAAGTTCCGGCGTTGCTGCCTGTCATTTGCACAATCAGGATATTGTCGCCGGATACCAAAGCTCCGGCATCCGAAACAGTAATCACTTGCAAGCCCTCCGCCACGCTTTGCGTGAGATTCAGGCACACATTGTTGACTGTTGTGGCAGCTGAAATCACCAGATCACCGTCTGCCCCGTTTCCAAAAACAGGGCTGCTGCTTATGCGCGAAACGCTGATGACAAATAAGATAAAAATAACGGACAAAATTTTCTTCACGTACATTATTCTTCCCCCTGGAATATTTATCCCTTTTAATCTCATTACACTTCAACGTAGTTCCAGGCCGCCTTCGGCCCACACTGTGGATCGCGCTTTAAAAACGCCTGCCGGGTACCACAATATTACTTCGTTGATTTTATTTATTTGGAATTGATGTCAAGCAAAACCTGAATTGCGTTCGATTTTTTTTCTGATCTGATGTCCCGGCTTTCAGTAAGCCCCGGCTGCTCACCGGGCTCTCATTATGTCAGACTGAGTAGAAAGAAACCTGTCATGTGCTTCCCATTTTTCACCCGGCAACTAATGGCATAGATAAATGGCCTGAAACCTTCAGTCAGGGAAAACATCATAAAATTGATCAGAACTGCTGCTTCGGGCATCAATTCAGCTTTGGTCAGATCAATATTCTGCTTGACAGTATTGGCTTGGCTTCAAATCATGATAAATTGTGTAACTATA
>CAZWJK010000101.1:3915-7471 GCA_964634035.1 uncultured Candidatus Cloacimonadota bacterium | reverse complement strand
ATAAATCAACGTCAGCACAAGCGCAGAGGAAATGTGAAGAGAGCGAAAAATACAATACAGGAAAACGCCGGAGCGCGTGTAATAAGAGACGACCGGTTTTTGATTGACAGAAGAGCTTTGGTTCTTTTCTTAGCAGAAATCCGGTCGAAACATTGCTAAATATTGAAAAACATAGATAATTCAGGAAGAAAAATGAAGAAAGCAATCAGAGTGATCATAGTCCTTGTCATCATCGCTGCAGCCATCTTTGGCTACTCACTTTACAGAAAGAACAAAAACAAGCCCGAATGGCGCCTGGACTCGATCTCCAACGGCAACATCAGAGAAGAGGTCACGGCCAGCGGGACTCTCAATCCCTCCACCAAAGTGGAGATCGGCACGGAAATCTCGGGCAAAATTCTCAAGCTCTATAAAGACTTTAACGACACCGTCAGACGCGGCGAATTGCTTGCCAAACTGGACACGGAAAACCTGGAAGCCAGTCTGGAATCAGCCCGTTCCGATGTCACCCGCTCCCGGATCAGCGTCCAGGATGCAAAGCTCGATCTGGATCTGCAGAAGGAGCTTCTCAGAAAAGAAATGACCACTTCCTATGACCTGCAGAAAGCGCAAAACAAGTATGACCAGGCGCTGCAAAGCCTTGCCAATGCTGAATCCTCTCTCAAAAAAGCGGACAAGAACCTGAAGAACGCCATTATCACTTCACCCATCGACGGCATCGTCATCTCACGCAATGTGGAGGAAGGCCAGACAGTCGCTGCCAGCATGAGCTCGCCGACTCTGTTCATCATCGCCGACAACCTCAGAAAAATGCAGATCGATGCGGACGTTGACGAAGCCGATATCGGCAAGATCAGGGTCGGAGAAGCGGTGGAATTCACAGTGGACGCCTTTGCCGGCGAGCGTTTCAACGGCAGCGTCCGCCAGGTCAGGCTAAGTCCCAACTCCAATCAAAACGTGGTTACCTACACCGTGATCATAGATGTGGCAAATCCGCAGTTGAAGCTGCTTCCGGGCATGACTGCCAATGTCACCATCGTGGTTCAGGAAAGGGAAAATGTCTCGCGCATTCCGGAATCCGCCATCCGTTTCCGGCCCGGCAAAGAGCTCTGGGAACAGTTTGGCCTCAAATGGGACGACAGCATAACGGCGCGTCCATCCTTTGGCGGAGGACCTCAAACCGCATCCGGAAAACCTGATTCAGCCCAGGCAAGAACCATGCCGGACAGCATCAGGGCGCGGATGCAGCAAATGACTCCTGAACAGCGCGCAGCTTTCAGAGAAAGGGCGCAATCCGGCAGCAGAAGAGACTTTCAAGCTCAACAGCAATCCGGCGGACAGGCGTCTTTCACTCCCGGTGCAGGCTACACAACAAGGCAAAACAGAAGCCGGGTCTGGATCCTGAAAGACGGCGTCCCCACTGCCGTGGATATTGTCACAGGGCTTTCGGACGGCAGGTTTGTCGAACTGGTCTCAGGACTGGAACCCGATCAGCAGTTCATCACAGGCGTGAACTATACCGATCCCAAACAGGCCGCTGCCGCCAACCGCTCGATCCTCAATTCCGGCGGCGGTTTCAGGCCCGGACCTTAGGATATCCATCATGGCAGAGCCATTAGTAAAAATTGAACATCTGATCAAAACTTACGTCATGGGCGATGTGGAAGTGCACGCCCTGCGCGGAGTTGACCTTGAGATCAAAACCGGTGAATTCATTGCCATCATGGGTGCCAGCGGTTCAGGAAAAACGACATTGATGAACCTGATCGGATGTTTGGATAAACCCACTTCCGGAACCTACAGCCTGGACGGCATTGACGTGCATACGATCGAAGAATCGGAACTGGCACATCTGCGCAATCAGAAGATCGGGTATGTCTTTCAGTCCTTTTACCTGCTGCCCAGAACGACGGCCTATGAAAACGTTGAACTGCCCCTGCTTTACAGAACCCGGCTCTCGCATCACGAGCGCAAAGAGCTGACCCTGAAAGCAATGCGCAACGTCAGTATCGAAGACAGGGCGCATCACTTTCCCAATCAGCTTTCCGGCGGTCAGCAGCAGAGAGTCGCCATCGCCAGGGCCATTGTCAATGAGCCCGTAATTCTTTTAGCAGACGAGCCCACCGGCAATCTGGATTCGCGCACCAGCGTCGAGGTGATGGCAGTTTTTCAGGAACTGCACCAGCGAGGAATCACCATCATTCTGGTCACGCATGAACAGGATATTTCGCAATACGCACAGAGGATCATCACCTTCAGGGACGGCAGGATCCGTTCCGACCAGCCAAATCCCAAAATCAGAAATGCCGCCGAAGACCTGAAAGCGCTGCCACCTTTGGAAGAGGATTGATATGACAATATTCGCCATCATCAAAATCGCCTTTAAGTCACTCAAGAGAAATAAAACCCGCACCTTTCTGACCATGCTCGGCATCATCATCGGCGTGGCGGCAGTCATCACCATGCTGGCCATCGGACAGGGCGCCCAAAAGATCATCGACGACCAGATCAGCAGCATGGGAACCAACGTCATCTCCATCTCGTCAAACTGGGGCAGCAACCGCTCCACAGCGCGTTCTGAAGCCGGAACCGGCAACCTGCTGGAAGTCGCTGACGTGGAAGCGATCCGCGAACAGGTCAGGGGCGTCAGATACGCTTCACTATTGGTGCGCTCCTGGGGTCAGTTAAAATATGGCTCGCAGAACTGGCGCACTCAGGTTTTGGGCGCAGATGTGGATTTCTTTGACATCAGGGACATGCAGGTGGAGCAGGGGACTTTCTTCAACAGCAGCCACGTGCGCTCCGGCACCAAGGTCTGCGTGATCGGCCCCACCGTGGCAACCAATCTCTTTGGGGATGAAGATCCCATCGATAAAGTCATCCGCATCAGAAACATCCCCGTCACAGTGGTCGGAGTCCTGAAAGCCAAAGGACAAAGCGTCATGGGCGGAGACCAGGACGACATTGTGATAGCGCCCTACACAATGGTCTTGACCAGATTCACAGGTTCCCGCCGACCGATGCTGCAGGTCTATGTCTCCGCAGAATCAAAAGACATGATCCCCATCGTGCAACAGGGCATTACGGAACTGCTTCAGATGAGGCACAGGGATACAACCTCGGAAGACTTTTTCGTGCGAACTCAGACTGACATTGCGGAAACCTCACAGGAAGTCTCCAACACGATGACCATCCTGCTGGCAAGCATCGCCGGCATTTCACTTCTGGTGGGAGGGATTGGCATCATGAACATCATGCTGGTCTCGGTGACGGAAAGGATCAAGGAGATCGGCATCCGCATGGCGGTCGGCGCCAAGAAGCGTGACGTGCTGCTGCAGTTCATCATAGAAGCAGTCACCATCAGCATTTTAGGCGGGCTGTTGGGAATTCTGATCGGTCTGATTGCTGCCAGAATTGTAAGTCAAACGATGCAGTGGAGCATATCTGTCACTGCCTGGTCAATCATGCTGGCGGTCAGTTTTTCCTGCCTGATCGGGATTTTCTTTGGCTGGTATCCTGCCAGAAAAGCTGCCAACCTCAATCTGATAGATGCTCT
>CAZWJK010000101.1:0-3815 GCA_964634035.1 uncultured Candidatus Cloacimonadota bacterium | reverse complement strand
ATCAATATCCTCTGATGCGTTTGAGGACATTAATCTGCACATTGGGTGGAGTGATTTCGTATTTCTTGAATTCGAGGGTGTAAATTGCCCTGCCCTGGGATAGGGACCGGATGCGCGTGGCATAGCCGAAAAGCTCGCTGAGAGGGACTTCCGCCACTATCTCCTGCTGAAATTCATTGTGCCTTCTGAAGATCTCAACCTTGCCGCGTTTGGCATTGATGTCACCTATTATGTCACCCACAAACTCATCCGGAGTCAGCACTGAAAGCAGCATGATGGGTTCCATGATCACGGCGTCTGCTTCTCTCAAACCGCGGCTGACGGCCATTGCCGTCGCTATGTGAAACGCCATTTCGCTGGAATTGATCTGGTCAAAACCGCCGTCGAGCAGCTCGATCTGGACTCTTTCCACATTGCCGTTGATCAAAGGTCCGTCGTTGAGGGCATTTAGAGCGCTCTCCTCGATCGCTTTCCAATACTGGGCAGGGATCATGTCTTCCTTAACCTTGTTCACAAACACGTTCTTCTTGCCGTCAGGCAGTTTGGCAAGAGGGATTGGAGTAAGCTGCAGCCTGACTTTGGCATAGTTGACCTTGCCGTTCATTTCTCTCTGGAACACTTCCTCGATCGTGACCTGGCGGGTGATAGACTCTTTGTATGAAACCTGCGGAATGCCGATGTTGGCCTGCACGTTGAATTCACGCCTGACGCGGTCAATGATGATATCAAGATGCAGTTCGCCCATGCCTGAGATAAGGGTTTGTCCCGTCTCTTTGTCGATCCTGACGTTGAAGGTGGGGTCTTCCTCTTCCAGGCGTGCCAATGCTTCTTTCAAAGCATCCTGGTCAGCCTTGGTCTTGGGTTCGATGGCAATGGAAATGACAGTGTCGGGAAACTGCATTCTGGACAGCAGAACTTTATTGTGTTCACCCGTGATGGTATCGCCTGTGATCAGGTTCTTGGGTCCGACCACAGCACCGATGTCACCTGCATAGAGCTGATCCAGGTCGTTCTTGCGGTTGCTCATCATCTGCAGGATGCGCGCCACTCTTTCACGCTTTCCCGTGGACTGATTAACAAAGCTGTCGCCTTTTTTCAGCATGCCGGAATAGACACGTATATAAATCAGCTTGCCGACGTATTTATCGATCTGAACCTTGAAGGCAAGCCCCACCAAAGGTCCCTTGGGATCGCACAGGATCTCGATCGGACGATGGGTCTTGGGCTCGAAACCTTCCGTCGCGCCAACGTCAAGCGGCGAGGGCAGATAATCACAAATGGCATCCAGCAGAAGCTGCACACCCTTGTTTTTTAGGGAGCTGCCGCATAGGACAGGCACAAACTGATTGCGCACCGTGCCTTTACGGATGGCACGCTTGAACACTTCCTCCGGAATTGTTTCACCTTCCAGATAATGTGTCATCAGTTCATCATCAAACTCCGCCACCGCTTCCAGGAGCATCTCACGGCTGAGCTGAGCCCTTTCCAGATGGTCGTCGGGAATATCTTCCCTTTGAATTGTAAAGCCCTGGGAATTGGGATCGAACCTGTTAACTTTCATCGTAACCAGGTCGATGATGCCGCTGAAATTGTCTTCCCTCCCGAGCGGGATATTGATGGGAAAAGCTTTTGTGGTAAGGCGTTCGTGAATCATGCCGATCACTCTTTCATAGTCAGCGCCGATGCGGTCCAGTTTATTGACAAACGCCAGACGGGGAACATTGTATCTTTCCGCCTGATGCCAGACTGTTTCGGATTGCGGTTCGACTCCGCCCACCCCGCAGAAAATTCCGACAGCGCCATCCAGCACACGTAAGCTGCGCTCCACTTCTGCCGTAAAATCCACGTGTCCGGGAGTATCGATGATGTTGATCTGATTGTCGTTCCAATGACAGGCAACGGTTGCCGAAGTGATCGTGATGCCGCGTTCGCGCTCCTGTTCCATCCAATCGGTAAAGGTGTTACCGTCATGGACCTCGCCCATCTTGTGCAGAAAACCGGTATAGAACAGAATCCTTTCTGTCGTTGTGGTCTTGCCTGCATCGATGTGCGCGATGATGCCGATATTGCGGATCTTGGCCAGCCGTGTTCTCATAATCTCCTGTCATTTAAATAAAAAATTATACTGTCTGTGACAAAAACACAAGTAGAGCTTGTTTGTCCATAAAAAATTCTTCAGTTTTCATTTTTATGTTCTTGAATACATCAGTCAACTTATGATTAATGAAATTGCTGAGCTCTTTTCTGAAACAGATCTATGCTTCCTGTTGTTAAGTTCATGTGTATTTTGCTTGACTGATTTTTTTGCCTCCGGCATGAGGTTAAGGCAAGGGGAGTGATTATGAACAGAGATTTTAAGACGCTTTACATCCTTGTCGCCTGCTTGCTTTTTTTATCGGTCAGCCTCAGTTTGAGCGCCATGCAGAAGTTCTGGAGCGACCTGCCTTCCACCCAAACCATTGAACGTTATGACTCACTCACGGGTTTTGACATCACCAAATATGTCCAGAACATCAGGATCAATGATGTCAGCCATTTCATTGACGGCAGCATCAAAGCCTATGTAGTTTCAGAAAGCAATCTGACTGAAATGAAATATGAGCTGACAGGCGGGACGCTGACGGTCTCACAGGTGCTGGTCAATGATTTGGTCAGCACTTTTACACATATCAATGGCGTGATCACCATCCCCGTCAACTTCGCTTTTGGGGAGCAGTTCACCACCCAGGTATTCTATTCCGGAGTGCCGGGGCTCAGCCCTTCTCCATACACCATCGGCATGAAGTTCAATTCCACCGGCGTTTACACACTTTCCAATCCTGACGCCGGAAGGTATTACTGGCCATGTTATGACCACCCCTGGGACAAAGCTTTACTGGACCAAAACATCACAGTGCGCAGCGATTGGACGGTGGTGGGACAAGGCACCCGCACAGGTATCACCGATAATGGCGACGGCACGAGGACGCATCACTGGTCGATGTCAACGCCTGTGGCAACCTATGTGATCGGTTTTGCAGCCGCTGCTTTCGTTGAATATAATCAGGTGTCAGGCAATATCCCCATCCAGAATTTCGTCCTGCCTGTTGACCTGGCGGATGCTCAAATTTCCTTTTCCCATGTTCCGGACATGATCTCCTTTTTCTCTGATTACTACGGCCCCTATCCTTTTGAGAAATACGGTCAGGCCGGCATCAGCATTTCTCCCTATTCAGCCATGGAACACAATACCATGACGCTGTTAACCGCATCTCTAATCTCGGGAACTTACTCAGGCGAGAACACCATTGTGCACGAACTGGGTCATCAATGGTTCGGCGGCGCTGTGACGCCCCTCAGCATGGTCGATGTCTGGCTGAAGGAGGGTTTTGCCGTCTATTCGGAATTCCTGTTCAAGCATCATTACTATGGCTGGGCCACCGGACTTTCTTACCTGTGGTCTTCGATCCAGAACTATTATCTGAGTTGGGAGGTCAGCAATCCCACCCGGATCATGTATAATCCCCCTTACAACAACATGTTCTCCCCCTGCACCTACGAAAAAGGCGCTTCCGTCATTCACATGATGCGCCTCAAAATGGGAAACCCCGTCTTTGAAAATTTCATCCACACCTGGTTTAACACTTATCTCCATAGCAACGTCGTCACCGCTGAATTTGAAGCCATGGCGGAGCAGGTCAGCGGACTGGACTTCACACAGTTCTTTCAGCAATGGGTATATAACTACGGCATTCCTTCCGCCAAGCTGACTTATTTCACTGACGGCGCGGGACAGGCCAAGATCGCCGCTCAGACTTTCAGCACTTCCAACAATC
>CAZWJK010000100.1:0-7500 GCA_964634035.1 uncultured Candidatus Cloacimonadota bacterium | reverse complement strand
AAAACGGAAGTGCATATGGGTGTCAATGTATGTCAAAAAATATCAAAGAATCTCAAAAAATGTCAAAGCGCTGTGCGAAAAAATGCTTTCGCAGAGCAAAAAGAGATGCATTGCATCCAAAGGACAGGTAAAATGTCGGGAGAGTTTTTAGGTACTTTTGAGAATTCGATACACAAGTCCCGGATCATGATCCCAGCCAGCTTCAAGAAGAAATTCGCGGCCGAAGCCAATAAAACCGTCATCGTGACCATCGGTCCTGACGGCACGGTGGCTGTGTTTCCGCTCGATACCTGGCTGCAGATGAGAAACCAGTTGGAAACCAGTACAGAAGCGGACGACAAGGAACTGCTGGATAACCTGATTGAGTTTTCCATGCCGGAACAGGAATTGGAAGGACCGGGCAGGGTCAGGATCAGCGATGAACTGCTCAAACTGGCAAACATCAAGGATGTCGCCAAGATCAAAGGCGAGGGACATTTCATCACACTTTGGAATCCGGAGCGCCTGGCAGAGATCAGAGAACAGAAGATCGCTCAGCACAAGGAAAAATATCCATCCTCCAGTTATCAGATCAAGAGAAGATAATGAGCTATCACACCACTGTCCTGCTGAAAGAGAGCATCGAACTGCTGAACCTGAAAAAGGACGGCATCTATGTTGACGCAACCCTGGGCGGGGGCGGCCACACGGAAGCGATGCTGCAAAACTCTCTGATCGGACAGGTTTATGCTTTTGACCAGGATGAGGATGCCATCAGATATTCATCCGACCGGTTGGCCAAGAGCCATAAAAATAAGCTGACCATCATCAAAGCCAATTTTGCAGAAATGCGAACAAAGCTGGCCTTGCAAAGAATCAGCAGCATAGACGGCATCCTTTTTGACCTGGGCGTTTCATCACATCAAATCGATGATGAGGGGCGCGGATTCAGTTTTGACAAAGAGGCTGAACTCGATATGCGGATGGACAGGCAAATTGTCACAACAGCAAAAGGCCTGCTCAACAAACTCCCCGTGGAAGAGCTGGCACGCATATTCAGAGAATATGGAGAAGAGCAGGCAGCATTTAAGATTGCACTGTGGATCGACAAAGCCAGAAAGACCAGACCACTGCAGACCACGACCGATTTGTCAGACATCATTGAACGGAACATGCGCAGCAATCCGATCCTGGTCACCAAAACCAAAGCCCGGATCTTTCAGGCCTTGAGGATCTATCTAAACCGGGAACTGGAAGTTCTGGAAAGCGCTCTGGATGACGCAATCAACCTGTTGAATCCAAAAGGCAGGATGGTCGTGATCTCCTATCACAGCCTGGAAGACAGGATCGTGAAGAATAAGCTGAACAGCGCTGCGCGGGGATGCATCTGTCCCAAGACAATCCTGAAATGCATGTGCAACCAGAAGCCAAGGGTCAGGATCCTGACCAATAAAGTCGTTAAGCCATCGGAAGGGGAGATAAAAACTAACAGCCGGGCTCGGAGCGCCAAACTGAGAGCGGCTGAGAAAGTTCAGGAGGATTTATGATCAAAGGCAGAATTTTACTCGCAATTTTATCAATCATGCTCTACGTATTTTTCCATTGTTTCAATGGAAACCAGATTCTTCGGAGCACAAAAAGAGTCACCAGCCTTGAAAAATCCCTGAAGGCGGAGCAAAGCATCAACACAGAACTGATGATCGAGCACGATGACCTGATCTCCGGGAGAAATATCTCCAGCCTGGTTCCCAATGAACTGAGCAAATACGTTCCCAAACAAAAAGCTCAGAACGTGGTTTACGTTCAGGAAAGGCACAAACCCAAATCTCCGGATTATTATTGCATCATAGATCTCTTGACCCCCAAGGCAGAAGCTGTAACAACAGTCCTACCGGATTAAGAGATGCGGTTCAGATTTTATCTATTACTGGGAGTCTTGGGATTTTTTATTCTGGTCTGGACAGTATATCTTTTTTCAGTCCAGGTATTGGATCCGCATAACCTGGCTTACGAGCGCCAAATCAGATACAATTCCGCCAAAGAGCTATTGAATGCCAACAGGGGGTCAATCCTTGACTGCACCGGTAATCTGTTTGTAAGTTCGGTAACATACAATCAGGTAGATATTGACCGGCGCCAGGTCAGCAACTGGGCAGACAAAAACGGGAAGACTTTGGATGAAGCGTATCGGATTTTGGCACAGGCATTTGCTGAGAATACTTCACTGACGGAACCTGCGGTTTACAACCGACTGACGATGAATAAGAACCTCAGCTCCATCCAAATCTCCAACAAGATCAAGGATTCTGAACTCGATAAACTGAGCAGGTGCTTTAATGAACAAAAGCTGCCGGGCCTGATCTCATCCTTCAGTTCGATGAAGAGGATCTATTCCAAAGGGATAACGGCGTCGAGGTTGCTGGGCTCTGTAAAAGAAGTGGCGGAAGAATCAACTACGGGAGCTCCCAGGTCAACAATCTACAGACTCAAAGGACAGAATGGTTTGGAAGCGACCTATGATAAGGAACTGGCAGGCCAGTATGGCTGGCGTGAAGTGATGTATAACGGTGCCGGAGACCGGATACCCTATCCCAGTTTGCAGGAAAAGAAACCAGTCAATGGGGTGAATATCAGACTGACCATCGATACCGCCATGCAGAATGTGGTGGAGGAATCTCTGGCAGAAGGTGTTCAGCAATATGGGGCTAAAAATGCCGCAGCTGTTCTGATGGATGCCAATACGGGAAGGATCTTTGCCATGGCAGGTGTTTCAGCAGATGATTATCACGAAGATCTGGGCATCGTAAGAGTTAAATCCAACATTCCTGTCAGCTTTTTATTCGAGCCGGGTTCAACCATGAAACCCTTTACTGCTTTGACTGCACTGGACCACAACCTGATCAGGCCACGCGAAAAATTTTCCAGCGGGACCAAAAAGTTTGGCGGCAGAACGATCAGGGATACGCATGACTATGGCACTGTAACTGCCAGAGAGATCATTGCCTATTCCAGCAATGTCGGCATTTCAGAGATCGGCGACAGAGTAGGCAAGAAGAGACTTTATGAAAAGCTGATACAACTGGGTTTTGGACAGAAAACGGGAATGAACCTGTTTGGCGAATCCAGCGGGATATTTCATAAACTTGAGAATTGGGACGGGTACTCTTTGCATTCCATCACTTTCGGTTATGCAATGTCTGTCACGGCGGTGCAATTGGCTGCCGCTTATGCTGTCATTGCCAACGGCGGTAACTATGTGACTCCTTACATAGTGGATTCTTTCACAGATGAAACCGGCAGAGTGATCGAGAAATTTGAACCCAAGATCACACGAAAAGTTGTATCCAAAGCTGCAGCGGACACTATGAAAGCATATCTGCAGGCGGTAGTGGAAATGGGAACCGCCAAGCACATCAAACTTAACTATGTTACTATGGCAGGCAAGACCGGCACGGCGATCAAGAAAGCTGAAGGCCAGTCAGGATATGCATCAGGCAAATACACCGGCAACTTTGCAGGATTTTTTCCTGTGGAGAATCCTCAAATGGTGCTTGTGGTTGTCTATGATGAACCGAATTACGAAGTGCGCTATGGCGGATTGTGCGCAGCACCGACCTTTCAGAGAATTGTGGAAAGAATTCTGTTTCTGCCTAACTGCACTATCCTGCCTAACAATAAACAAATGATCCAGAATACGATTATGAGTCCCAATCTAATTGGGATGCAGATTTCCGAAGCAGAAAGATTGCTGAGGCAAAACGGTCTGACCTATAACATTGAAATGCATGGTGACTCAACCATTATCACAGACCAGTTTCCCAAACCAAACGTGTCACTCGACAAGACACATCCCATCGTTCTGGTCACCGGAAAATCAGAAAGCGAAGCAGATAAAACCAAATCGGGAGTTATGCCAAACCTGGTTGGTATGACGCTGAGAAAGGCACAACAGGTCTCTGCTCATAACAACATTAAACTAAAGATCAATGGAATTGGGACTGTGCAGAGCCAGTCAATCATAGCGGGCACCCAAATCACGCCGGGAATGACATGCACAGTATCCGCTTCCATGTAAGAAATTATCAGACTGACAGCATAGATTCACAAAAAAGGTAACAATACCATGTTCACTGTTGCGGGTTATATTGATGTTTTAAAACGCCATCACTTTTGGGTGGCTGATCAGGCCATATCCGAAGATTTTGTGATCACAGGCAAACCCGTAACCGATTCCAGGCAATTAAGCAAAGATGATGTTTTTATTTGCATCAAAGGTTTCGCTTCTGACGGCCATAAATTCATAGATCAAGCAAGGGCCAAGCAGGTTGGCCTGATAATTCAGGAAGATGACTTCACTGATAAGTATGCCGGGATAAGAGTCACCAACAGCCGTAAAGCCGCAGCCCTGCTTGCCAAACTGTATTATGACAACCCCACTGCTAAATTCACTCTGATCGGGATTACCGGTACAAATGGCAAAACGACTACCAGCCTGCTGATCTGGCAGGCATTGACACTGCTTGGTAAAAAGACAGGCTGGATCGGGACACTGGGTTACAGGACCAATGCTGAGATAATTCCTACCAATAACACCACTCCCGATATCATGGAACTGAACGGAATATTCGATCAGATGGTGAAAGCGGGCTGTCAGTATGTGGTGATGGAAGTCTCGTCTCATGCCTTGGCTTTGGACCGAGTTTACGGCCTGGAGTTTGATCTGGCGCTGTTTACCAATCTTTCGAGAGACCATCTGGACTTCCACAGAGACATGCAGGATTATTTTGAAAGCAAATACATATTGTTTGAATATACGATGCAGCAAAATGGCATCAGCATAATAAACATCGATGATGAGAAAGGTAAAGTCATAGCAGACAGAATCAGATCGGCTGGTCGGGGCAGATCCCTCACCATATCAGAACAAGAGGGTGACTTTACCATTTCAAAATCAGTTTGTGACCTGAGCGGCTGCAGCTTTACTCTGACAAAGCAAGGCAAGTCTGCATGGGAAGTGAATGCCAAGCTGACAGGGCATTTCAATTTGCTGAACATAGCAATGACTTTGGCTGTTATTACAGAGCTATTTTCCGATATCGATCAGAAGGAAATTGGCAGGATAGCAAAAGCCCTGACTCCGGTCAGAGGTAGATTGGAACAGGTGGATAACAACAGAGGGATCGGCGTTTATGTTGATTATGCCCACACTCCGGATGCCTTGAAGAATGTATTGGAAACACTTCAGAACCTGCTGCACAATAGAATAATCACTCTGTTTGGAGCAGGCGGGGACAGAGACAAGGGCAAGCGACCCCTGATGCTAAAGACAGCTCTGCAATACTCAAACGCCGTGATCATCACAGACGATAATCCCAGATCGGAAAATCCGAATCAAATCATCAGGGAAATCGTAGGCGATATTGACATCTGGCAACCCTGGTGGATAATCAGAAATCGCAAAACTGCCATCAGAGCTGCTCTGAACCTTGCCCAAGCGGGGGATATTGTGCTGCTGGCAGGCAAGGGTCATGAGACCTATCAGGAAATCAATGGTATAAGGCATCCTTTTAATGATGTTCAAATTGCCTCTGAGTTGTTAGCAGAGCCTGTAAAATTGACTGTTGACGAACTTCTTCTTCCAGTTGATGCTGTTTTGCTCGAATCGCTCTATAAATCTCAGTTTTCAGGTTTGACAGAACAGGAAATGAGTTTTAGATTTGTATCCACAGATTCACGCACCATCAGATCAGGCTCCCTGTTTTTTGCACTAAAAGGCGAAAGTTTTGACGGCATGAACTATGTCGAGAGCGTATTGACAGACGAAACAAACGCAGCGGTTATATCTTCAGAGTTAAAAAATAAGCAAAGAACTGTTTCTGTAAATGATACACAGGCAGCATTAGGCGCGTTGGCGAAAAAATATCTGATGATGTTTCATGCATACAGAATTGGCATCACAGGAAGCACGGGGAAGACCACAACCAAAGAGTTTCTGGCGAATATATTCGCCCAGCGGGGCAAAATTCTAAAGACCAGTGCCAATGAAAACAACATAATCGGATTGAGTAAAACCATTTTCAGAATTACTCCGCAAGACCATATAGCGATTTTTGAACTGGGTACCAATCACTTTGGCGAGATCAGGTCTTTGGCAGAAATCTGCGCTCCTGATCTGGCAATGATCAACAATATCGGTCCTTCCCATCTGGAGTTTTTTGTAGATGAGGATGGCGTTTACAGGGAGAAAACAGAGTTGTTCAGAACAGGTGCAAAGATATTTATCTATCCCGGTGATGACAATCGATTTAAAGAATTTGATGGAATCGGAAAAAGCGTTGGATACACAGATAATTGCACCTACAGGATATCTGATATAAGACAGCATAATGATCACCTGACTTTCAAGCTAAATGATTATGTCTGGAAAATCAACCAATTGGTTCCTTATTACATCATCAATGCAGCTTTTGCCATAGCAGCCGCTCTGGAATCAGGATTTTCTGAAGATCAGATTCAGAAAGGCCTTGACCAGGAGTTGGAACTGAGTCAGAGAATGGAAATCATCAAACTGGGCGGGTATACCATAATCAATGACTGTTATAATGCCAATCCGGTTTCCATGAAGGCTGCACTTGAGTTTTGGCACAACCAAGAACCCGCTAAACCGCATATTGCCATATTAGGTGATATGCTGGAACTGGGTTCTCAGGCAGAAAGATACCATAAAGAAATCGGATACATACTTTCAAAGATGAAATACAAAGCACTGATCACAGTGGGAGATCTATCTAAAGACTACCATTCAAAATCCAACGAGATTTCAGCAGATCGCCCTGAATACATTGTGCATCATTTCACTTCAGAAAGCCTTCAGATAGAGCCAATTCTGGCTATATCAGGGAGAGATGCTGTTATAATTGTCAAAGCATCACATGGGCTGCATCTTGAGAAAGTGGTGGAAGAACTTGTGAAGCAAATCAGCAACAAATCAGAATTTAATCAGGAAAGGGAATAAGGAGCCGGGATGTTTTATCATATCTTTGTCCCCTTGGCACAATACAGCATTGTCTTTAATGTCTTCAGATACGTGACCTTCAGGTCGATCGCAGCATTTGTAACAGCACTCTTGTTTTCACTGCTGATCGGCCCTTACATCATCAGGAGCCTGAAAGCTCACAGCGCTGTGGAAACCATAGACGAAGACGTTCCGGAAAAACACAGAATCAAACAGGGAACCCCTACCATGGGGGGCCTGATCATTCTGTTCGGGCTGATGATCTCGTCCCTGCTCTGGAACAATCTGACCAACAGCTTTATTCTGATCATGTACCTGACCACGGTTTGGCTGGGAGTTTTCGGTTTTCTGGATGATTATCTGAAGAATTTCGTCAAATCCAAGAAAGGCCTGATTCCCAGATATAAATTGCTGGGACAGGTCAGCCTGGCGGTAATACTATCACTTGCGATCTATTACAGCAGCCCCAACCGCAGCATTGTGACGACCATGCAGATACCTTTTCT
>CAZWJK010000099.1:4156-7592 GCA_964634035.1 uncultured Candidatus Cloacimonadota bacterium | reverse complement strand
AACCTTTATCAGAAAACATCTTTGTTGCTTTCTGTCCCCATCATCCATAAATGCACTACTTGACCATTACGGTACCACTACGGTAGCATTACGGTAAATAACCGTATTGGTACCGTAATGGTATAGTAATAGTACCGTAATCCTATTATGCAAAAAGAAGGAAAGATGGATGGGAGAATAAAGTAAGAGCAGAAGGTCTCTGAAGTAGAATTATTGAAACACTTATCTAACGGTAATGCTCCGAGGCGATGATGATGGCGTCTATGATCTGCTGGTAACCCGTGCAGCGGCAGAGATTTCCCTTGATGGATTGCCTGGCCTGGGCGCGAGTTGGATTTGGATTTTTCAGTAGAAAAGCGTGCGCGGTAAGCACCATGCCGGGAGTGCAGAAGCCGCACTGAATGGCACCGCAATCCACAAACGCCTGCTGCAAAGGATGCAAAGATCCGTCCTGCGGGCTAAGGCCTTCGATGGTCAGAACCTCTTTATCAATGATATCCTTCACTTTAAGGATGCAGGAACGCTTGGGCTCATTATTGATAAGAATTGTGCAGGCGCCGCAAACGCCGATCCCGCAACCGTTCTTGGCTCCGGTCAGATCCATCCTTTCACGCAGGAATTCCAAAAGATTCAGTTCCCGGTCAACTCCATCCAGATTTACTTCATTTTTATTAATTATGGTTTTCATGATCAAACTCCGTGCCTCAGTGACTCCGTGTCTCTTTGTTCCTTTAAAACCTTTACCGGCTGATCGGGACAGCGTTTGCCGGTGGCATGGTAAACTGCGTTGGCAATGGCTGGAGCCATGATCTCGTTAGTGGGTTCGCCAATGCCTTTAGCACCGGAAGGCGAAGCGGGATCAAAGTTTTCCACAATGACGGCTGTCATTTCAGGCAGGTCTGTACTGCGCAGGATCCTGTACTGATGCAGGTTGGTCGGCACCACCTTGCCTCCAGAAACTTCGCATTTTTCCAGCATGCCATAGCCTGCGCCCATCGCCATGCCGCCATAGAACTGGCCTTTGAGCAGCGCGGGATTGACCGCCTTGCCCACATCGTGCGCGGCATACATATGCAGCAGAGTGATCTCACCTGTCTTGGGATCAACCTTCAGTTCCACCGCCTGCGCGGCATAGACCCATGTGAAATAAGCGTTTCCCTGCCCCGTATGCTCATCCCAGGTGACCTGGGGTGCCTGAAAAACGCCAAAGCTGTAAGGATATTCCTGCCTGTTATACATCAGCCGGATCGCTTCATTAAAGCTGACTCTTTGCGATCTGTCGGCATTGAATAGATACTCATTTTCAAAGATGACTTCTTCCGCTTTGCACTTCAAATCCGGAGCCAGAATGCGGGCCATGTGCTCTTTCAGTTTGACGGCAGCATTGACCACTGCCCCGCCGCCCATGATGGTGCCTCTTGACGCGACAGTAGTGCCGCCGTCGGGAATGTTGGAAGTGGAGGGCTGACGGTATCTGATTCTTTCTTTATTCACAGACAAATGTTCCGCGCAGAGCAGGATCATGGCGCTTTCGCTGCCCTGTCCGTTTTCGTGCACACCGGTTTCCAGCAGAATACTGCCGTCAGGCTGCACGCTGATGATGGCGCTGTTGAGGTCAGTCCCCTCTGCGCCAAGGCTCATGCCTCTGTAACTGATAGCAAGTCCGATGCCGTACCACTCTTCCTGATTGGGATTGCCGTCGGAACAGAGTTTGCGTTTATTATAATAATCGCATTCCTTCAGAATGATGTCCAAAACCTGATGCAGACTGACTGTATGCTCATCCAGCTTCTGGCCCGTAATGGTCATCGAGCCCTGATGCACCATGTTGCGGCGGCGCATTTCAACTTCATCCAGACCGACTTTTTGAGCTGCCATTTCGATCAGTTGTTCGATGGCAAAATTTACCTGGGGAGAGCCGAAACCGCGCATGGCGCCTGTGAAAATGTTGTTGGTGTAAACGCCATAGACGTCACAATGCACATGCGGAACTTCATAGGGTCCGCAGCACTGGACAGTCGAACGCCATGTCACCCAGGGCGTTACAGAACAATACGCGCCGCCGTCGGCAACAATTCTGACCTTGACGAAAGTGATCTTTCCGTCATGCTTCAGGCCCATCCGATAATGAATTTTATAGGGGTGGCGCTTGTAGCTTTCGCGCATGCTCCATTCACGCTTGTAGGTCATTTTAACAGGATGTCCTGTTATGAAGGCAGCAAGAGCTGTCCTGGTGCAAACTATGGCTGCCGTGTCATCCTTGCCGCCAAAACCGCCGCCCATCGGCACCGTTTTCACTTCAACATCGCTCAATGGCTTTCCCAGTGTGGATGCCACAAATCGGCGTGTGCTGAAAGGGTGCTGCATGCTGCCACAGACTTCCATCACACCATCCTGACGCATGAAGCAGAGCGCGGATTCGGGTTCCATGTAGGCATGCTCGATGTGCGAAGTTGTGAATTCCTGCTCGATGATGACTTCGGCTTCCTTCTCTCCGATGGCTATGTCACCGGTGCGGACACAATGATAGTTGGCAATGTTGCTGCCGTGCGCTGCATGCACCAGAGGCGCGCCTTCTATCAAAGCTTCCTCGGGATCAAGCACAGCGGGCAGTTTTTCCGCATCCAGCTTCACGAAAGGGATCGCGTCGATCGCCTGCTGCCTGGTTTTTGCCACTATGACAGCGATCACATCACCGCTGGTTCGGATTCTGTCATGAGCAAAAATGGAGTAATCCCTGATGATCTGACCGAACTGCAGATTGCCGGGGACGTCTTTATAGGTAAGGACTCTGACCACTCCGGGCTGCTTTTCTGCCTTCGCTGTATCAATGGAAATGATGCGCGCAGATACATAGTCAGAATAGACGGGAACAGCGTGCAGGCAGTTCAGGACTTTGAGGTCATCGGTGTATTTTGCCTTGCCTGTGACTTTGGCATAGGCGTCATTACGCCAGGCGGGATGAGGCTTTTCAGTGTGTGTCATGATCTACCTCGAAGAATTTGTAGTTTGTAGTATGAGAAAATTCCTGCCAGGGATTGGGTGCAGAGGACAGGGAAGCAATGACGGGAACCGGCTTCGGCAAAGGTTCAGGGTTCAATATTATCAGCTTTGCCAGTGCTCCGGTTTGGATGCTTCCAAGCTGCGGATGGAGATTCATCAGTTTGGCAGGATTGGTGGAAAGCAGCGGGACCAGCTTTTCCATAGGCAGTTTACCGGTTTTCACCAGATTTTCATACATGAGCGGAAAAGTTGCCCCCAAACCGGCAATGCCCATGGGAACCTGTTCCGGGGTGTTTTTATATTGATCCTTATCATTAATCGTATAGGGACAATGGTCAGTGGCAATGGCATCAAAAACACAGTCCTGCAGCAGTTCCACAAGCTGCCCCCGGGATTGTTCTGTTCTGAGTGGCGGAGTGCACAGCCAGCGGTG
>CAZWJK010000099.1:2381-4056 GCA_964634035.1 uncultured Candidatus Cloacimonadota bacterium | reverse complement strand
CCTTCTTTTAATAAATGAAATATATCCTGAACGTCAGACACCTTAGGAGTCAGATGCCAGTGTATGCTTTGCTTGAAGTCTTTGACAGCGTAGGTTTGTGCCTTCTCGTATTGTTGAAGCAGTGTTTTTTTTCTATGGTCAGAACCTGTCTGCTCTGTTATAAAAGCACCGATGGCAGCAATGCCGCTTTGTGAAGCAAGCCAGGTTAAAGACTTCCAGTCGTCTGCCAGGTCCAGTCCGCAGACCTTTTCACCTGCATGCACATGCATGTCGCAGACGGCGGGAAAGATGAAGCATCCTCTGCAGTCAACCGTTTCCACATACGGAGCAGAAAGATCCTTAGCAATTTCAATGATTTTGCCACCTTCAATCAAAATGTCCAGTTTGGTAAAACCTGTTTCCTGCCAGATCTGACCGCCCAATAGAAGCTTTTTCATATTATACTTTTACTGCCCCGATGTCTTTCAAACCGTGTCCCGTAACTAAAAGAACCACTTGATCCATACGGCACAGAATATGCTTTTCTGTAGCTTTGATCAGCCCAGCCAGACCGGCTGAGGCAGCAGGTTCAGCAAAGACGCCGGTTGTTTCTGCCAACAGTTGTTGCGCGCTTCTGATTTCATCGTCTGAAACTGTAATGGATGCGCCGTTGGTTTCTTTCAATGCACGCACCGACCAATGCGCATTGCTGGGTGTTTTCACAGAGATGGAATCAGCAATGGTAGTCGGTTTCTGCGCATCCTGATAAATGCCGCTTTCATAATAGCGGGTGACTGCATCAGAACTGTCTGCCTGCACTGACAGCAGCCTGGGCAGTTTCGTGATGATGCCCGCTCTCTGCAGATCCAGAAAAGCTTTATGCACGCCTGCCAGGATCACGCCATCGCCGACCGGGATCACGATCCAGTCCGGCACATTCTGATCGTTTTGCAGAAAGATCTCCAGACCGACGGTCTTCTTGCCTTCAATGGTGAGAGGATGGTAACCCGTGTTTCGGTTGAGTCCGTCCTCTTTGGCGGTGTATTCAAGCGAAGCAGCAAAGGCATCATCATAGGTGCCGTCCACCGGAATCAGCGTTGCTCCATGCACTTTGATCTGCACAAGTTTGGCAGGCGGAGCAGACTTGGGAGCAAAGATCACAGCTTCCAATCTGGCGCTGGCACACAAAGCAGAAAGGGCACAAGCAGCATTGCCTGTGGACGCGGTCACCACCTTCGGTTCTTTCAGACGGATGGCTTCCGCCACCATCAGATGTGAGGCCCGGTCCTTGAGAGAGCCGCTTGGATTGAGTCCATCGTTCTTGATCAATACATCGACCAATCCGATTTTTTCTGCCAGTCGCAATGACCTGAACATAGGCGTATTGCCGACAGGAAGCTCAGGATAGTACTCAGGTTCCACGGCAGAAAACAGATCGATGTCAGGATCCAGTTTCCACTGTTCAGCGATGGCGGCATAGTCAAAGACGGCTTCCAGAACGCCGGGCAGAGGCATGCCTGCCTTGTAGTCTTTAGAACAATTCGGACATAAGTAGCGCACTTCATCGCGGGAGTATGCTTTACCGCATTGGGTGCAGACATAGTGCTTAAAATATATCATTTCTTACCACACCTGTTTACATGGACAGAATAAGATTCCTGCCTGCGCAGGAATGACAAAAAGAGAAGATTCCTGC
>CAZWJK010000099.1:0-2281 GCA_964634035.1 uncultured Candidatus Cloacimonadota bacterium | reverse complement strand
CGCAGGAATGACATATATTAAAATAGCTTTCATTATTCCTGATTCAGGGCATGGACCAAAGCCGCATAGAAAGCGGCAGCCTGGGTCAGATGTTCAATTGGACAGGCTTCATTGGGCGCATGGGCATAAACCTCATTGCCCGGTCCCAGGCCCAGACAGGGAATGCCGTGCCTGCCCATGATCGCCACTCCGTTGGTGCTGAAGGTCCATTTGTCCACATATGGCTTACGTCCCAAAACCTGTTCGTAGCTCTGCATGGCAGTTTTCAGCCAATGCGAATCTTCAGGCAGAACCCAGGTGGGGAAATACTTTTCAGTGGGATAGACCAATCCTGTATAGGCAGTTTCCTCATACTTCAGAACTTCCACTACCGCATCAGGATAGCCAGCAAGTTTGCATGCCTCCATAACTTCTGAAACGGCACTGTCTTTAGTCTCGCCAAAGGTCAAGCGCCTGTCCAGTTGAATTGATGCCGCATCCGGAACAGCGCATTGGGAAGGTGATGAAAAGAAAACCTGCGTAACGGTGACACTGCCCTTGCCCAGAAAAGCATCATCTTTCAGGCGGGAGTGCAGTTTCTCGATTTCCAATGCAATTCTACTGATCTTATAGATGGCGTTGTCACCCCGTTCCGGCGCGGAACCGTGACAGGACAGCCCTTTGACATGCACCATCATTTCCATACGTCCACGGTGGCCTCTGTAAATGTTTAAATTGGTCGGCTCGGTGATGACGACCAGTTCCGGAACCAGCTTTTCCTCTCTGATCAGGTATTGCCAGCAAAGCCCGTCGCAATCCTCTTCCATCACGGTTCCGGTAAAGTAAACGCTGAATTTGTCATTGAGCCCGAGTTCCTTGATGATCCTTCCCGTCGTGACCATTGACGCCATACCGCTTTCCTGGTCCACACTGCCTCTGCCGATGACCATGCCGTCGCGCACTTCAGCCTTGAAGGGATCGGTTTTCCAGAGCGACAGATCGCCTGCGTAAACGGTATCGATGTGTGCATCAAAAGCGATGACCCTGTCGCCTTTTCCGATGCGCCCGATCACGTTGCCCAGCCCGTCAATCCTGACTTCGTCAAATCCCACCTTTTCCATTTCGGCTTTGATGCAGTCAATGACCTCTTTTTCCTTGGTGGAAAAGCTCGGATGGCCGATCATGTCACATAAAAATTGTGTGGTTTCCTGCTCATATTGTTTGGCTTTTTCCATGATTTCTTTATACATTATGATTCTCCTTTAAAACCTTTCCCAGAGCTTGATTGCGCATTCTCTGGATTTAGCCGCCGCTTCTGCTTCATCGATATCGAGCAGCAGTTTTTTGTTCTGATAAAGGACCCTGCCGCCGCAGATTGTGGTGTCCACAGTTGCCTGCGAAATGCCGTAAATGACATGCCCGATCCAGGTGTTTGCATCCAGCGGTGTGGGCGGCAAATAATCCATCAGGACAAGGTCTGCCGCTTTGCCTTCTGCGATCATGCCAAGCTGACCATCCCAATAGCGGTTGGCGATGACGGCATTATTTTTCAGCAGAGTATCGGCGATTTCCATGAAGCCCTGCGAGGGGTCATGTTTCAGATGCTGAGCCCAGAGGCCGACCCTGATCTCTTCAAGCATGTTGACAGTCATGGCATCGGTGCCGAGTCCGACGGTGAGCCCTTTCTGCGCAAGCTTTACAACGTCCGCAATGCCCACAGAATTGTTCAGATTGGACTGCGGATTATGGGCCACTGCCACTTTATTTTGAGCCAGGATTTCCATTTCCTGCTCATCGATGTGAACGCAATGCGCAGCAATGGATCTGTCATTCAGAAGGCCGAAATCCTGCAGCCGGTTGACCACTCTCTTGCTAAAGTGCTTAAGTGAGAAATCTTCATCCGAAGCTGCTTCCGCCACATGGATGTGATATCCGCAGTTCAGTTTCTGACCCTCTGCTGCAATCGTTTCCAACGTTTCATCGCTCAAAGTGAAAGCAGCGTGCATGCCAAAGAGGCCTTTCAGGAAGTCACTTTCCCCCGTCTGAACTTGTTCCAGCCAGTGCACGTTTTCTTTGATGCCATCCATTGACTTGCATTCTCCGTCCCGGTCTGAAACTTCATAACATAGATTGGCTCTGATCCCGCCTTGCAAAACAGCTTTGGCGATCTCATTCAGAGAACCTGTGATGGCACCCGGAGAGGCATGATGGTCGATGATGGTGGTGGTTCCGTGCCTGACGGCATCGAGCACGGAAATCAATGCGGAGTAATAGATATCATCCATCAAGAGCTGTTTGTCCA
>CAZWJK010000098.1:5782-7616 GCA_964634035.1 uncultured Candidatus Cloacimonadota bacterium | reverse complement strand
GTCTTATTTTTTAACTGGACAAAATGACGCTGCGGCTATTTGATAACTCTTGGCATATGGAAACAAGATTGAAGGAACAAACCGTTCAGGGAGAAGGAAAATGATACATCTGCACAAAGGCGACATCACCCTCTTGGATGTCGATGCCATAGTAAATGCCGCCAATAATTCGCTTTTGGGAGGAGGCGGTGTGGACGGCGCTATTCATCGTGCTGCAGGGCCTCAGCTTCTGGAGGAATGCAGAACCTTGGGAGGCTGCGCCACAGGACAGGCAAAGATCACCAAAGGGTATGACCTGAAAGCACGCTATGTGATCCACACAGTTGGTCCGATCTGGCAGGGCGGGATGTTTGAAGAAGATACCCTGCTGGCCAGGTGTTATCACAATTCCCTCTGCCTGGCAAAGGAAAAGGGACTGCGCTCCATCGCCTTTCCGTCCATTTCCACAGGGGCCTACGGCTTTCCTAAGGAGAGAGCAGCGCTCATCGCCATCAAGGAAGTTGTCACATTTTCCCATGATAATGATATGGATGTCTGGCTGGTCAGTTTTGACCAGGAGATGTTTGATCTGTATAAAAAACTGCTGACCGAATTTCAATCCCAAAAAGGAGTAAATTTTAAGTGTTAATTACGAATTACGAATTACGAATTGAGGACTGATAGATGAAGCAGAACATAATTCTGGAAAAGACATTTGGCTTTGCTGTAAAAGTTATTAAACTGGTACAATGTCTGCAAAGTAAAAATAAAGAATTTGTTTTATCAAAGCAGGTACTCAGGTCGGCAACATCAATTGGAGCAAACACAGAAGAAGCAATCGCAGCGCAGAGTTCAGCAGATTTTTTGTCAAAGCTTAGCATTGCCAGAAAGGAAGCCCGGGAAACATCTTATTGGCTAAGATTGATAAAAGCAAGTGAACTTTATAATTGCTCAGATCTGATTACTGAAGCGAACGAAATAATCAGAATTATCACTTCCATAATAATGACAACAAAGCAAAAAGAAGCGAAGCCGTAATTCGTAATTCGTAATTCGTAATTCGTAATTTATTCTGTACGACTTTTTAGAGAAATAAGAGGTTTATATATGTTTATGATTTGGTCCTGGAACGTGAACGGCTTGCGCGCCGTGATGCAAAAAGGATTTATCGACATCCTGATGCAGGAAAAACCCGACCTCCTCGGCCTGCAGGAAACCAAGTTGCAGGAAGAGCAGATCCCGACTGAAGTGCTCGGACTCAAAGATTATCACAACTACTGGTCTTTTGCCGAAAAGAAAGGCTATTCCGGAGTCTGTCTGCTGAGCAGGCCAAAGCCCGTCTCAGTCAGCTATGGATTCGATACTGAGCGCTTTGATAGCGAGGGCAGGATCATTATCGCCGAATATGAGAAGTTTTTTCTGTTCAACATTTACTTTCCCAACGGTAAAATGAATGATGGCCGCCTGCAGTACAAACTTGATTTTTATGACCGCTGCCTGGAGGTTATGCAGGAATACAGAAAGCGCGGCAAAATGGTCCTGGTCACCGGAGACTACAACACGGCGCATAAACCGATCGACCTCACCCATCCCAAAGCCAACCAGGATATCTCCGGTTTTCTGCCCATCGAGCGCGCCTGGCTGGATAAAATCGTGGAGGCCGGCTGGGTGGATACCTTCCGCGAGTTTCATCCCGAGCCCGAACAGTATTCCTGGTGGTCATACATGGGCAAAGCGCGCGAGAAGAACGTCGGCTGGCGCATCGATTACTTTTTCGTGAACAAAGAGCACTTGTCAGCAGTCAAAAACGCCGGCATCAGGCAAGACATCTTTGGCTCTGACCATTGCCCTGTGT
>CAZWJK010000098.1:0-5682 GCA_964634035.1 uncultured Candidatus Cloacimonadota bacterium | reverse complement strand
TGCATTTTGCCAGATGGTTTACAACTATGGGATCATTTACAGCGACTTTGAGAGATGAGATCGTGCCGATCACGGCGGGCAATTTCATCAATCTGACCAATTCCGGATTTTATGACGGGCTGCATTTCCATCGTGTGGTGGCTGGTTTTGTCATTTAGGACGGAGACCCTTTGGGCACGGGTTATGGCGGTCCGGGCTATACGATCCCGGATGAGTTTTCTCCGCTTTTGCATCATGACAGTGCAGGAGTTTTGGCGATGGCACGCACCAGCCAGCCCAATTCAGCCGGTTCCCAATATTACATTACACTTGCTCCGACACCTCATCTGGACGGCAGTTATGCCATTTTCGGCAAAGTGTTTGAAGGCCTGGATACGGTTTTGGCGATCGGTCAGGTACCGGTGGATGGCAATAACCACCCCATCAACAATGTCTATATCGACAGTCTGAGGATTCTGGATATGGTGATTTACAATGTATCACCCAATCCCGATTCTCTTGTCCACATAGCAGCCGGCAGTCCTCAGATATTTGTGGTGGAAGCTTTTAACATGGACTTAACAGTTGTGTTTGAATGGTACATCGATGATGTTCTGCAGCCCCAAGTCACTGAACTCATGTTTGAGCCGGTGTTCCAATCTTATGGAATGCATACTGTAAAATGCGTTACATCCACTAATCAGGTGACCTGGACCACCACCTGGTAGGTTGAATATCAGGGTCTGGCCAATGATGACGAGATTTCTCCTCCACCGGAGTTGAAGATTCTATCCCTTGCTCCCAATCCTTTCAATCATAAGACAAGACTGGATTTCAACCTGACAAAAGACAGTGCGGTTCAAGTCATAGTTTATGATTGCAAGGGCAGGCTCATGCAAAGTTCAGTAGTGATCGGCAAAACTGGCCACAATAGCTTCGAGTTGAGTGGTTACAGCCCCGAAGGACATAGCTGGGCTTCCGGAATTTATCTGATCATGTTAAAAACCGCTGACCACACGGCAGTGCAGAAAGCGGTTTATATAAAGTAGTTTACGCAGCTTAAACCAATCTGCCGTCTCTAAGTTCGACCATTTTTCCGGCTGATTCTGCCAGAGCATGGTTATGCGTGACCAGGATAATGGTCAATCCCTCATCCTGATTAAGTTTATGGAAGATTTCGGCAATTTCCGCACTCCGCTTGCTGTCCAGATTTCCGGTCGGTTCATCTGCCAGCAAGATCTGTGGCTTGTTGATAAGCGCTCTGGCTATCGCCACTCTTTGCATTTCCCCGCCTGAAAGTTCCTTTGGCAAGTGATCCAATCTATGTGAAATACCCAGAAGGTCTGCCAGGCGGTCTGCAGTTTGTTCAGCTTCATTTTTCTGGTAAAAAGCAAAGGGTAGGGTGATATTTTCCCTGACTGTCAAAGTCGGTATCAGGTAGAATTTCTGAAACACATAACCGAAAAGCTCTCTTCGTAATTTGGTCAGTTCTCTTTCATTCATCGATCTGTCATTACTGAAGACGTTTTGACCGTTTACCGTTAAAGAGCCTTCCGTCGGATTATCCAGACAGCCCAAAAGATGCAGCAAAGTGGTTTTGCCTGAACCGGAGGGTCCCACAAAAGCGATATAATCACCTTTGCTAATATCCAGAGAAATGCCATACACGGCGTGAATATGTTCCGAACCTCTGACATAGATTTTCTTGAGGTCAGCAACACTGATCAGAGGATTTGTGCTCTTTGTCATATTTCACCATCCGTGCTGCGGATTGCTTCAATGGGTCTGATTTTTGCAGCTTTGAAAGCCGGGTAGATTCCGCTGATGATGCCAATTCCCATGATGATGCCTATGGCTTTCAGAGCCAGCAGGATATCTATTTGAACCAATGAACTGGTTGGTGAATAAGGCAAAACGCTTCTAATCAAAGTATCAGTTACCGAAGCCAGGATCCAGGACATGATGGAACCGATTACTCCACCAACAAATGTCAGCAGAATTGTTTCAAACCAGATCAGCTTAAAGATATGTGAAGTCATGGCACCCATGGATTTCATGATGCCGATTTCCTGCCAACGTTCCAATACGGACATCAGCACTGTATTCATCACACCCACCATGGCAATCAGAATGGCGATCAGGGCAATGGACATGACCATTACGCGCGCAGTTGCCACCAGATTGGAAATCGTCTGCTTGACCTGTGCCATGGATACGACCTGCACGTCCTGCAGCTTGTAAAGCTCATCTTCATAGGCAGTCAGATCTGTCTCTTTCTGAACTTTGATGCCGACTGAAGTGATCTTACCCTCTACATCATAGACCTTCTGCAAAGTCTTGATGGGCAGGAAGATCGTTCCGTCATCCTGAGTTCCGCTGCGTTTGAGCACACCCACGACCTTGATTTCGACCTCTGCTTCAGGTAACAGGTAAAGGTCGCCGACTTCCCGCTGTTCCAATTCTGCAGCTTCATATCCGAACACGGCTTCTAAAGCTTCCGGCTGGTCAAACCACTGACCCTGCTGGAAAACAAGATAGCTTTTCATGGCCGGATAGGTCGTCGGATCAATGCCCAGAAAGGCTGTAATGCCTCCGCTTTCACCTTTGTTGGGGTCAAAAACGGCATGCATCAGCATGGGTGTTACTTTTTCCACCTGAGGATTGGCGATCACGGAATCAATGATGCTTTCAGACATGTATTTCAGTCCGGTTCCGCCTTTCAGCATCAGGGTTGCCGCTTCGTAAGGACAGCCTTTGGCGGTCAGCAGCACCTGAAATCCGAGATTATCTATATCTTTGTTGAGTGAGTTTTCATAACCCTGATTAAAACCCAGCAGGCTGACCAGAACCCAGGTCGAAAGAGCGATCCCGACTATGGTCAGCAGACTGCGCAAGCGTTTGCGCCTGAGGTTTTTCCAGGCAATTCCAAATAAGGATGGCATGATCAGCTCCTTTGCTTTATGTGATGTATCCCGGCTATTTTATATAACCGAATTCCTGCATCAGGATCAGGTTCTTTTTGACCCCGCGCAGGGTGGCTTTGAAATCCGCTTCTGCTTTTACAGAAGGATTCTTGATCTTTATCAAGCTGCCTTCCAATTTACCGGCTTTGGGGTCATAACTGGCAAAATCCTGCCCCGACAGACCGACGAATTGCCTGGCAAATTCACTGCTGCGAAATGATTTGGCTGCCTGATTGGTCATTTTCTGATAGTAAAAGGCCTGTATCACTCCCTGTTTGTTCAACGCCAGAAAGACCTGGATGCCGCCATACTGGCCCTTCTGATTGACACCGTGTATGTATCCGATCACCTCTTTGCCTTTGTAAATCTCGTAAACAGTGTAAGGGACATCCATTGTCTCATACAGGCCTGTGAACTTATCTCCCAGCCTTTGCTCCACCTTCGCCAGCAAGGCTTTGCCGCCTTTCTGCTGAATCGAAACATAATGTGTCTTGTATCCCGTCGAAGCCGGAAACAGTCTTTTCACGTCACGGTCCGGATCATTCAGGTCACAGCCGACTGCGGCATACAAACCATGTATTGCCATCAGCAGCAGGATCATAAGTAACATTCCACGTTTCATGCCAACCTCGTTCCTGTTCAAAACAGCCTTTTGTAGTAATAAAGCTGAGCCACGACCTTGTAATCCGTCTCTTCCAAGGCGCCCTGCTTCATTATATGATAATCATAAAGAGTGCGCAACGCCCAGTCCGGATGGAACTTCCAGGTCAGTCCCAAATCATAATTTGTGTGTTTGGACCCGACCAGTTCGCGCCAGATGCCCTGAGCTTCCAGTTTCAGTTTCTCCTCGCTCAGCAGGTTTATGCCATTGCGCCAGAGCACGCTCCAGGCGTCTTTCCGGTAAAATTCGCCGGCATAAACATCCAGTCTGCTCTCCAGATTGTTATGCAGGATAGTGGCATCCAATCCTGCCAGCAGTTCATCATGCACGATTTTGCCGTGACCGATGTGATATCCCATGGCTTCCAGAACTTCACCTTTCTGCAAGGTGGCTCCGATGCTGAAGTTATCGTCATTCAGGATGCCGTAAGAAGCGTGCAGAGCGGCCAGATAGTTATTATCCTTTCTGTAGAGCCGCATTCCTGAGGCAGTGGTCAGCGAGGCTGAAACGTTGCCCCAGACCGTATCTCTGGAATACAGCATTCCCCAGTCCCGGTCATAGGTAAACACATACATGGTCATGTCAGGCATGAGCAGAGCGTGGTTATCGAGGCTGTATGACAGTCCTGAAGCCGGTTTCAGATGCCCGATGGAAACATCTCCCAGAGCCGATTTATACTTCAGCCAGGCATTATAGAGCTGAGGTTCCAGCGCAGGTTTTTCTTTTTCATTGACTGCCAGGCGAAACTGCACGGACGCCACGGCGATATCTCTATGCTGTGTGGCAAAGCGTTTCAGCCAGTCAAATCCGATGGACGGCTTTTGCATGGCTTCATGCGGATGGTGGGAATACAGGATGTAATCTTCCGTTTCAGAGCTGTATCCCGCCACTCCCTGCGCTTCCAGATAGAACAGATTATTCTGCGCCATGAGTGCCGTGCCTGTTATGAAGAGCAGCAACAGCATTGCCACCAGTTTGTTATTCTTACTTTTAAATTTCATTTGAACCTCCTTGGAGGACTCAGTTCACGCTCTTAACTCAGATTTTGTGCTCAAACGTGAATGTATTGGTATGCTTGCCGTCTTTGTAGAATTTCAGAGTAACTTCCCAGACGCCCGGCATGACAAAATTGACCGGTGCCAGCAACTCACCCTTTTTATTGGCTTTCATTTTCAGGTCGTCCATGGCATGAGCGCCTCTCATGGAGGGCATGTCGGCATTTATGTACACGTCAAAATCGTCGCTCAGGCGGTTCTTCTTGTCATAAACATTGACTTTCAAGATGGAAACACCCAGTTTCGGTTTCTGGGCAAAACTGTATTTGAAGTATTTACTGTCCGGCAACTGAACTGCCTTATTATAACCTGGTAACGGTGTTGCAGCCATTTTTGAATTGCTGCTTGAACTGCTCGAAGACATCTTGGGATTGTCATCTGATTTGCTCTTGGAAGTTGGGCAATCGGCACACTGAGCCCAGATTGCGATTGGCAGCATGACTGCCAGAATTATTGTGATGAGAGTGATCTTTTTCATTTTATTCTCCTGTGATTTAATTATTTAAGCATTCTTCTGATGGTTTCCAGAAGTTCATCCATAACTTCTGTTTGGCCGGATTGGATTTGCTCTGTGATGCAGCTTTTCATATGAGCTTCGAACAGCTTTTGTGAGACTGACGCCAGAGCGTTGCGCACTGCTGAAACCTGGGTCAGCACATCATCGCAGTAGATGTCACCGGCGATCATGTTTTGAATTCCGCGCACCTGTCCCTCAATGCGTTTAAGGCGGTTGAGCAGATCAGCTTTGAACGCTTCCGAATGATGAGCTGATCTCGGGTCGTGCTTACAACAGTGTTTACCCATTATTATACCTCTTTCTATTATACCCATAGGGGGTATCCATATGATAATGCAAATTACACTCCAGGGCAAGGATTTTTTTCAAACTGCTGTTGTTCTATGCGAAGAAACTTTCGTGTTCTTTATCGGGAACGATATTGACCCAGCGTTTCTTGCCGTCGAAGTGGAAGTATAAGCTCAGGGTTCTGTATGGCAGCAGGTTTTCTGCCAGTTCAGGCCATTC
>CAZWJK010000097.1:4455-7753 GCA_964634035.1 uncultured Candidatus Cloacimonadota bacterium | reverse complement strand
TCCATTTTGCGCAATCCCTTGTATCTGGGTAACTTCCTGATGTGGATGGGACCTGCTTTGTACACGCGAATCTGGTGGCTGGTTTTTGCATTTATGGTGATCTTTTGGCTCTATTATGAACGAATAATTCTGGCTGAAGAAAACTATCTACAGGGCAAATTCGGAACTGCTTATCAGGCGTATGCTGAACGGGTCAATTGCCTGCTGCCGTCGCTGAAGCATTATCAACCTAACCAATATAGATTCAGGATAAAGAAAGCCCTGAGACAGGAATACTCTGGAGTTTACGCGCTGTTTTGGGTTTTTACTGATGTGGAGTTACTTAGGAATCTATTCATTTACCATAGAATTTTTATATCAAAAAACTGGTTGATGACAGGAATCATACTGACTGCTGCCTACATAACGATCAGACTGTTGAAAAAGCGCACTCACTTTCTTGATAAGGAACAGCAGCGCAAGAAATTGAATCATGAGGAATAATAATTGCATATTTAATTGATACTATACTTCTTACTGAGAGGAAATATATGAAGAAGACTGCCATCTTAATTATGGCTTTGGCTGTCATACAGCTTATCTGCATGTCCTTGTGGGCAGCTGAACAAGTTGTTGCCAAACCTTTTGTAATTAGCACAAAAAGTGCGCAGACCATGGAAATTCAGTTCAAGGTTCCTGAATTTGAGATTGAAAAAGAACTGGAATCCGGAAAAATCTGGGACCGTATCAAAATCAATGATGCCGGTTATCTGGATGAAGCTGGAATGCCCGAATTGCCGGTCATTTCAACTTCCATAGCCGTACCGAACACAGGTCATGTAGAAGTAGAACTTATCAGCACCAGAACCAAAATGATCAATCACGTGATTCCCTATCCCTCTCAGGATGGTCTCATAGATGGCACTCCCAAGGCATTCAGAGTCAATGAATCTTACTATAAAAGCAACGAAGTCTACCCCCAGGAAACTGTTTTATACAGCGAGCCGCAGATCTTGCGCGATTTCAGGATCATCACGGTACAGGTTCAGCCCTTTGCCTGGAATCCGCTTACCAGTGAACTGGAAGTCAGGGAACAGGTTGACATCCGCCTGCGCTATACTGATGCACCAGGAATCAATGAACTGCAGGGTCCGCAGGTTATTTCACCCAGTTTTGCCAAGATCTATGAATCGATGATTCTCAATTTTGATGATTATCGTGCTCTGATGGCAAACACTCCACCCCGTTACTTAATGATCTATGGCACATACAACGATCCTACTTTTCAGACTAAGATCAATGATTTTGCGTTCTGGAAAAGACAGAAAGGCGCTGATGTCAGATTGGTCAGCACTACTGTGACTGGAACCACCACGACTGCCATAAAGGCATACATTCAGGGCATTTACAACGATATTAACACCAGACCCGATTTTATAGTACTGATTGGAGATACGACTGGCTCATTCCCTGTTCCCACCTGGCCTGAGTCCTTTTCTAACTACAACGGGAAAGGTGATTATCCCTATCAGCATCTGGCGGGTGACGACTATCTGGGCGATGTTTTCCTGGGCAGAATCTCTGCAGAAAACACTTCTCAGCTGGATGTGCTGTTTGCCAAGATCTATGCCTATGAAAAGACCATCAATGTCAATACTGCTCAGTGGCTTAACAGGATGCTGCTGGTGGGCGACACATCACCCTCAGGCCAATCCACTGTATATGTGAATAAATATATTAAAGACATCGGCCTGCACTATAACCCTGATTATACTTTCACGGAGATTTACGCTGCTGATCCCTCTCCGGCTTCCATGAACACAGCCATCAACCAGGGCGTTGGTATTTTCAACTACCGCGGTTATATTGGTATGAGCGGATGGAGCCCTGGCAGTTCTTTGGTAAATGGTGCCAAGATGCCTCATGCTATGATTCTGACTTGCTCCACAGGTAACTTTGATGGTGGAACAGCCACCAGTGAAGCCTTTATGAGAATGGGAACAGCATCTGTTCCGGCTGGAGCCCTTACCGCTACAGGTATGTACACTTCTGGAACACACACCATGTATAACAATGCTCTGGCCAAAGGTGCTTTCAACGGCATCTTCACTCATGGCATGAGGACAATGGGCGAAGCTGTTCTGAACGCCAAGCTGGTTCTGCATGAAATTTACAACCAGACCCGTCCCACTCAGGTGAAGTATTTTGCGCACTGGATGAATCTGATGGGCGATCCCACTGTGGAAGTTTATTGCAGGATTCCGGACACCTTCCAGTCCAATGTTCCTCTAAGTATGCCGGCTGGTACGTCCTATATGGACATGGTTATAACAAACCAGTCTTCTGCACCCGTGGAGAACGCCTGCGTTACAATCAGCCAGGGCAATATCATTCTGGCGCGCGGTTACACTGATGATACGGGTAGAGTGTTTCTCTTCCTTAATACAGTGCTCAGTGCCGGTGCTGCCGAAATGACTGTTTCCAAGCATGAGTTCAAGCCTCTGCAAAGCATTATTACCGTTGACGGCAACGGTTCTCTGGTGGGCGGAGTCGCAATGATCGATGATGATAATGTGGGTGATTCAAGCGGAAACGAGAACTATGCTGCCAATAGCGGCGAGACGCTTGAAGTTCTGTTTGCCGTCCGCAACACAACTAGTACCACAATCAACGGTGTTACTGGAACTGCAATATGTAACAGTCCTTATGTTAATGTATTGAACAACACCATGAACTTTGGCGCGATCGATGCAGGTTCTTCCAACTACTCTCTGACGCCTGTACTGATGCAGATCGCAGCCAACTGCCCCCACAATACGACCATCCGTTTTGATCTCCATCTGGCAGATGCCAATGATTCAACCTACGTGGTGCCGACCTATCTTTACGTATCAGACGCCTTCATGAACTTTATGTCATACCAGGTGAACGATGCTGGCAATGGTGTTCTCGATCCCAATGAGACGGCCAACTTTGCCATTACGGTGAAAAACAATGGCACTGTGCCGGTGTTTGACTTGTATGGGCAACTGATCACAATGAATGATCTGGTGCAGGTGAATGATAACATTGGCTACTTTGGCAACATTCAGGTTGGAACTCAGGTTTCATCGGTAGCTGATATGTTCCAGCTTACAGGCAGGCCTCAAATGCTACCCGGCATGCTGATTCCCATGCGACTGAAACTCTATAACGATAGTGGCTTCCTGCAATGGGTGGATTTCACTTTGACTGTGGGTAATGTGACATCAACCGATCCCCTGGGTCCTGATGCTTATGGCTATGTCATATATGATATCACCGATACAAGTTATGAAGA
>CAZWJK010000097.1:2425-4355 GCA_964634035.1 uncultured Candidatus Cloacimonadota bacterium | reverse complement strand
ACTGCAACCAACATATCCACTACAGTCACCTGCAACAGTCCCTATGTCACTCTGGTGAACAGCGTTTCCGCCTATCCTGACATTGATGGTGACGAGATTGGTGCCAACCTTGTTCCTTTCACTATGAGTGTTTCTGCAGATTGCCCGGACCAGCAGGAATTGCCTTTTGTGATCCAAATCACCACTGATACCAATTTCTGGCAGCGCACTTTCAAACTCACTGTCCAGAAACCGACTCTGGTCATGCACTCACACATGGTTAACGATGCTTCGTCCAATAACAACGGCGTGGCTGATCCCGGTGAAAACATTGTTCTGGTGATCAATGTCGAGAATAACTCGATGGTCTCTGCTCATAATCTGGCAGGCATTCTGACCTCGACGAGCTCCGATGTCATTATCAATTCTCTGGCACAGCAGTTTTCTGAGATCAAAGCCGGCGAGATCATGCAGTTTGCATATCAAGTCAGCATCAACGCTGCCACCATGCCGGGAGTCTATATCCCGTTCAATTTCAATCTTACTTCATCGAATGCTCCGAACGTGAACCAGAACTTCTTTGTTCCTTGCGGAACGGGGGGAACCATTCTGGATATGGAAAACTTTGACGGTGGCTTTACATCACTGGCGGGATGGGAATATGGAACTCCAACGCAGACCACTCCGCATTCCGGAAGCAGGCTTTGGTGTACCGGCCTGGAAGGTCAGTATGACAACAATGCAATGTTTATCCTGGTCACGCCTGTCATCAATCTTGGGCCAGAGCCTGTGATGACATTCTGGCATATGATGTCCTGCCAGAACTATTATGACGGCGGCAATGTCAGCATTTCCACCGACGGCGGCAGCATGTGGCAGGTCCTGTATCCGGTCGGCGGGTACAATACTTCACTCAATGTCTATTCTTTGGGTGAAGTCGGTTACACAGCCACTGTAAACTGGTCACAGGCAACATTTAATATGAATAATTATGCCAACCAGGATGTAATGATCAGATGGCGGTTCGGCTCCAACGCATCAGTTCAGGGCTTGGGCTAGTTTATCGATGACATTATGATTTCCGGTTATTACTTTGCTCCGGGTGTGGTGTCTGGCAATGTGACCCTGGGCTCTGATCTGAGTCCCACTTTAGCCAGAATCGCCACCCAGAACAGATTCACCACGACTCCTGACGCTGCAGGTGACTATGCCCTCTATCTGCCTCAGGCGACTTATACATTGACTGCGGCATTGGATTATCACATCACGCAGAATACTCCTGAATTCACGATCTCCAATCAGCAGTTCAGCTACATCTATAATTTCCACCTCGATTATCTGTCCAGTCCAACTGGATTGGCTTATAGCGGTGCTATTGGCGATTCATTGATCTATCTGACCTGGATAGCTCCCGAGCCGGGAACCTATCCCGTGCAAGGTTATAATATTTACAGGAAATTTGAAACGCATCCCTATATGCTGATCGGCGCTACTGCCACAACATCTTTCGTAGAAGAGCTATCAGCTACAGGATTGTATTACTATTATGTCCGGGCTGTCTATGCTGAAGGAGAAGGCGCTCCCACAGACATTGTCAGCGTGGAATTTCCTTTCGTGTCAAACGGTGATAATGAAATCCCGGCGCTGGTAAATGCTTTAGGGATTAATTATCCCAATCCGTTCAATCCCACCACTTCGATCTCTTTCTCGCTGGCAAAAGCTGGACAGGCAACCCTGAAGATCTACAACACCAAGGGCCAGTTGGTAAAAACGCTGATCAATACTGAAAAATCCTCAGGCAACCATACAGTGGTCTGGAATGGTATGAACAATGAAGGCAAAGCAGTTTCCAGCGGTATTTATTTCTACCGTCTGGACGCACCGGGCTATAGCAAAACCCGTAAAATGATGCTGCTGAAGTAAATGTAATTCCAGCGCAGGCTGGAATCCA
>CAZWJK010000097.1:0-2325 GCA_964634035.1 uncultured Candidatus Cloacimonadota bacterium | reverse complement strand
GATCGTGTCACTCTGAGCTTAGTCGAAGAGCGGACACGCGGTCGGTGTCTTATCCATCAAGTGTGCTCAGGATGACACTTCGGATTAGACTGACTTTCTCCTTGACATAATTTAACTTCTCATAATCATTCATTGCAAGAAACTGATAAATTAACATATAGTGTCATAAACAGGAGTTTTTATGCTCAGGAAGTTTTTGTTACTGATTCTATTGGTGCTGGTGTCAATAAGTTTTCTGCCGGCCTCGGATTCGGAAGAGACATTGGAGTCGCTGTCTGAGGATGCAGCGCGCAGTTATGTCAATCCGATGGTATCGGCTTTTGGCTCTGATATGAACACCGGCTGGTTTCATCAGGTGCCGCAGGGCCTCAAATCTGCCTGGAGTTTTCAGGTCGGTCTTGTGGCGATGGGCACCCTGTTTATCGAGGATGACAAGTTTTTTGACGTGACCGGAAAGTTCAGCTTCACGCGTGCCCAGGCGGAGGAACTGGCGCAGGATTTCGCTGGAGAGCCATTTTTCAACGAACTGGTCAATCAGATCATGCGGCAGGAGTTTGAGCTCGATATTTCTGGACCGACTGTGATTGGGCCTTCTTATGATGAAGCTGATCCGGAAACTTCCATCAGTGTAAATTTTGAACAGCAGACCATCACCTTCACTTATCAGGGTGAAACAATGCAGAGAGAACTGCCGGCTCAGTCAGTCAAAGTTCCTTTTGGAGGTCTTTTGGAGGATTATCCTGTCATGCCTTTGGCAGCGCCGCAGCTTACCATAGGAACCCTATATGGCACCCAGGCGTCCATTCGCTACCTGCCCAGCATCGATTCCATCCAGGAGATCGGCACCATCAGTTATATGGGTTACGGTCTGCAGCACAATCCGGCGGTCTGGTTCACGGAACCTCTGCCTTTTGACATCGCTGTGGCCTATTTTGCCCAGAAACTGGAGATCGGATCTCTTGTGGAAGCCGACGCCCACAGCTATGGCATCAATGTCGCCAAAACCTTTGGTGGAAAGATGATTCACATTACGCCCTATCTGGGTTTTTCAATCGAGAAATCCAAAATGCGCTTCCGGTATGATTATGAAACCGGCTCTACCAGTGACCAGATCCCTGATATCATACACATTGATTTCAATGTGGACGGTAAAAATAAAAACAGGTTTACGACCGGTCTCAGCTTTCGCCTGGGACTGCTCAATTTCAATGCTGACGTCAATTTCGCCAAATATCCTTCCGCTTCTGCCGGAATGATGCTGAATTTCAGTTGGTAGAAAAGAATATCTGATCTTTCCCTTCAGGAGGGAAACTGAAGTTTTTCATCCTGCTGCTTTTACTTAACACTGCGGCCTTGGGGGCAGTTTCGAGCTATGACATCTTTGAACAGCCCACGCCCCGGCAGATTGAGCAGTATTTTCAGGACAGGCAATCTCATCCCGAAAGGTATAATTACAATCCGCTCCAGGTCGGCAACAAATGGTTCTATAGCGGCTGGTCTGCCGGTCCGGAGGGTGATGTGGACATACCATATTACTTAGGAAGAAGCGTCACGGCTGACAGTCTGTTTGAGAATATCATGCATTACTATGTCTATCGTGGTGAGATTTGGGAAGACTGCTGGGAATACAACAGCGGTGACAGCGTCTTTGTTTATCAAAATACTGGCAGTACACAAAATCCAAATTTCGTTCATCAATTGTTATATGTATTCTCTCCTGGAACAGAATTTTATCCTTTCTGGACCTGGTTTCCCAATGAACCTGTCACTTGTCCCGATGCTGGTTGGATTATTGTCTTCGGACAAACCGTCAATGCTTTGATGGTTAATTTTGGTGTCAATATTTACACACTTTGGGCTGAGGGCTTCGGACCAGTCTATTCCACCTTTGATTTTGGAGAAGTATATATAGCAGGGGCAATAATCGATGGTGTGACATATGGCGTTGTCTCCAATCAGGATGAATATGTCCCGCCTGTGAATTCACTTGCTCTGCGCTGTTATCCCAATCCGTTTAAAAATACGGTAAACCTGTCTCTGCTGAGCAAATCCGGCGCATCCGCGGAAGTCAGCATCTATAATATGAAAGGTCAGCTTGTGCGCTATTGGCGTAATGTCAGATCAGATGATCTGAACTGGGAAGGGTCTGATTTGAACGGTCAAAAGGTGAGCAACGGCATCTACCTTGTCAAAGCTGTTTCGGGCTCCTCTTCAGCCGTCAGTAAAATCGTTAAACTGCCATAAATCATAGCATAATCATCCATCTCCCGGACCCTGAAAAAAACAGGCTAAACCCATTTCCTGAATGGCTTTCAATCATATTTT
>CAZWJK010000096.1:0-7972 GCA_964634035.1 uncultured Candidatus Cloacimonadota bacterium | reverse complement strand
GGCAGCCAACTTATTCTGATGCATGACGATGGAACTGAACAGCCAATCGAGGATATCGGTAAGAAAGATGATATCCTGCACCTGGGCAATAATGTACATGTTATTTTGAGCATTAAGGCGAATGGACACTATAATAGATATTACAACAAGCAACATTGCTTTTTTCATCTAATACCTCCATTGAAGCACAACGAGTGATTATCAATCTTCATAATTATAGGATCTTTAGTCAAGTATTTTATCATACACCACTTTTTCCCAGGGGGAAAAAACACTGCAATGTCTGACCCACCTCCCAAAAAACATTCCAAAATCAGCGCAAAGTTAAGATAAAAGTGATACATAGACGTTCATAAACATATATAAAGCAATGTGATACAGTCTATAGCCTGTTAAAAATAAAACCCATGCCAATCAAAGCCATAAGACCACTGTGACAAGTTATTTGCATTTGAAACTTTGGATTATACATCGTACCAGGCGTTTCGCTGTAAAAAAGATAAGCTGATACTCGTGTCGCCAGAAAAACTGGTTTCTATCCAGTGCAACATATTAGTTACGCTGCAACATATGCGCAACACATCGGCAAAATATGCTAAATGCTTTAAAATCAATAGAAAAGAAAAGAATCAGTGAAATACTGTAACATGTATGTTGCGAATAGTTATTAATGAGATTTGGAAGTCCATTGTTAACATACAGCAAATAAATAAGATAAGATGTTGTTGCAGAATTGGAACGGGTCTTGCGAATAGATATTGCGTTCCTGATTTTCGGTTAGAATGAGAATGATAATAAATACGACTTAGGAGGTTTGAGTTATGAAAAACTTGAACAAGGTCACTTTCCTCTTAATGCTGCTGTTCTTGGTAGGAACCATCGGCAGCCTGGTCTCCGCCACTATCGGCGGCACAATTTATGACGAGCTGGACGCTCCCAAACCCAATGCCCAGGTCCAGCTTTACAGACTCTATCCCAATGCCCAGAATCACGAAATGCTGTATCGGACGACCATGACCAATGCGTCCGGAGCATATGAGTTTCTGAACATTGTCGAAGCCGATTATCATGTTGCAGCCATTGCGCCTGAATACGTGAGAAGTTTTTATGTATCCCCCGACGGAGACATTCAGGTCGTGGAAATCGACGCTGACGACCAGGAAGTGGTGGGGATCGACATTCAGCTTCTGCCTCAAAACGATCCCCCGCCTCCGCCTCAATGCACATCAGTTTCGGGCCGCGTTTTCAATCTGGACAATGTTCCATTAAATCATATTCCTGTGGGCGTTGTCTCCATCAATAATTTGAATCAGCCTTTGCCCAATCTGATGACAATGACAGGCATGAATGGTTTTTACATTCTGCGTAATCTGCTGCCCGGCACCTACAAGACCTGCGTGCTGGGACCCAATCAGCTTCCGGTGGCTTATTCCGCTGAGTTCACACTTGTGGAAAATGCTCAGATCGACAGTGTGGACATCATATTTGACGCTCCGCCTCCTCCCGCTTTAGGTTCAATTTCAGGACACGTGATCGGCCTTCCGCCCAATCCCAATATGATGGCAACCGTCGGACTGGTGACCCTGGATGACCTCAACACTCCGCTGCCCGGCCTGACAGGACACGTGGGCTGGAGCGGATATTATGTGATCAGATACATCCCCGTTGGCACCTACAAGGCCTGTTTCCTGGGCCAGGACGGACTGCCCGTTGCTTATTCAGAACCTGTTACCGTCATAGCCAATGAGATGATCCAGAATGTTGATATCATTGTTGGCGCTGTGACCGGCTTCAGTGTATCCGGAACTGTCTTCAATTCCATGAATGTTCCCGTGACACAGGGTGTGGTCGAGCTCAGGAGCGTGCCCAATCCTGCTCAGCCCAATATGAACCATATGCATAGGGTGACCCAGATCGATTCTCTGGGTAACTACCTGTTCACCAACGTCCCTGCCGGACAGTACATCGTGGCGGTCTGGACCCAATTATCACCCGTGGTCTTCTATCCCTCCACCTTTGACATCGCCTTGGCAATCCCTGTCGTCGTAACCGATGCAGACCTGACCGGCATCAACGTCACCCTGCCCGTCGTACAGACCTACACGATCAGTGGTTATGTCAAAGACGCTGCCACGGAAGCTCCTCTGGCAGGCATCAAGGTCAGAACCGACAGAATGGGATTCCATCACTTCCCGATGCAACATCCGATGTTCAACAACGAATTTAACGCCATCACCGATGCCACGGGCTTTTACAGCATCACAGCGCCCTACGGCAGATACACTCTGGCAGCGGTCGATACCACACACTATTACCGCATTCAGTGGTATGATCATGCCTTCATGCCTTTCCAGGCCGATGTGATAGTGCTCGATCAGGACTTCACCAATGTCAATTTTGACCTCTTCCCGAGACAGGACAGCCTGCAATGCAGCATCAGCGGTATTATTACGGAAAATGGCGCACCCGTGACCTATCCCGTGACCGTCGTGGCGGTTTCCAGCGATGAAGACTGGGAAGAATCCACCATTTCCGACGCCAGTGGCAGCTATACCATCAATAATGTCAGACCAGGCCACTATTATGTTGTCGCCTATTCATTGTATGCGCCTCCGACCTATTACAACAATGTCATGACTTGGGAAGACGCAGACCTGGTATTGGTTTATGGAGCCATCGGCAACATCAATTTCGATCTGATCAATACTGATGCGGACGGCCCCAGCAACCTGGGCGGCATCATTACAGACAGCTCCAATCAGCCCCTGAGCAATGTCATCGTAATGCTGTCCAACAGCCAGGGCCAACTGATTGGATTTTCCAGGACAGACAGCGAAGGCAATTACTACATCAGCAACGTGCCTACTGACAGCTACACAGTCTCAGCCGTCAAGATGGGCTATGCCACTTCCACCCAGGATGTATATCTGATCGGCAACGATTTTCTGAATCTGAGTCTGATGGCACCCACTGCCAATGACGACTCTGTGCTTCCTGTCCTGAGCGGAAAGGTCAGCAACTACCCCAATCCCTTCAATCCCAATACAACGATCTCTCTGGCTCTGGCAAAGGACTCCGATGTCACAGTCAGGATCTATAACGTCAAAGGACAAGTCATCAAGAATCTGCTGAACGGCAAAGTCAAAGCCGGCAGCCATACCCTGCAGTGGAATGGCACCGACGACAACGGCAGCCCCGTCAGCAGCGGCATCTATCTGGTAAAGCTTCAAGGCGAAGGATTTGCCTCCAGCCGCAAGATGACCTTAATGAAATAATCTCATTCTAATCGATAACTCCTTCTTTCAGGCTTCGGCAGGGAAGAGGGAGTTTTTTTATGTTGACATTTTGACTGCCTGCGATAAACAAAAATCAAGAAAGAATGCGGAAGTGAGTAAGATGAAATTCAGCGCCGAAATGCTAAGCAAATACAAACAGACAGCCGTGCTCAAGACAGGCCCCAAAGCTGTCACAAGCTTGTTGCAAAGCCCTGAGGGTAAAAGCATCGTTGTCAAGAAATTCAATCCCGAATTTGCCGGCGAAGCACGCACTGAATACCTCTTCCTGCAGGCGGTGAAAGGCGAAAACATTGTTAAAGCGCTGGATTTCGTGGCTTCAGAGCAACCTGTCATTGTTATGGAATACATCGATGGCAGCCCCCTGGATAAAGACACATTCAAAACCACAAAAGAGCTTGAACAGTGCTTTGCAGGACTGGCGCAAACCCTGGCCGTCATACATAATTACGGCATCTGCCTGAACGACATCAAACCCGAAAACATAATCATCAAAGACAACACGGCATATCTGACCGATTTCGGCCTGGCAACCGTGAATCTGTTCTTCGAGCGCAATTTCAGAGGGACGCCTGCCTTTGCGGCACCGGAAAAATTCCTGCATCAGACCAATCACTTCGCCGCTGACGTTTTTTCCCTGGGAATGACGATGTTCTTCCTGAAAAACGACAAAACCGTTTTCGACATCACGGGAGAGGAGGAATACAAACATCTGGTAAGCAGAGAAGAGCTCTGGCAGAAACAGATCGAAGTATTGGAAAGCGATGCCCTGATCCGGTCCATGCTCTGTTACGACCCCTTGAAGCGGCCTCAGGCCATTGAAGCAGCCCTGATCCTTGCTGAAAGAAATAAACTCAAATTGGAATCCGCAGACAAGACCATCATTGACAGCCATGTCTTCAAGGTCCAGATGGCAGGCGTGGAGAAGCTTTGGAAAAGAAAAAGCCTGTGCTGCGACTACACGGATGAACCGAAAGTGATGGAAAACCTGCTCTCCCTCTGGGCTGAAAGTGAAGGAAAGAAACTGCTGATCCTGGATGAAGGGTTCTTCATTACTCAGCCGGAAGAGTTCTTCCGTTCCTTTCCCTTCGGCTACAGAGAAAAGAACATCTATCAGCCGCACTTCATCGAATGGCTGGAAGAGCAGCCCCTTGCCATTCTGCTGAGACGCAATAAGGAAATGAACCCCACCAGTTTCTTTGACGAGATCCAGAAACGGACCAACGCCATGCAGATCTGGATCGGTTCGGAGAGCGATATCAGGCCTGTCGGCATCCAGGAAATACAGGATCTGATGCTGCAGCTGCCCGATCTCAATGTGGAAAAGAACAATCTGCGCAAACTGATCAAGTCTGCCAAACCGTTTTATGTCAGACTCCTGCTGCTGGGATTCCTGACTGCCCAAAAACCGCTTTTGGCTCAGAACGAACTGACCGAATTCCTTGCCTGGATCAAGGTCTCGCTGCCGCTGACCCTGGTGGAAAAGATCTGGGAAAACTGGCATATCCTGATGCAGGACGGCTTGCTCAACCGCAAGATCATCTTTGAAAGCAATTCCATCCGCTGCGACGCCAAAAACGACTGCTCCGGAACCCCTGCTCCCGAACTGGTCCAAATGGTCCTTGACTCTGCTCTCAAAGCCGGTCTAAACAACATTGCCGGTGAGATCCATTACCTGACCGGCGAGAACGACCAGGCGCTGCAAAGCTGGACCGGTTATGTGGACGATCTCATCAAAAAAGAATATTTCCTGTCTGCTTATGAATTCATCGGCCAGCTCAGGAAAAGGATAAAAACCCTGTCCTTTGACCTGCGCAAGAAGGAAGCTTTCCTGGCGAGGATCTGCGGTCATTTTGAGCTTTCCAACCGCATGTATGAAGACCTCATCGCAGCCAGCGAAGGCCTGCTCAAAGCCGTTCTGTCAGTGGACAGGGCGATTGTGCTGCAGGCGCTGAAACGCAATGACGAAGCCATTGACTCATACAGGAACGCCATCGAGCTTTTCCGCATCCACAAAGACCAGAAGAGTCTCTTCCGCGCCATGAAC
Source organism: uncultured Candidatus Cloacimonadota bacterium (assembly GCA_964634035.1). Lineage (GTDB taxonomy): Bacteria > Cloacimonadota > Cloacimonadia > Cloacimonadales > Cloacimonadaceae > UBA5614. The sequence goes on along the minus strand of CAZWJK010000096.1, from coordinate 2,632 downwards.
AACCTGGGAGTGGTTTATTTTGGCCTGCAGAAATACACGGAAGCGGAGCAGATCTTCAACGATGTGCTGAATGAAGCCAGCAGGGTGGAAAACACACAGTTTGAAGCCATCTCATACCTGAACCTGAGCGATGTCCAGCTCAAGCGTTGTGAATGGAAACGCGCTGTCTATTATACGGACAAGGCGATCAATCTGACCTACATCAACCAGAAGTGGAATCTGTATGCCAACGGCAATGTGATCAAGGCACGCGCTCTGTTTGCCTTGGGCGAGTATGACAATGCCATCGATATTCTGCTCGGGCTCAAGAAGGATCCCAAGGTCATGGAGAACCTGCTGCAGTATCAGGAGATCCTTGCCTGGCTGCTGCATTTCCATGCCGTCTATGAACCTGAAAAAGCTTATGAGATCGTGGGAGAGACCGATCTCAACATCAGCACCATGCACGAGATCCTGCGCCGGGAGCTGTTTTTCATCAATTTCTCAAGGCGGCGCTATCTGCAGGCAGCGGCTTTTCTGCGTGAACTGGATGAGGTTGCCATACTCAAGGCGTTTTTTGATTCCGATGTGGAACTGCTGGTCAGGCAGTTGAAGGAGATCAAGGCGCAGTCAGAGATGGATTCCTATTTGTATTATCTGGTCCATTTCATCAGGCATTTCCCAAAAACTGCCTTCAGCGGCCTGGCAGAAGAGATCCAGGAAGCCGTCAATCTTTACACCTACAAACCGGTCAGCTATCTGCTGGAGAATAATGACATCCTTGCCCAACCGTCAACCTATTGGAACGGGCTTCTGGACAAACTCTCCGGCCTGACTGACCAGACAGCGATCGCGGAACTTATTTTATCCAACATGCAGCGCCTCATCAAAGCGGAAAAATTCGTCTATCTCGACCTGCAGAAAGGCAGGCCTGTTCCCATCTCGGGAATTGACGAAGACGGCAACCGCTGCACCATGGATAACCTTCTCCTGAGCAGGCAGTTGCTCAGTCTGATCTCTGAAAAAGAGGGATATTTCTATCTTCATCCCGTGCTTGACCACATGGAAAGCGATGCCCATTCCAGTGTCCTGGGACTCGGCATCAATACCGCCTGCGGTTATGTGATCCGCAGGAACGGCCAGCCCCGCGGGATCTTCTATTGCGATTCCACCCGTCAGATAATTATCGACGAAAACAGCCGGGCGGTCTGCAAGATCCTCTTCTTCATAGCCCAGGCGGCTTTGGACAGCATCTTTTCAGCGCAGGAAAGTCAGGACCGGGCGGAATTGTCTGATCTTGACGAAGATATCGCTGCGCAGACCATTATTGGCAAAAGTGAGGTCATGCGAGAGGTCTATGCCAAGATCTCGCTGGTGGCGGGGCATAACGTCAATGTGCTGATCACGGGTCCCACCGGCAGCGGCAAAGAACTGGTCGCCAGGGAGATCCACCGGCAATACATAACCAAAAATCAGGCGGGACAAAAGACTCCCTTCATTGCGGTGAACTGTGCCGCCATCCCGGAACAGCTTTTGGAAAGCGAGCTATTTGGCTATAGGAAAGGCGCCTTCACCGGCGCTGCCATGGACAAGAAAGGCAAGCTCCTGCTGGCTGACAACGGCACCATCTTTCTGGACGAGATAGGCGAGATGCCTCTGCTGCTCCAGTCCAAACTGCTCCGCGCCATCCAGGAGAAGGTCATCACTCCTTTGGGCAGCGATCAGGACATCCCTGTCAACGTGCGCATCATTGCCGCTTCCAACCGGAACCTGGAGGAGATGGTTTCTCAGAATTCCTTCCGGGCTGATCTGTTTTACCGCCTCAAAGTGATGACCATTGACCTGCCGCCTCTATCTGAAAGAAAGGACGACATCCCTCTGCTGGCGGTTGCTTTCCTGACCAAGTTCAATGACAAATTCCGGAAAAAGATCAAAGGCATCCATCCTTCCACTGTCAGTTATCTGCAGCAGCGGGACTGGAAAGGCAATGTCCGCGAACTGGAAAATGAGATGGAAAGAGCTGTTCTGCTCTGTGACAGGGAATACCTGACCATGGAGGATTTTAATGCTGAGCCGGACACCGCAGCCGGATCGATCTTCCGCAGCCTGCCTCTCAAATGGCAGCAATTCAAGGATTACAAGAAACGGATCGAATCAGAACTGGAAAAGCGCTACATCAAACTGCTGCTGGACGAAGCCGAAGACAACGTCACCAAAGCCAGCCAGATCGGAAACCTGGACAGGATGCAGATCTACAGATTGATGGGGAAAAAAAAGGTGTCATCCTGAGCATAGTCGAAGGATAAGACACCGTTAACCCGACCGCGTGTTCCGCATTTCGACTAAGCTCAATGTGACACGCTGAGTTTGTCATTCCCGCGCAGGCGGGAATCTTCCCTGCACATGTCATTCTCGACCCCTGCCTGCGCAGGGGCAGGACTCTGATCGGGAATCTTTGTTGAATTAAGTTTCCTGCTTTTTCTGCGTTCGCTTACCGGAGTTCGAAATTCCCTCGTAAACTTATAAGGTATGTGTCTTCGTAGGGAATTTAGGACTTCGTAGAACCATGACTTCTTCGCATTACGCTTCTTTTTTCTGCGTCTGAACCAGATGAAGCAGATCGCCGAAAATAATCTCAAACAGTTTCGTAACA
>CAZWJK010000095.1:1616-8050 GCA_964634035.1 uncultured Candidatus Cloacimonadota bacterium | reverse complement strand
AACAAATTCTCTGAATGAAACTGACAGGCAGACAGCAGTCGAACCGAATCATAATTTAAGAACGGAAGTTTATAAACAAGATTCCAGCTTTCGCAGGCATGATATTTAAATGTAAGGATATCGCTTTCACTTGACAACCGGCTGTCCCTGAGATATAATAGTCATATAGAGAATTTTCCTGTAAGGAGGACAATATGTACCTACCGGGAGACCCCACTTTCCTGTTACTGATACCGGTTCTGATCCTGGCTTTTTATGCTCAGTCTAAAGTCAAAGGTAATTACAAGAAGTATCTGCAGATGCAGAGTTCAGTCAATCTGTCAGGCAGCGAAGTCGCCAGGACAATTCTGGACCGCAACGGTTTGCAAAATGTGCAGGTCCTGCCGGTGGAGGGAGTCCTGACCGATCACTTTGATCCCAGAAGCAATGAAGTGCATCTGTCCAGGGAAGTTTATTACGGGACATCGGTGTCATCCATAACCATAGCAGCGCATGAATGCGGACACGCTCTGCAGCATGCAACTGGTTATGCGCCATTGAAAGTGAGGGCAAGCATCCTTCCGGTGGCAAATCTGGGCTCGACCCTTGCCTTTCCCTTGTTCATAGCAGGTTTGCTTTTTTCCATGACGGGTCTGATGGACATCGGAATAGTTCTGTTTGCCGGGGCACTGCTGTTTCATCTGGTGACCCTGCCGGTGGAGTATAATGCATCCAATCGGGCGTTTGAGCAGTTGGGAGACAGGATAATCATCTATCCGGACGAGATGAAAGCAGCCCGCAAAGTGCTGAATGCAGCAGCTTTGACCTATGTGGCAGCCACTCTGATGGCGCTGGTTAATCTGCTGAGACTGATATTGCTGCGCAGATCAAGAAGTTAGACAAACTTCAAGCAGGAGCCAAGCAGGATGTTTCTGCTGACGACAGATCTGTCGAGGCTGGCAAGGTGGTTGAGACTGCTTGGTTTTGACGCTGCCATAACCTTAACTAATGATGCCAGTAAGTTGCTGCGGATCTGTAAGTTGCAAAACAGGATCCTGCTAACCAGGATCAAAAAGCAGGACAAGCTGCAGTCAGACATAAGAGTGCTTAGAATCAGCTCTGAGCATTATGGAGAGCAACTGCAGCAGGTGGTGCATGAGTTTGAGCTCGAGGATTTCAATATATTCAGCCGCTGCCTGTATTGCAACAGGTCAGTTTATCCCATTGCCAGAGAGAAGATCATACACATGCTGCCGGAGAAAGTCAGGAACAGAGAGACACAATTCACCCGTTGTCCTAAATGCGGCAGACTGTATTGGAAGGGGACGCATTTTGAGCGGATGCTGCAAACGCTTGACAGTTTATTAGATGGAATTGCAGGCAAAAAAATAAGCGAATTTGTTTTGACAGAATTCAGATAATCTGATTCTGTCTTTTGATCAGATAGTAAGAGAATTAGGGTTTAATTTCCTGAAAGGAAGAATAAATGTCTTTTGTACACCTGCACAACCACACGCAATACAGTCTGCTGGACGGAGCCTGCCGCATAGACAGAATGGTGAACCTCGCCAAGCAATTTGAAATGCCTGCCCTGGCCATGACTGACCATGGCAACATGTTCGGCGCCATAGACTTCTACAATACCTGCAAGCAGAACGGGATCAAGCCGATCATCGGAATCGAAACTTACATCATTAATAAAGATTTCAGCGACGAATCCAACAAAAACGAACGAAGGCACCATCTGATCCTGCTGGCCATGAATCAGCAGGGTTACAAAAACCTGATGAAACTTTCTTCCAAAGCCTATCTGGAAGGTTTTTACTACAAACCCCGCATCAATAAAAAACTGCTTGAGCAGTATTCGGAGGGGCTGATCTGCTTAAGCGCCTGTATGAAGGGCGAGATCAGTCAGTTACTGTTGGGCGGCCAGGCCAGGCAGGCCAAACAGGCGGCAGAATGGTATCGCAGCGTGTTTGGAGACAGGTATTATCTGGAACTGCAGGATCACGGGATTGAAGAAGAAAAGACAGTGATGCCGCAAATCATCAAGCTGGCCCAAGAAATGTCCATTCCCATGGTGCTGACCAATGACTGCCATTACCTGCAGCAGAGCGACAGCGAAGCGCATGACATCCTGCTCTGCATCCAGACAGGTAAAAGCCTTACAGATGCCAACAGAATGAGATACAACACCAATCAACTGCATTTCAGAAGTCCGGAAGAAATGAAACAGATCTATCCCGAAGTTCCTGAAGCATATATCAATACGATGGTAATTGCGGATAGAATTGATCTGGAGCTCAAGTATGACACTTTCCTGCTGCCGACAGTGGAAACCCCTCCGGAATACAAAGACATGGGTGAATACCTTAAAGCGCTATGCCTGGAAGGCGCAAAAACCAAGTATAAGGAGATCACGCCAGAGATCTTGGACAGATTGGATTTCGAGCTGGATGTGGTGCACAGGATGGGCTTTGACGGGTATTTTCTGGTGGTCAAGGACTTCATCGACAATGCCCGCTTACAAAATGTGCCGGTAGGGCCAGGCAGAGGTTCTGCGGCGGGAAGCATCATCTCCTATCTGCTGGATATAACGAAAGTGGATCCGCTCAAGTACAACCTTGCCTTTGAGCGTTTTCTGAATCCCGACAGGATAAGCATGCCTGATATTGACATCGACTTCTGCGCGCAAGGAAGAAGCAAGGTCATAGACTATGTGATCCAGAAGTATGGACGCGACAGCGTTACGCAGATCATAACCTACAGCACTCTGGGGCCGAAATCAGTGATCAAGGACGTGGCAAGGGTGTTGGGAGTCTCGGCAACTGAAGCAAATAAAATGACCAAAGTGATACCGTCATCATCAAAGACCCTGGCGGACGCGATCAAGGACTCGGTGGAGTTTTCCTCGCTGATGAACAGCAATGACCTCTATCTGAGCATCCTACAGTACAGTCAGGTGTTGGAAGGGCTGATCAGGCAGACAGGCATCCATGCAGCGGGTGTGGTGATAGTTCCCGGCGACCTGACAGATTATGTTCCCCTGGCACTGGGCAATCAGAAAGAGAGCGAGAATGCAGTCCTGGTGCAGTATGAGGGTAAATGTCTGGAACAGCTAAAGATGCTGAAGATGGACTTTCTGGGTCTAAAGACACTAACTCTGATCTATAAAACATTGGAATTAATCGAAAACTCTCAAGGCGATAAGATAGAAATCAATGACTTGCCGCTGGATGACGCAAAGACCTATAAACTATTGGCCCAAGGGCAGACAGACGGTATTTTCCAGTTTGAATCGGAAGGTATGAAGAAATATCTGATCGACCTGAAGCCGAACCAGTTTGAGGACCTGATCGCCATGGTGGCGCTCTACAGACCGGGTCCGATGTCATCCATAGATACCTACATCAGACGCAAACACGGCAAAGAAAAGATCATGTATGACCATCCCCTGCTGGAAAATGTCCTCAAAGAGACCTACGGCGTGACCGTCTATCAGGAACAGGTGATGCAGGTTTCACGCGAAATGGCTGATTTTACAAGGGGTCAGGCAGATTCTTTGCGCAGCGCCATGTCCAAGAAAAAAGCAGATCTGATGGAAAAATTCCGGGTTCAGTTTGAACAGGGCGCAGCAGCTCATAATGTTCCGGAAAAAACGATCAGAAAGATCTGGGAAGACTGGTCAGCTTTTGCCGAATATGCATTCAACAAGAGCCATGCCACCTGTTACGCATTAGTGGCTTATCAGACAGCCTGGCTGAAAGCGCACTTTCCGGTGGAGTTTATGGCGGCTTTGCTGTCTCTGGAAGATAATCCTGACAAGGTTCCATATTTCCTTGAAGAATGCAAAAGGATGAAGATCAAGATCATACCTCCCAACGTGAATCAAAGCGATTGTGAGTTTTCGGTGGCTGGTAAAGAGATCATCTTCGGCCTGAGAGCCATCAAGAACATTGGCGAAGCTGCCATGCGGGCACTGGTTGAGGAAAGAGATAAAAACGGCAAGTTTCAGAATATCTTTGAGCTGTGTAAACGTCTGGACGCGCTGGCAGTCAATAAAACTGTGCTGGAGAGCCTGATCTCATCAGGCGCGCTGGATGAGCTGGAAGGCACCAGGGCGCAGAAATGGCAGGTGATTGAAACTGCTTTGGAGTATGGAAGCGATCATCAGAGAGAGCACAGACGCGGGCAGACATCACTGTTTGACCTGTTGGAAGAGGATGAAGACAGCAGCTTTGCCAATCCTGCTCTGCCGGATGCAGAGAACTGGTCTTACCTGCATCAGTTGGAACTGGAAAAGAGTGTGCTGGGATTTTATCTGACGGGCCATCCGCTCTCGCCCTACAAGGATCTGGTGGAGCTTCTGACCACGCCGAGAAAAGCTATTGAAGAAAGATCAAATGGAAAAGAAATCTGCTTATTGGGGGTTGTGACAACGATCACCAGAAAAAGGGACAACAAGGGCAATCCCATGGCTTTTGTCGAAATGGAAGACATGTCCGGCAGATTTGAGGTTTCTCTATTCAAGAAGGATTTTGATAAATATGCAACTCAGTTCGAAGCAGGGAAAGTTTATTTCATAATCGGCAGCCGCTCTCAATACAATGCCGGTGATGACAACTCACTAAAGGTGCTTCCGAAACAAGTCATCGCCTTTGAGTCTTTACCGTACTGTTTGAAGGGTGAAGTAACCATTACCACGGAAGAAGATAATATCAATGAGGAATTCATAGAAGTAGTTAATAAACTCAAAAATCAATCCACTGGTCATATGGACCTGAAATTGCAGGTGAGGACAAAGGAATTCAATCAGTTGGTTTTGCGTCCTCAGGAACTGAAGTTCTACCCTGAACCAGAGTTCATCAGTTGGTGCAAGAAGAACAAAATTGAGCTGAAGGCTGTGGTCCAAAGCAATGACTAAAACAGTATTTGCGCTGTTGTTATTAATTCTGAGTTCTGTTGTCTGGAGTCAGAATCTGATCATCAACACATATGAAACAGAGAGTTATCTGGTTTTGTCCATACCCTTCAGTCAGTTCTTTTTCTCGGTGGAATCTCAGAATACGCAGTATCAGTTGAGCATCAGCATAATGGACTCCAGGAAGAAAAATGTCTATCAGAATTCCAGGAATCTGAACATCAGAAAGGAAGCAATTCCCGAGAATTCTGCTTTGGCAATAGATTTCCCGCTGACGCTGGAATCAGGTCAGTACAGGATGGTGACACTGCTGCGCAATCTCAGGCTGGGTGATAAAAAGGAACGTCAGTTTGATTTCAAAGTGCAGAGAGAAGATAAACTTCAAAATACTAATCTGATCATTGCTGAGAATACTGAGCTGAGATTTCTACCTTCTGATTATGGGCAGTTAAACGATTCTCTGATTTTGTGCTATCTGATCGCGGACAGTTCAATTCCATGTGACAGCATGGCGATCAGGGCAAAGATCGACCATGAATACAGAACTTACAACATTGTTCCGGATTCGGGATACAGATATGACCTGCTTCCGCTGTCGGGTTCAGGCAGTTTAACGGATCTGGAACTGAGACGCTATGATGGCAATACAGCTGAGGCGTACAGAGGTTTGCTCTATCATTTCAATACGAGATACAATCAGTATTACTCAGCCAAGGACCAGTTGCAGCAGATCAGGTATATTGCCAATCAGAACGAATGGCGGATTCTGAGTAGATTAGCACAAAAAGATACCGAAGCAGCAATAGAATATTTCTGGGAGAGGCACGACAACTCTCCCGGAACGTTATCCAATGAGCTGAGAGAGCTTTTCACCGAGAGGGTTCTGAAAGCTGACGAACTATTCACGATACACAAGAAAATACCCGGTTGGAGATCAGACAGGGGCAGGATCTTCATCAGAAAAGGACCTCCTGACGATGTTGTGGAAGAGATTTTTCCGCTGGGCAGGTATCCATATATTGTCTGGTACTACTTTCATGACAATACCGTATATCGTTTTGTGGATAAAACCGGGTATGGCAACTACAAGCTTGAGAGTGATTATTATGAAAACTAAGCAAGTGGCACTGTTGTTCCTCGTATTTGTTTGGGGGACGAAACTGATTGCAAACGAGCGTCTGGGGATGTTTGTGGACATCAAGAGATTCTTTGATGAAGGCAGGAACACCACTTTTGTGATCGATTATCAAGTTCCATACAAGAATCTGATGTTTATGTCCAGAGATAATGCCTATTTTGCCGAACTCAAGGTCAATATCACTATTGCAAATGCTGACAGCATACTAATCACCAAAGAATTCATCAACGACATTGGCGTCACCAGGAAATATGATGTGGCTTCTTCCAATAAATCTTATCTGGACAGAATTTCGCTGACTCTCGCACAATCGGGATTTTACCTGACCATAGAGTTTGAGGACATCAATACAAGCAAGTCATATGCCTGGTCTTATGTCAATCAGCAGCTTGAGCC
>CAZWJK010000095.1:0-1516 GCA_964634035.1 uncultured Candidatus Cloacimonadota bacterium | reverse complement strand
TTTCAGATCTGGAAGTACTCAGGCAGAAGCAAATCCGTGTATCTGTTTGTAGATATTCCTATGAATGGCAACTACAAGCTCGTCTATGCCAGCAATGATGAGCAGGAAAGCACTTATCCCAACTGGAGAAGATACCTGGGCAACGATTTTGACGATAAACGCCTCGATAATTAACTCTCAGTTTTCAGCAAAATCCGGTAGGAAAGCATTCCTGTAATGCCGGATCTGATACGATTCATCAGTACGGTAGTAAAATACGATGATAACATCAAATCTGCAGCTCAATTCAGTTGATTCAGGATGCTCAGCTAAAAACTGCATGGCAGTTAAGGTCAGTTTATTTTGTTTAGTCTTGTTGATGCTGTCTTCAGCAGCTTTAATGTTATGGCTTGAGCGTGTTTTTACTTCAACCATGACCAGTTCCGTTCCGTCTCTCGCAATCAGGTCAATCTCGCCGTATGCAGAGTGATAGTTTTGACATACAATCAGATAGCCCTTATTAACCAGATACTGGGCTGCAAGGGTCTCTCCGGTATGTGCCAGCGATATCTTTTCTTTATTGCTCATAAGGATAATAAAAAATCTTGACGTAAAAAATGTCAATTATATAGTGACATTAGTTTGATATATCACCAGAAGGGTGGAGGTAAGCATGAAAAAAGCTTTTCTATTGTGCCTAGTAATATTCGTGACTGCATCAGCATTATATTCAGTTCCCTACTCGACAATAGGTCACCTACGTGTTCCCGATGCCTATGTGCTGCCGCACAAAGCGGCCGAATTCACATACACTAATTACCTGCGCAGAGAAAGATCTGTCTTTGTCGGTCTACCTGATTATGAATACATTCCGATGGGTATGGTGAATGTGGGTTTGTTCAATCGTGCAGGGATCAGTGTCTGGGGAGGAGATAAGCTGGCATTTGCCAATCTGAAACTGATGCTGATAGAAGAGACTCCACTCATACCACAGGTTGCTATTGGCGTTGACAATCTATTTTCTCCAGTCAGGGAGGATGCGCTGAAACTCAACCCCGGGGATGACTATTTCGATAATCCTGATAAGTTCTTCTATGAAAAGAATTCTCCATATATTGCCATAACCAAAGCGATGGTACTTAGAAACATGACTGGATTGAAGCTGTTGGAGACTTTTATAACCGCAGGATGGGGAATGAATAAATTCAAAGGGCAGGTTGACATAGCCAGGCGTTTTGAAGGAATTTTTGGTTCAATCACTGTCAAGCCACACAAAGATCTGAGCATCACATTTGAGAATGACGGATTCAATCTGAATGCAGGCGCTGCTTATTCTTACAAGAAATTTTCCTTCAAGGTTTCTTATGTAGCCATCGAAGAGCAGGAAAACAACAGAATAGGAATTTCATTATCATATCTTTTTGATAAATATGCCGATCCCAAACGCAGTTGGCTGGATGAGGATTTCTCTTCCAAAGATTCTGACATCATCAGATCACCTTTTACAGGCAGAGAGATCAATGCCAATGAAGATCTC
>CAZWJK010000094.1:2621-8062 GCA_964634035.1 uncultured Candidatus Cloacimonadota bacterium | reverse complement strand
CTTGACCATTACGGTACCACTACGGTAGCATTACGGTAAAAAACCGTATTAGTACCGTAATAGTATAGTAATAGTACCGTAATGCATTTATGGAAAAAGAACGGGAAAAATCCAGTTGACAAAATCGTGAAAACGGGAGAAACTGAATCTACATATAGGAGGAATAATGCGTTTTACCATATCGATGTTGATTCTGCTCTTGGTGCTGGCAGGTTGTGCCAGCCAGAAATTCATTGCTGAAAAGGGTGTTTTTTATCCTAAGGAAGAGGCTGCACGGCTCGACGGGCTGACCCGTTTGGACATACCGGTAATGGCTGGTGCGGCGGGGAATATGCTTGCCACGGGCGACCTGCAATTTTTGGAAGGCAGGGCGTTCCTGCCGGTCATAGTGACTTCCAAAGCCGGTTCGGAACCCTTGACCCATTCGATCATTTACGCTTTGGACGGCGCGGATGGCGCGGTTTTGGACACTTTGGTCCTGACGCAGGACGAATATATGAAGTTTAACACTCTGGTGGCTGCCAGGGAGCTTTTCATAGTGGGCGAGCAGGACACTCTGCTGCATGTCATCAAGGCGGATAAAGAGCTTAACATCATCCAGAGATATCCCATCGACATTCATTACAAGCAGATCCATTATGCCGGAACGGCGCATGATAAATTCCGCATCGTGGTTTCCGATAGATTCGACAATCTGTTCTTATACGAATTCAGGACGGAAGACCTTACCCTCGAACGCAGCAGGCTGCTATCCAAAGGGCTGGAGGAAGGTTTTGACTTCAGCGCGGAAGGCAGATATCTCTGGGCTCTGAAACTGTCTGAAAACCTGCTTTCCACCGTCAGGTTTGACCTTTCCGCCATGAATCCAGATCCCGCCTACAAGGAATTCATGATCCCAGTTAACATGCAAAGCAAATTCCAGGTCGAAATCAAAGGCACCGCCGGAGACCACATCTATCTGGCCTACACGGAAAAAGAAGATCCCAAATATCCGGAAAAGGTTACAACCTTTAAGATCATCGCCCTGGATTATAACCAGGAAACCTCCACCCAGAAAGCTTTTGCAGAGTTGCCCACCACTTATCAGATCAGCCCGGCGGGGGAAAATGTCTATTTCTACTCGATGCAGACAGACATCAAAAAAGCCCTGAACACCTATGGCCTCGCCAAAGCCAGTCCTGACCTGCAGACCTTCGATCCGGTCGTCAGATTTCTGGAGACGGACAGAAAAGTGAAGTTCAACGCTCTGGACGAACAGGTTTACAAGCTGGCAGAGCACGAGGGGAAGCTGTATTTCACGGGCTTGTACTATCAGAATATGGGCAAACTGAAAGCAGGGGACACCTATCTGTACAGGACCAGTGACAATTTCAGGGTGCAGCCCCAGATCTTTTTCGGAAGCTTCACACCTGGCCATTGAGAGGCCACAAACCCTTTTCTCATAAGAGGAAACTCAGATGACAGAATACAAGATGATCGGCAATGATTTGTTTGACTACCGCAGTCAAAAGCTGGCGGTGGTGAGGGGTGCGGACATTTATGACACGCACAGCCGCAAGGTGGGAACCGTCAGGGATTACGAGATCTACAATGACCGCTATCAGAAGCTGGCAATGATCCGCGGTGACGATGTCTTCGATGAGCACAACGCACGGATCGCCTCAGTTTCGGAGATCAAACGTCTGATGGACAATCCCCCCGGACCCGCTATCCTGGTGGCTTTGTGGTGGTTCTTCATAAAAAAATGAACTGAGGAATCAGGGCAGGGATCCAAGAATATATTAACTGATTAGAAATTTCAAAATGGTCATTTAGCCGCCCTGGAGGTAGCATATGATGAAATATGTTATTATTTTTCTGATGCTGGTTTCTGCTTTGCAGGCAGTCACCATCGGCCCCTGGCAAAACATCCGTTTCAGCGGTAGGACCGCTTCTGATCAGGCTTTCCTGAGAACGGAACTGCCCTATGCCAATATCACGGTCAATAAACTGATCTACAACAGCGGATCAGTTATGACAGAGAACAATCTGTCCATGTACAATCCTGATACAAGCACCTACCAGTCTGCTTTTCCCGTCTCTACTGAGAGACGCTACCTGGGCCTGAGATTAAAGGCGGGGACGAGCAATGAAAACATCATTCCTGTCTTTCATCAGGTGACTCCATTACCAACTTTGAATCAGCTTACGACGGTTTCCAACGACCCGCAAGGCGAGACTTCATATCAGAATCTGGACATCGTAAAAGACTTCTTTACCTTCGATGACACGAAGTTCTATGCCGCCATCCAGAACAGAAGCGGCGGCTTTCCCACCAGTGCCGGATTGGGGACAAGTTATTATGCCTACATGTGCGTGATCGCTCCTCCCGGCGCGGATCCGAACGACCCGAATGTCGTGGTCTGGGCTTTTAACTATATGAATGTCACATTGGGAGGAATAAGTCCCGGCCTTTTCAAGATCACGGGCACCGGAACAAGTGACCTGATCAGGATCGGCAACATTTCATACAACATTGACGCAACCAATAACCTGCTGGTCATGAGCTGCAACATATCAGACCTGCTGGCGGATGCTGACTTTGCCGCCTGGTATAATGTGGCGGAGCCTTCCTTCGGCTTTGCATCCATTACTTCCAGAACCACTGTTTTTCCCTTTGAAACCATAACGCATGACCAGACCGCAGGCGGTAAGATACATCCCAGAAAACTTTTTTTCGACCCCAGTCCAAATCAGGCGCCGGTGTTGACTGATCCCACCTTCCATGCTGATAATGAGAATGTCTGGTTTGGAGTAACGTATTCAGATGCACAGGGCAATTTTCCCATCTCCGCCTATGTGGAATTGGGCGGGATGCAGTACTTTCCGCTTTACCCGCAGAGCCTGGATTACTCTGCTGATATAATCTATAAGACAGACAACATAATTAGCTCCATCAATGAATATGACAATCAGGCAGCGGTTTTTGCCGCCAGTGACAACAACATCGACTACGGCTTTGCCAACCTTAACTTTACCTATATCAGAGGCCTGCTGGCGCCGGATGCTGTGCAATGCACACTGGGCCAAAGCAGTCTGAACCTGAGCTGGAGCGCTGTTACTCAAACTCCGGATGGCAATCACGTCACAGTGTCACATTACAGAATTGAGTTTTCCGCTGATCCCTACTTTGGCAGTTATTCCATTTAGGGACAACGGCCAACCTTGCCTACAGCCTGCCTTTGGCTCAGTTGGACGGCTATAAGTTCTACAGAATCATAGCAGTAAAATAAAACAGGAGAGAGCATGCAATATCGCAAAATGCCGGGCAACAAAGACCGGCTGTCCATTCTGGGTTTTGGTCTGATGCGCCTTCCCGTCGATCAGGATAATAAAATCAACGAAGCAGAAACAATGCAGATGCTGAGATACGCTGTTGATAAAGGCGTGAACTATCTGGATACTGCTTTTCCATATCACGGTGGAGAGAGTGAACCCCTGCTGGGCAGGTTCCTGCAGACCATCGACCGCAAAAAGGTCTTTGTGGCGTCCAAGCTTCCCACCTGGCTGATCAAAACGCGCGCCGACATGGATGAATACCTTGCCAGGCAACTGGAACGCCTGCAGACCGATTACATAGATTATTACCTGATGCACGGCCTGAATGGAAAAAGCTGGATGGCGATGAAAAAACTGGGTGCCATCGAGTTTCTGGAGTCTGCCAAAGCAGCCGGCAAGATCCGTCACATCGGCTTTTCCTTTCATGATAAATATCCTGCCTTCAAGAAAATCACAGACAGCTATGACTGGGAATTCTGTCAGATCCAGCACAACTATTTTGACACTCACAGGGAAGCGGGTGTGCGGGGACTCAAATACGCCGCTGCCAAAGGTATCGGCATCATCATCATAGAACCTGTCATGGGCGGCAAACTGGCAGGCAGGATCCCTTCCGACGCACAAAAGATATGGGCTAAATCCAAGCACAGGTGGACTCCGGCAGAGCGCGCATTCCGCTTTGTCTGGAACTATCCTGAGGTGCAGGTTGTCCTGAGCGGAATGTCCGATCTGGAGCAAATGCAGGAAAACATCAGCATTGCAGGGAAGGTCAAACCCGACAGCATTTCTGAGGATGAAATGAAACTCTATCAGAAAGTCCGCAGGGTGTATCTGAACAAGATGGTTGTCCACTGCACCGGATGTGGTTATTGTCTGCCCTGTCCCGCCAAGGTTGCGATTCCCTGGGTGCTGGGCATGTATAATGAAGCACATATGTTTGGTGACAAGCAGCGCCATCAGAAAGAATACAGTTTCTTCGTCCCTGATGCCAATAAGGCGGATAAGTGCACCCAATGTGGTGCCTGCCTGCCCAAATGCCCTCAGAAAATAGATATTCCTACAGAAGTGAAAAAGGTTGCAGATTTTTTTGCAGGGAAATGAAAGTGCATCTGTAGTAATAAGTGAAACCCCTCTAAGAAGGAGGAAGAAATGAAAAAGCTTATTATTATTCTAACAGTTACGGCCCTGCTGACAGGATTGACTCTGGGACTTCAGGCTCAGACCAGAGGCAGCAGAGAAGTCTCTGAAACCCGCAAGCAATCAGATGTTAAAACTGATAACACTAAATCCGTGCAGATAGAGAAGGAAGAAGTAGCTCAACCTGCCAGGACCGCTGTTTCCAGGACTCCTGAGGTGAAAACCACTAAGTCCGAGGATAGCAGAACCTCTCAACCCGCAGTTAAGCAAACGACCAAGCAGGAAGACAGCAGAACTTCCCAGCCTACTGAGAGCAGAACTCAATCAAACAGCCGCAGCACATCTTCTTCCTCAACTGTGAACAGGACTCAAACACCCTCTGTGACGACACCGTCCCGGTCTACGCAATCCACCACGTCTTCCGGAAACTCTTACTCAAACAACACTGATAGGACCACCTCCAGAACAGACAGCAGAACCACTCAACACAGCAGGCAGAACAGCTTTGACGACGATTACTACAACTACACTTCTCCCGTAACCAGACAGCCTGCTCAGACCCCAACTACCACTCCTTCCGCCACCAGAACCACTCAGACTGACAAGACCACACTTAAGACTGAGAAGGAGAATACAAGATCCAATCCTGTCCCGGAAAAAGAAGTCGCTGAAAAGGAAAAGCCCGCATCCTCCCGGATCCAGAAAGAGAAGCAGGACAGCGAGACCGTTTTTAAGGTGTTCACTCCCGATGGAAAAGTAACGGAACAGGCCACCCGATC
This sequence comes from uncultured Candidatus Cloacimonadota bacterium, assembly GCA_964634035.1. Lineage (GTDB taxonomy): Bacteria > Cloacimonadota > Cloacimonadia > Cloacimonadales > Cloacimonadaceae > UBA5614. Next base: position 2,828 of record CAZWJK010000094.1, on the reverse strand, counting down.
CAATATCGGCAAGACTTCAGACCAGAAAGGTGATCCAGCCCCGGATGGCAAATCAGTGATTCGCGACAACGGCCAGTTTTCTCCCTCCGATCAGAATCAGCCGTTTGAATTGGGGCGCGGGATCAGACCTCCCCAGTCCGGAGACGATGACAACGATTATTATGACGGACCAGACAACCATGGCGGCGGCCACGGAGGCGGCAATCA
>CAZWJK010000094.1:0-2521 GCA_964634035.1 uncultured Candidatus Cloacimonadota bacterium | reverse complement strand
CGGCAATCACAACAATGACCATGGCTGGAACGGCTATCACAACAATCACGGCTGGAACTGGCGCCCGCCCCGCGACTGGTACTGGCACAATCACTACAATAACTGGTATTGGCAGAATCCTTATCACCACATGACCTGGTACAACCATCCCTGGAACTGGTACAACCCGCATTTCAGCTGGAACTGGTATTTCACCTATCACAACTTCGGTTATGTCAGTTATGTCTATTACTATGACTGGTATCCTTCCCACCACTGGATCGTCTATCCCAGCTTCAGCCAATACTACTCCTGGACCAACCGCATTCAGGAATTCACCGGCTATCTGATCATTGACGAACTGGACACCATTTATCCTTACAGCTACGGTATGGTCACCCGCAAACTCAACGGCGACTATGCCACTTTCTACTTTGACCGCTATGGCAACCGCCTGGCACGCCGTCTGATCGACCGCTACGGACACCTGAACAAGAAGATCTATGTCGAAGTCAGGGGTTATGTGAATTACAGCGATCAGGCCATCAGGGTCACTTCCATGCGCAAGGTCAACTGGCACCGCAACATGTATCTCTCTTTCTATTATCATCCCCGCTGGGTCAGATTTGGCTTCTGGCACTGGGGATAAGCATTTGTAACATCATATGACTTTAAGGCCGGTTGCGACCGGCCTTTTTTTATCGTACTACCGGATGAATACGCCCTGAACAAGCTCTTATGTCTCTATTAAATTGCTCTGAATATTATTCTTGACAGGTTTTATTCTCTTATTATACAAACTCTAAGACTGATTTTCAGCCGATACTGAATTTAAAAAGGAGTATCCAATGAAAACAACTATGCTTGCCATTATTTTCCTCACCTCTCTCACCATAGCATTTTCCAGTGAAATGCTTTTCTTTGAGAGTTTTTATTACGGTATGCCGGCCGGCTGGACTTCTGAAGGTCCCGGCACCTGGTCCGTAAACTCGTCAGGCAATGCTTTTGACGACCCTCCGGAACTGGTTTTGAGCCCTAATGTTGGAACTGAGATTCGCCGGTTCATTTCACCGCCCATCAACACTGCTGATTTTTACGAACTGCAATTCGTTTTCTACCACACTCTATTTGACAATCCCATGTACACAACATCTTACGATATCAGCATCCAGGTGACAGATGATACCGATGTCTGGAGCACGATCTGGAGCCAGACTGTTTCAGAAAACATCATTCAGGTTCCAATAGGAATCACTATTCCGCGTCAGTACTTGTATACCACCGGTTTTCACATTGCCTTTGCCTGCACCGGCAGTTCCAATGACCTGTTGGGCTGGTATATTGATAATATGTATCTGGGCATCAACACCAGGATTGCCTACGGCACTTGGACGGCTGCCAACAGCCCTTATTACCTTCAATGTAATCACATTATACCTCAAGGTTATGAACTTACCATAGAGCCGGGGGTGGAAGTTATTGCCAGCTATGACACGGAAATTGATGTTTATGGTTATCTCCAGGCGCAGGGAACTCCGTCTGATTCGATTCGTTTTACGACTGAATATATTTTTACCACCTGGCGGGGAATTACAATTCATCAGTCTGACCAATGGGATTGGACGATTTCCTACTGCATTTTTGAGAACTCCCGGAAAGACAATGATGAACAAGGAGGTGCATTGAATATCCTGACAGATATTTCACTCCAGCTTGACCATTGCCGCTTTTCCAATAACTATGCAGGTTCTGCTGGAGCTGTTAATATCTTTGGTCCCTGGCAGATTTATATCTCATACTGCACTTTCAATCAAAACAGTTCATATTATGGCGTTTCCACCCTTGCCGTAGGTGTTTATGATCATTTTTCTCTATCCCACAGCGCTTTTTGCAACAATTATTTTGAGGGTTATCAAGATGTTATCAGCCATGTCCGGATTGTAGCATTAATGTATTGCAGTTATGCTTATCTGAACTCCAATTCCTTTGCCATGAACAGCAACGGCAATTCAGCTCTGGAAGTCATGGGGATGCCTATGAGCTGGTGTTTTAGTAGCATGAATATATACAACAGCATTTTCTGGAATCCCTACGTCACCAATGAAGTAAATTTTTCAGATGCATTCAGCGGCGGACAAAATGCCAATTTTATCAACTGTGACATCAATCCCGCCAAGGTTATTAATGCTACTCCCAACTATAATGACTGCATAAATGCTGATCCGCTATTTGTAAGCCTTGAAGATTGCCATCTGCTGGGAACTTCGCCCTGTATAAATACAGGATATCTGTATATGGATGACCCTGACGGCTCCCGTAAGGACATGGGCGCTTTCCCTGTATATAACAAAGCCATTATCCAGGCTGTCGATGACGTTCCCTTTGACCAGGGACGCCAGGTGGAAGTTTTCTGGGCACGCTCCGGAATGGACAACACCTGGATGCCCGGTTCTTTCTACAGTGTCTGGAGGGGTGACACATTCCGCGGTCAGGCAGGAACCTTCATCAATTCTCCCGCTGAGCTTTCCTCTCTGGAAGACCT
>CAZWJK010000093.1:0-8184 GCA_964634035.1 uncultured Candidatus Cloacimonadota bacterium | reverse complement strand
CTGATTTAGTCCCGGCACTCACGTGCCGGGTTACAAAGTGTCGTCCTGCCGGACTGGTTCTGCAACCTGATTTAGTCCCGGCACTTACGTGCCGGGTTACAAAGTGTCGTCCTGGCGGACTTTGCTTGCAGTTCTGCCTTAAGACAGTTTGGTTAATAGTGCCGTCCTTCATGACTCGGTTTGTGAAATCTTTGTTAATCGATCTCCAAATCACTGTCATTTCCATACTTATTCATAACTGCAAGTCGTAATCCTATCGGGATCCAGTCGGGATCCAATCGGATTAAATCCGACTGGATTAGGACAGGATTATGACAGGATTTCGAGGAGGATTTATGGATGGATAAGGGGCGATATGTCAAAAAATAGGGACATAGATATGGCCTAACATATTGACGGAGTATCTGTTAGATCGAAGAATGGGAGATGGGGAGAAGCCGGCAGAGGAGGGGTGCTATACCCGATAGATATGCCAAAAATCAAAGCGGAGCGTTTATCACTCCGCTTTTCAATGCTTTATGCATCCGGGATAAGGATCTTATGCTTTCCGGATCAATCCAGGATGACTTTTTTGTGGCTGACTCCGCCGGCCGACTGCAGACGGATCAGATACAGGCCAGGGCTGCATTTATTGCCGTTGAGACCAGTGCCGTCCCACGCCAAAGCATGCGAACCGGGTGATTTAACGCCACGGTACAGAGTGCGGACAAGCTGGCCCTTTAGGTTATAGACTTTCAGTTCGACGGCATTTGCTTTCTGAAGTTCAAAATCGATGGAGACGGTTTCTCTGAACGGATTGGGATAGATCCTGCGCAGGGAGGGCGCGGTCTGCACGGCAACTTCATCCTGGTTGGCGACCTCGCCGACATAGACGGAATCGGGGCCGAAGAAAAAACTCGTGGCATCCAAAGTCAGAGCCTCGACCCAGTAATAGTATTGGGTCCAGTTGGCCAGATTGCCATCCGTGAAGCCATAGTTTTGCGGATTTGATGTGTTGGAAGCAGTAATGAGGTTTGCTGTCACCAGAACTGCTTCAGACAGGTCATCCGTGAGCGAGCGGTAAACCCGGAATCCCATCAGGTCAATTTCGTACTGGGTGGTCCAGGTCACATTGACATGGTAGTAGAGCTCGTCATTCCAATCCCAGGCGGTTTCAAGGTTCGTGAGGATCACGGGAGCGGGGGACAGATAAACCGCAGAAACGTTGGAATACATGCTGAATCCGCCTGTGAAGAAGGATTTCAGTCTGTAGTAATAAGTCGTGTTGGAAGCGGGGACAGTGACGTTCCGGCTGGTGTTGTAGCCCACGTTCAGATTGGCGTAGCCAGGGACCAGACTTGTAAACGAGTTATCGTAAGCAACGTCCAGGACGTAGGAATTCGCGTCGATGGCATGAGTCCAGTTGGCGATGAAGGTGACGGAATCGATGACTGAGGCGTAGGTTGTGGTGGGTGCCCAAAGCTGGTTGACGAATTCGGGATGGTCAATGAAGGGATTGCGGTTGCCCTGGCGCTCGTGGATGCGGTTGTTGCGGCGCCGTTCCCAACTGCCGGGAGGATCGATCACATGCCAGTTCAGGAGGGTGGAAAGCTTTCCATAGTAGGCACCGACGGTGGGCGTAATATCCTGCATTTCAAGGTCATAGGTGGTGTCCGTGCCTTCGTAGCGGACGGACATGTAGAGGATCATGCGCGCCACATCGCCTTTGTCGGCATCGCGCGGTTCCCAGGAATCCGTATCAGTGAAGCAGCCCGTGTTTCCGGAATAGCCGGCATAGGGGGAAGCGTCTATGTAAGGCGTTCCGCCGTTATCGAAATCCTTGTTGCCTTTGGCTGAATTGACGGTGGAATCGCAGGGTCTCAAATGATGCAGATCGGTTCCCGCTTTGGGCACGTCGCCAAAATCGCCATGGCTCTTGGACCACGTGTGCTCGCGGTTCCATTGGTCCACGCCGCCGCCGGAGTAGTTCTTGGGAACCGACCAGCCGGTGTAGATCTCAATGATGTTATTGGTATTGAGACTGTCCTCATCGGTGTATTGCAGTTGGGTCCAGAGCGCGTCATAGGAAAAGGCGGTCAGGTGAGTGGTGCGCAAAAGGTTGTGCAGATTGGTTTTGAGTGTTTCGCCGGTGCCGCTGATGCCTTCATAATAGCCTTCCAGAATGGTGTTCAGAGTCATCGTGCCGCGCGGATTATTGAGGGCGGGAACTGTGTTATAGAGCGATTCGTCGTCTTCACCGTTGTAGTCAAAGACCCGGAACCAATAGGTCGTATTGGGGGTCAGACCCGTTACGGAGACTGCGTTGATGGCTTCGCCTTCCACAATCTGGGTGGCGCCGTTATAGACAACCTGTTCGCCAAATCCGCCATAGATCGGATTTGCCGCATAAGCAACGCCATCGACGGGCAGAGCGAAATTGTTGGTGGTATTGATCTTAACGATGCGCCTGGCGCCGTTGCCGGGAGTCCAGGACGCCTGGATGGAAGTGCTGCCGGGATAAAAAACGAGGTTGCTGGCCTGCAAAGAGGGAACTCCGATGTTGGCTGTCCTGAACGGAATGTCCTCGCCGTAGGAGGTACCGCTGCTGTTGGTGGCATAGGCGCGGACGTGGTAATCAGAGTCAGGGGTCAGGCCTGTCATGACGCTGACAAAAGTGCCGATCCCGGTTCCGTTGGAGGTGTGGTTATCAGCCAGGGTGGGATTGAGGGAAGTGCTCCAGCAAACGCCTCTGGCCAGAATACCTGAAGTGCCGGTGTTTTCAATGTTGCCACCGGAAACGGCAGTGTCATAAGTGATGTTTGAGACGGCGGAGGTGATCACAATGGGCAGTTCAACGTTCTGGTAGTCAGTGATGATGATGTCATGCACATAAAGGGCGTGGCTGGGATTGGCAAGTCTGAGCGTGGTGGGTTCTCCAAGATTGACATCAAAGGAAAAAGTGGCGCCCAGGGTGGCGATGTCAGAAAAAATCGTAATGTCCTGCCAGACTGTATCATTCAGTTTCTGGAGCTTGACGGAGCGGCCGCTGGAGCCGGCGGCGATGTGAAACTCCACATGGCCGACCGACGGCAACTGCGGCAATTCCACAATGCCGGTCGTGGCCTGCATCTGGATCCTGCCGATGGTGCAGGTTCCGGTGGCAGCCGCACCGGGTGAAACTATGCAGCTTGTCATGGTCACAGTGCCTGCCGGAATGGGCTGAGTGTAGGTTCCGTAGGACGTGTATGCCACCCAGTTCTGGATGTTTTCATTGATCAGGGTCAACGCCGGGAGCATTGAAACGCTGAACATCAATATGCAGAAAACTGCTGCCAGCCGGCTTGGCCGACTCAATCTAACTGCTCTTTTCATAATTAGTTACCGCCAATATAGAGATATCTTTTCTCATTCTAAAGATGTGTCTTTTCTGTCAATCAGAACGTATTAAGTGCTGATCACTTCTGATTGAGCCTGATAAATGCAATTTGCAGACCAGAGATTGCACCGTGGACGGGGTTTCTGAAAGTGATGAATTTATGTTAACTGGTCAGGCAGGGGATTATCGAGATTGAGGTCCTCGTATTGATTGATCAGCCAGGACTTGAGCGGCTCGCGCATGGGCAGCCAGGTCTTCCAGCAGTTGTCGCGGTCCAAAAGGTCCAGGCGGGCGGTGACCAGTTCATTGATCCACTCAGGTTTATGGGGATGTTTGGGATAATTATAGAGCGGGAAATTGACATGGATGGAATAGATCTCGATCTCTTCCTCCGAAAGTTCATGCAGGATGGTGCCGGTCAGGATCGCCTGGTGCAGAAAGATCCTGTAGAGTTCATCGCGAAGGAAAAACTCGTTCCAGGCCGGATTGTCAGCCAGACGGGCAAAGTTGGCGCTCCATTTCTGCAGCAGGCCGTTTTCCGGGATCACGGTTAGCAGGCAGGCGTTAAAATAGGCTCTGAGCTGTTCAAAATCGACGGTTGAGATGACAGGGAAGATCCTGTCCTCAGGAACCTTCAGCAGTTCATAGACCTTTGTCCAGAAATCATCTACGGGTTCCTTCCAGGTGATGGCGATGTTTCTTATATCGACAGGGCGGACGCCAAGTTTCTTGCCGCGGGGTAGCAGCATCAGGGTCGGATCGTTAAGGAAAAGAGATTCCGCGTCACAGTAGATGAGCTGTTCCACCTTGCCCATGGCATACATTTCCGCTGCTCCGGCAGCCATCGATTTCATCGCATAATAGACTTTCTGCACGGGGGGAGTGAATTCAAAAGGCAGGATCTCCACTTCCAGGCTTTTCAGTTCGGAGAGGTTGTCAGCTTCCAGTTTGCCGTATTCACTGTTGGGAACAAAGGCATAGACGGGTGCGGATTTGTGTCTGCCGCCATACAGGCGAATGCTGCGGCACAGCATCAGAGCGTATCTTTCCTGAGGGCCTGAACTGAAGCTGAAAGCAAACCCCAACCTCGCCGCCATTACACCTCCCAAAGCCTTTGTAATAGGGGGCCCGTCACGTCATCCAAACACGACGGACCCATATGCATACAATAGTTAGAACGTTGTGGTGTCAACAAAATTAAAGTTGTCCACCAGCACAGTCGGAACCATCACGGAACTGTCGCACAGGACGCTTTTGCCCAGGGCAAGCAGGCGTCTGGTCACGTCGTGAGGAATTTCATTGAAACGCAGGTTGTTAACGGCGTGCTTGACTTTCCCATCCTCGAAATATAGAACGCCGTCACGCGTCATGCCGGTAAGTTCACCCGCTTTCATGTCCACCGGCCTGATATACCAGAAACGGTTCACGATCAGGCCTTTGGGCACCATCTTCATCATCTCTTCTTCAGTGGTGTTACCGCCGGGAACATAGACATTGAAAGGCGCTGCCGGTTTCAGGTTCTTCAGCTTTGCCCAGTAGCGGGGGCAGGGCATGTTTTCCACCACGCCGTTTTTGACCCAGTAAGTTTCTTCCGATACGATGGTATCCCACGAGTAGGGCGCAGCCACCAGTTCCGGTATGGTGAAGGTGGACATCAGGGAGAATTTGTCGCCCATGAACTTCTTGCCGATCTGGTCTGTGAAAGCTGTCAGACCTTCATCAGACTGGCGGCGGTTCATCATCCACATCATGAACCAGAAGAATTCCGCCAGAGCTGCAGGCCTGAGAATCACAGGGATTTTGCATGCTTCGAAAGACTGCTGGTTGCCCAGGGAAGTGAATTGCTCATTCAACTGCTCGATCTCCTGATCCAGGTCGAAAGCGGCAAAGTCTTTTCCGGAAAAGGATACTTTGGTTTCTATGTGGTCCTTTTTCATGGTCATGGAGTGGTCGAATTCCGTCAGTTCGTGATAACCTTCAAAACCGTTTTTGGCACTGTTGAAGATCTGGATGCTATGTTTTTCGGTCATGCCGGAAACGGTTGCCTGCCTGGTTTCGCCGTTGGCTATGGACTTTTTGACGATCTCGACCATCTGCTCCGGAGCCAGTTTCAGCGTTGCTTCCGAGGTGTTCTGAACCTTGGGGTAATCCTGTTTTACAGCGCTTTCCACATATTCGGGGTCGGGCTGATTCAGGATCGCCATATCCTCGGCAGACCTGATCATGTTTGACAGAGCGGTTTCGTCCGTCTGATTGATGGAGCAGCGGCCTGTTTTATCGGCAAATGCGACCTCCAGGTCGATGTCTATATTAGCTCCGGCTATGTGCTGAGTGATGGCATTCTGGGCAAAACGAGTCTCGTGACTGTCTTTTGCCGAGATGCGCAGATTGTAGTCATCAGCTTTGACGTGTTTTTTTACGTAAGCGGCGATTTTTTCGAACTGGTCTTTCATTGTGAACCTCCTACCCTGATGTTGCGGAAGCGTGCCGGAGCAGCTCCGTGGGTCATTCTGCCCGTCTGGCTGGGTTGGCCTTTGCCGCAGTTCACCACGCCGAAGGGACGCCAGAATCTCTCGTCACAGATGGCGTCGCAGCTGTTCCAGAATTCCGGGTTGCAGGATTTGTAGAGGATCTTTTTCAGCGGACGGTGCAGCTTGCCGTTTTTGATTTCCCAGAAGAAGTCGCCGCCGAACTGGAAATTGACCCTGTGCTGGTCTATGGAGAAACTGCCTCTGCCCTGTATGTAAACCCCTTCTTCCGTGTCGGCAATAAGCTGAGCCGGAGTCAGTTCCTCTTTGCCTGGCAGCAGATACAGATTGGGAATGCGGTTGATGGGCTGATTGAAGTAATAAGTGGCCCTGGAGCAGCCGCGGCTGTGCACCAAACCTATCTGGGGAGCGGTGTCACGCGTGCTGCCGTATTCATTCAGGATGCCGTCCTTGATGATGAACCATCTCTGGTTAGGCACGCCGTCATCATCGAAACCGGCAGAGGCAAGCCCTTCGCAGAGCGTGTTGTCGCCTACGAAGTTGACAATGTCGGAACCATATTTATAGTTTCCAAGCTTTTCCGGAGTGGCAAAGGAAATGCCTGCGAAGTCAGCTTCCCAGCCCAGTACGCGGTCCAGTTCAGTGGCGTGGCCGACAGACTCATGCATGGTCAGGCCCAGGTGGTTGGGATCAAGGATCAGGGTGCGCCGTTTTTCCTCTTTTAGGGATTCGGCTTTCACTTTGATCAGAGCTTCTTCCGCTATCTGTTTGGCTTTTTCTGCGAGGTCAAGCTCACTGATCCATTCCCAGCCCGTGGCTCTGCCGCCTTCGTCAAAAGTGCGGCTCTGGCTGTCTCCATTCACAACTGCGGTAGCTGTGATCATGGGATCGATGAACTGGGTCGTGATGTCCAGACGCGTGCCCAGAGTGCTGGCAAACAGCTTTTCATCCTTGTGCATGAGCAGATAGAAGACCGCCTGCTTGGTGCCTTCGTAGTTCAGCATCATACGGTTCACTTCCAGCATCAGATCGACCTTTTCCTTCAGCGAAAGCTGGAAGGGATCGCACTTTACCGGCGTCTGGTACGATGCGATATAACTGCGTTCCGCCGCCAGAGTGAGCCCGGCGCCTTTCTTGACCTGGGCTGACAGCCTGGCGATGTCCATTGCCTTTTTCACGGTTGCGGCTACCTGGTCGTCACTGAATTTGTTACAGTGCGCAAAGCCCCAGGCGCCGTCCTTAAAGACCCGGATACCATATCCGTCGGTGATGTCGGTTGAGGTGTTCTTCAGACTCAGATTGTGCAGGTAGATGACCTGGTCGGTCGTTTTCTGAATTCTGATATCGGCGTAATCGGCTCCCAGAGACCTGGCAGCGTCCATGGCGATGTCCAGATATTTCATCGGACCTCCTTATAACTTATTATGAACTATATGGTTAATGTTTTTTTGTTCGATCGGATTGAAGGGCGGAGCCCTTCATAAAAGGGTGGTGGGCGGGAATAGATTATTATCTAAACAGTCTTTCCCATCCCTGTATCACAAAATTTTATGCATTCATTCACTTCTGATGCCATTGCCTTTCTTCTCAGGACAGAGGATTCAACTCCCTGATGGGCGGAAGGGCCATTCCCCAACGGTGATATTTAGGCAGGAAGAATACATCTCTGGTTGCGGCATCAGGCAATTCTGAGTCATTGACAAAAGCTGCAAGCTGTTGTTCTGAGAACCGGAATTCCTCGGCAGGACGGATGAATTGGTGTTTCACGCTGCCCGGCAGGGCTTTGATAATGGTCTGGCCCCATTGCTGATATGCCTGCCTGCCGCTTTCCGTAAGGCTGATCAGGGTGTGCGGCCTTTTGCCTTTGAAGGTTTTCGTGATCATAACATATCCGGCGTCCTCCAGTTTTGAAAGATGAGTGGACAGATTCCCCCAGGTCAGTTCCGTCAGGCTCATCAACCGTATAAAATCAAGCGTTCCGGCTTGCTGCAGAAGCATGATCGTGATCAGCCTGGCAGGTGTATGGATCACCTGGTCCAGAGTGGCGATCTGCTTCAGTTCATTCTTAAAGTAGGCATCCGACATTTTGACTCCTTTATTTTAAACATCTCCGTTGTCTCTTTGTTAACTCCTGATACTTTGTATTTCAAAGTGCTTTGCCTGTCAAGTTATTTCTTATAGGGTTAAGATTTTTTTACATATTGGGGACATAGGCTTGTCTCAGTACAGGCGGGACGCCTGTACCTACTACGTCATTCCTGCGAAAGCAGGAATCTTGTTTTTTAATGTCATTCCTGCGCAGGCAGGAATCTTAGGTCCCCCGTCAAGCGAGGGACGACA
>CAZWJK010000092.1:2663-8247 GCA_964634035.1 uncultured Candidatus Cloacimonadota bacterium | reverse complement strand
GAAAATCAGACTTCGGGGGGAGGCTGAGCAGAAACTTTTGATTGACAGTATAAATGGAATCAGATATACAGTAAAATATAAAAATTTTGACCCTCAGGATGACCTAAACAAGGTCACAAAGGCAGGCAAAATGAAAGTCCTCATTACAGTACTAATCCTTATTCTGGCAAGCGGAGCGTTGCTTTTTGCCCAGGAAGAAGCACCCGTTTTTCAGGCCGCCGACCAGTCGCTGCTGGTCTTGCCGACGGCTTACACAATGCCGAAAGGCAGGCATACTTTCACAAATTATGAGATCTTCATCGTCCAGTATGCTTACGGATTGACGGACCGGACCCATCTCAGCATCGGGATGCCGTTTCCGATCTTTGTGGAAGCCTTCGAGTATTCCGCCCTCGGAATCAAGCAGAATTATCTGCGGTATGAGAAATTCCAGGCTGCGGCGACTCTGACCTGGTTGCCCAAAGCCGAAGGGTTGGGGCTGATGAATGTGATCAGTTACGGCTCGCCGCAAGCCAGCGCGCATGCCTATGTCGGCATGGTCATGAGCTATGAGGAGATTAAAAACGGCGCTTTCCTGGCCCTGGGCGGCATGGTAAGCGTCTCCCAAAGGATCGCCTTGATCTCTGAACTGATGACCGTCTCGGCAGTTCTGGACGAAGAAGGCGGTCAGCTCCTGACCCTGGGCGTCCGTTTCAAAGGCGACAAACTCAGTTGGGACCTGGGCGGATTCCGTCCCTTCACGGGAGACACGGGAGATTTATTGCTCTTCCCGTTGGTCAAAATGACCGTGATGTTCTGAGCTATTCCAGTCTGGGAGCCGGGTAGAGCGCACTCCTGAGCAGATTGGTGCGGTGGTTGAGATATTTTTCCGCCGCTAACTTAAGGTCTTTGTGCGTCAGGGTGTTGATCGTGTTCATGTCTTTCAGCAGATCATTAATGGGGAATCCGTTGGAAGCCTGATCGTAAATGCTGCCAAGCCACCAGCGGTTGTCCTTGGTCTCGATCTCGAGACGCTTCTGCCTGGTAACCTTTACCACATTGACATACTTTTCTTCAAACAGGCCTGCCTTTAAGCTGTCCAAAGTCGCTGTCACAGCTTCAGAAAGCTCTTCCACCCGTTCCGGCGCGCACTGCATGTAGATAGTGATCTGGAATTGGGGAATAGGGTGGAGCATGGTTTCGCCGTAAGCGCCGATGTAATATACTCCGCTGCGGGTTTCGCGTATGTTCTCGCGCAGTTTTTCGTTCATCAGCAAAGATAGATTCCGCAATTCGATCTCTGATTTGCTGTTGATGTCAGTTTCGCCGGAAATGATGAACTGGACAATGCTCTTTTCATCCTGCCCTTTGTAAATCGACTGGTCTTTGACGCCTTGTGCAACGCGCAATCCCACGTCTCTTGGCTGCTCGGTGCCAGGTTTTCCGGGTAAGTTGGCAAGATACTTGGTGCACAGATGTTTGAGCTGCTTCTCGTCATAATTGCCGACGATCACAAAGGTGAAATCGCTATAGCCGGTAAACCTTTCATTATAGATCTGCAGAACTCTTTCCATGTCGAGAGAAGCCAGATCCTGAATCTGCATGCTTTTGCTGTAAGGATGATAATCAAAAACAAAAGCGACCACCGAATCCTGAAACACGGATTCTGGATTCAGGGCAGCATTCTGCAGCCAGGTCTGGGTGCGCGCCTGCCAGGCGGCAAAGCTTTCCTGGGTCAAAAGCGGAGCTGTGGCATACAGATAGATAAGTTGAAACATGGTTTCCAGATCAGTGACTGAACTGTTGGCGTAATAGCCTTCATTATTAAAATCAATGAAGGGCCGGACATTGACGATTTTGCCGGAAAGCTTTTTGGAGAGGGCAGTGGCGTCAAAACCGTTCACGCCGCTTTCCTGGATTATGGAAGCGGCTTCCTTGGCTTCAAACAAGTCATCCAGTTCATATTGTGAATATCCGCCGGGACTGAAAGCACGCAGCATTACTTCATCATTCTTGAAGTCTGTTTTCTTATGCAGGACCTTGATGCCGTTGGAAAGAGTCCACTGTTTGACACCGACTTTCTTGTAGATCTTTTGGGATTTGATCTTTCCCGGTTTGAGAACAGCAGAAAGCAGTTCGTCCTGACTGACCTTATCCTCATAAGCAATTAGCAGGGATGCGCTTACCTGCTTAGTCAGAGCCAGGATGTCAGCTTCGGAAGGCAAGGTCAGGTCGTCTTTTTCCGGTGCAGAGACTGCAATAACCATGTTCTCGTCAGTGACCAGTTCACGGCAGACGGCATTCACTTCGTCCAGCGTGATGGTGTCATACAGCCCTTTATTCAGAAAAACGTTCTGCTCGACACTCATGATCGGATTACCGAATGTGTAGTGCCAGACATAGCGCCAGACCAGGCGTCCCGAATCCTGCTTGTCCTTTTCAGCCAGCATGCGCTCCGCCTGACGGACGGCATTCTGCTTGGCGCGGTCCAGTTCAGACTGCGTGAAGCCAAAGCGGTTGACCCTTTCAGCTTCTGTCAGCAATGCATTCAAACCGGTCATGACACCTGTTTCATCCACTATGGCATACATGGCGTAGGTGGCTTTGCTGCGCACCATGTTGTATTTGAAGTTAAAGGCCTGAGAGAAAGGCGGCTCGGGCTGCAGCGCCAGTTCCTGCAGGCGGGCGTTCAGCATCTGGGTATAAAGATTGTTGATCAGGGATTTGCGGTAATCAGCAATCGAGGCATTGGGCTCGGTATCATGCTTCCAGATGATCTGCACGGAAGTGCCGGAAGCCTCTTTATCAGTGGCAATGACGACCTTTGGATCAGGGTGGTCCGGCACGTCATACAGTAAAGCGGGCCTGGGGTTTTCCGGCATCTGGATTGAACCGAAGAATTCCCTGATCAGGCTTTCCACCACTTTGGGATCAAAGTCGCCGACTGCCACCACGGCCTGCAGATCAGGTCTGTACCAGTCGTTGTAATATCTTCTGATGGTCTCGGGACGGAAGTTCTGCAGAATTTCCAGAGTGCCGATGGGCATTCTTTCAGCATAACGCGAGCCGGCAAAGATCACCTTTCGCGTTTTATCATAAATGCGCTGGTCTGCACCCTGTCCGCCACGGTATTCTTCAATGATGACGCCGCGCTCTTTGTCAATTTCAACCGGGTCAAAACTGATGCCGTTGGCCCAGTCACTCAGGATCAGAAAGCCCTTGCGGAATTGCTCCTGATTGTCTGTAGGGATCTTGAGCTGATAGACTGTCTGGTCCAAACCCGTACCTGCATTGAGTCCGGCGGCATAGCCCATGCCGATGGAATTGAGATAATCCACCAGTTCAGATTTGGGGAAGTGCCTGGTTCCGTTGAAAGCCATGTGCTCTGTAAAATGCGCCAGGCCAAGCTGGTCCTCGTCTTCCTGCACCGAGCCAACATTGGCAACCAGGCGCAGTTCAGCGCTTTTTTCCGGTTTGCGGTTCACTTTGATGTAATAGGTCAGGCCATTGGGCAGCTTTCCCACCGTCAGTTCAGGGTCCACCGGCAGGGGAGCGTTGAAGTCGCTTTCAGTAAGAGCAAAAGCAAGGGTGCTGAAGATCAGCAGTGTGATCAAGAGAAGATTTTTCCACATAGTTCTATCCTGTTATTTATTATGTCTGATGTTCTGTTCAGTGTATATGCAAATTATGAACCTGAATAGCGTTTAACTATCTCATAGGCTTTGCTCATGTCGGCAAAGATCTGCCAGAGCTCGATCTTTCCATCTTTGAGGATGGCTTTGAAACAGGCGGGCACGATCCAGGAGGTGTCGATGTCCTCGTGTTTCAGATTCTTGTAGGTGCCGCTGGCAAAGCCCGTTACCATCACGATCTCATCCTTGGCAAGGGTTTCATTGACTTCGATGTGATAATCCGGAAACACCTTGTAGAAAGCTTTCCAGGCCTCGGTCATGGCATCTTTGCCGATGACTTTGTTGTTCTGCGAATCCACAAAGACATGGTCATCAGTCAGCAGAAAGCTGATGGTGTCAACGTCCGCGGCATTGATCGCCTTGATGAAGTCCAGCACTATCCTGGTGTTCATATTTACCTCCCTAGACTAATACAGCATTAAGGTTTCTTTCTTAGAATATAACTTTTTAAACTGACTGCGCACCATTTTATGCTCAGGCAAGGTGAAATCAAAGTCAGTGCTGATGAGGTCAAAAGCATCGTTGCGAGCCAGTTTGAGGATGTGCTGGTCACGGATGAGATTGGCAAAGCGGAAGCGCGGCATGCCGCTCTGCTCGGTTCCGAAGAACTCTCCCGGACCGCGCAGTTCCAGGTCTTTTTCCGCGATCACAAAACCGTCATTGGTGCTTGTCATGGTGGCCAGGCGTTCACGCCCGACATTGGAAACAGGATAATGCTCGATCAGATAACACCAAGACTGGTCTGCGCCGCGCCCGACCCTTCCTCTCAACTGATGCAGCTGGGCCAGGCCAAAGCGCTCTGCATGCTCGATCAGCATCACAGTAGCGTTGGGAACGTCAACTCCGACTTCGATCACGGTGGTAGAAACCAGAACCTTGATCGAGCCCTGCTTGAATTCATGCATGATGGCGTCTTTGTCGGCATTCTTCATTCTGCCGTGCAGGATAGCGGTTTTGAACTGTGGAAAGACCTTGGCTTTGATATGCTTGAAAAGTGTCTCGGCAGACAGCAGATCAAGCTTTTCCGATTCTTCGATCAAAGGGCAGACGATATAGGCCTGCCTGCCTTTCTGCAGTTCTTTGCGCACTTCGGAATAGACCAGATCCAGCTTTTCGGAATTGCGGACATAGGTGGTGACCGGTTTGCGGTTGGGCGGAAGTTCATCCAGAATGCTGACTTCCAGGTCGCCGTAAACCGTCATGGCAAGGGAGCGGGGAATGGGTGTGGCACTGAGATAAAGCATATCGGGATGAGTGTCTTTTTTGCCGAGTTTGGCACGCTGTTCCACTCCGAAGCGGTGCTGCTCATCCACTGTGATGAAGCCCAGGGTGTTGAACTGCACATCCTCCTGCAGCAGAGCATGGGTTCCGATGATGAGATTAATTGCACCGGCAGCGATCTGTTCCTTGAGTTCTTTTTTGCCTTTGAACTGTCCGCCCTTGAGCAGGCAAACCCTTACTCTGTCATCCCTGCGCAGGCAGGGATCCATGCTGTTTTCATCTGATTTGAACTCCAAACCGGCGACCTTGATAAAGTTGGTTATATTCTGATAATGCTGTTCCGCCAGAATTTCCGTGGGCGCCATCAGCGCCGCCTGGAAGCCGTTTTCTATGGCAAGCAGCATGGCAAACAGCGTCACGATCGTCTTTCCGCTGCCAACGTCGCCCTGCAGCAGTCTGCTCATCTGCTTTTCCGAAGTCATATCGGCAAAGATCTCTTTCAGGACGCGTTTCTGGGCATTGGTAAGCTGAAAGGGAAGGGTGTCATACATCCTGCGGGTGAGCAGTTTTTTATTCTCGAAAGCGATGCCTTTAATCTCTTCTTTGTGATAGCGGTTGTGCCGCGCCCACATCAACTGCTGATAGAAGAATTCCTCATAGGCAAAGCGGCTGCGGACCGGTTCCAGCGTGTC
>CAZWJK010000092.1:0-2563 GCA_964634035.1 uncultured Candidatus Cloacimonadota bacterium | reverse complement strand
TACTTTACGGGAGTTTGCAGATCAGGTTCCCTCTTTGTGCTTTTTTCCGATACTGACATGGTGCGTTAAATTATGGCAGCCATCTAAATAGGCAAGCTAAATTGTCAGTTTGACCTTGACAAGAAACGTCTGTAACGATATCTGAATATGCTTTAAACCGTCTCTCAACCTGGCACTGGCAATCCTGCCAATATACTTAACACAGTTATAATGACTCTCTGGTTTGAGAGAGATTGTCTGTGCCACACCAACCGCAGGCTGCTATGGATATAATTCTACTCTACTTCTGCCAGGCAGGATATGACAGCTTTGAAAAGACAGATCAATTCACATCCATTGGTGATTGATTTATCCTTAAACAAGACCTGCCCTCCTTCTGGTTGCCTCTCCCGGGGCACCTGTGCCCGGGCATAGGTGCCCGGCAGGCGGACAGTCACATATTGCCAGGCCTGGATTATGGAAGGAGCGCTGAATATGTGGAATACATAAAACAGAACATAATCAGTCACGGGTTTTTATAAAAGTTTAATAAGCTAAAATAACATTCTTGAAACAATCAAAGATGTATTCAACCAAGTTTTTAGTCCGTCAGGAAAGCAAAATGTAACCCGGTACGTAAGTGCCCGGAAAATTGACAATAAGATATAAGTCCGATAGGACGATACTTTTTAACCCAGCATTGTGAATGCTGGGTAAAGGCATGCACTAAATCTGAGTCTGCCAGGACGGCACGTTTCACAGGTTTGTTTGTGCCGTCCTAAAGGACTGTTTAAGATTGAGGCATATGGCACGGCACTCACGTGCCGTGTTACATAGTATCGTCCTGCGGACTTATTATTGTGTAACTCATCCCCAGCATTAGAAATGCCGCGCTAACCAATGACGCCCTGACGGGCTGAGTATAATGCTGTTTTCCGGAGTTCAAAATCCCCAACGTGTTGTATATGGGTTGAGCTTAATGGGGGATTTCGGACTTCGTAAAAAAAGATAGGGCTATGTAAAGCAGGATCAGACTGGTTTTATTTCCACGAAGTCCGAATTGCCCTTTGACAAAATCTTCGCCTGACAGTGAATCAGGGCAATTTGAACTCCGGGAGGCCTGGCTGAACAGAAAATCTGAAGTATCTTATCCTGAGCAGTGTATTAGGCATTGGGAAGCACCAGCCCAAAAAAAATCTTGACGTGAAATCTGTGTTTTCAGATATGAGCAAAGAGGTGTTCAGAGGAACGGGGATAGCTTCCATTGCTTTATATCTTTTACATAAATACATAATTGAAAAGGAGATAATGAAGAAATGAAGTGGAAACATGTCATTATCGCAGTCTTAAGTTTGGCCTTGGCGATACCGGCTTTTGGAGTTCCCCTGGTCGTGGGGGAAAATGGCAAAAGCCCGTTTGTTGATGTTGTAAAGAACGTCCGGGAAGCCGTGGTGCAGATCAAGGTGGAAGCCAGGATCGCAGTTTCCCAGTCACAGAATCCCTTTGGGGACGATCCCTTTTTCAGGTATTTTTTCAATCCGCCGCAACAGACAGAACGCCCCTATACCTCGATGGGCAGCGGTTTCATCTATGAATTAAACAAAGACACGGGCGAAGCTTTGATCATGACCAATAACCACGTGGTGGAAAAGGGCAAGGAAGGCACGATCACCGTAACTCTTGCTGATAAGGTCACTTACACTGCCACTATCGTGGGCAATGATCCCAATACAGACATAGCCGTGATCAAGATCAAACCCAATAAAGATGAAAAACTGACCATCGCCAAACTTGGCGACAGCAGCAATCTGGACATCGGCGACTGGGCGATCGCCATCGGAAATCCTTTTGGTGATTCAGGTCTGGACCGCACTGTCACCGTGGGCGTGATCTCTGCCATCGGCAGAGCCAATCTGAATTTTGGAGCCGGCAGTCCGCAATATCAGGATTACATTCAGACCGACGCAGCCATCAATCCAGGCAACAGCGGAGGACCGCTCATCAATATCAAGGGTGAAGTCATCGGCGTCAATGCTGCCATTACCAGCACCAGCGGAGGCAACATCGGCATCGGTTTTGCCATACCCATCAACCTGGCAAAAAGAGTGGTGGACGACCTGATCTCATCCGGAAAAGTGGTACGCGCTTACATGGGAATCACGCCTCAGGAAATCACCATCGACATGATGGAAACCCTCAAGCTGAAAGAGGTTGCCGGCGTTCTGGTGACCAAGGTGGAAAAAGACAGTCCTGCTGAAAAGGCAGGCGTGGAAAAGGGAGACGTCATTGTGGAATTCAACGGCGAAAAAGTGCCCAATGTCTCCAAATTCAGAATCGCAGTGGCGACTTCCAGGATCGGAATCAATATCCCGGTCAAGATCATCAGGGACAATAAGGAAAGAATAATTCAAGTGAAACTTGATCCCTTCCCTGAAGATGCAGTCGCAGCCGGTAAGGAAGCAGATACGAAAAGCACGATGGCAAGCGGTATTACTGTGGAAGCCAATGACAGCCAGTTTGCCAAGAGAATGAATGTCAACAGCGACAAGGGCGTTGTGATCAGCAAGATCGACAGCGGCAGCCC
>CAZWJK010000091.1:0-8342 GCA_964634035.1 uncultured Candidatus Cloacimonadota bacterium | reverse complement strand
TGGGCAGCCACCAGCAGGTCTTTGACCACAAAATCTGGCTTGTGTTCCCAGTGCTTCATGTCCCTGATGAATTCCTGCTCGCCGTTGCCGCTGAGCAGAAAGATGGTTTTCAGCCCTGCTTTAGCGCCGAAAGCAATATCGGTGTAACGGTCGCCTATCATCCAACTGTGCTCAGGCCTGAACTTAAAATCTCTGACAGCCTGTTTGAACATTCCCAGGCCTGGCTTGCGGTCTTCGTGAGGGATGTTATAGGGCTCCACGACACCCTTTTCATAATAGGGCGAATAGTAAACCTTGTCGATGGGCGCGCCCTGCTCTTCCAGCAGTTTTTGCGCCTTGCCCAGAACGCTGTGCATCTGCTCGAGAGTGATGTAGCCGCGCGCCACGCCGCCCTGATTGGTCACCAGCAGGACAAAATATCCGAGCTTGCGGAAAAGCTTCACGGCATCCGCGGCATAGGGATAAAGGTAATATTTATCTGGATCGTTGATGTATCCGAATTCATCGGGATTGATGGTGCCGTCGCGGTCCAGCAGGACTGCTTTTCTGATGTTTTCTTTATTCATTTCTTATCCCTTTTAACAATGTGGCACGGGCAATCCTGCCCGTGAATAATCAACACGGACAAGATTGTCCGTGCCACAAAAGCTGTGCCTTCATATCGGTCATTCCTGCACAGGCAGGAATCCAGCCTGTTTTTTTAAACCGCGCCTACCGTCGCTGATCCTGGATTCCCTTTTATCACCCCAGCCGACTGTGTCGTCTGAGGACCCCGTACTTCGCGGGAATGACAGTCTTCAGTAACATATGTCTTTTAACTGCTAAAATCTCTTGTTATCCCGCGTCTGGAACTTGAGTGCATCGGGCAGGGTGGTGTTCAGGAAGACGATGCGGTAGTCCCAGTAACCGGTTCTGCGTGTGTAGCTGATGTTGAGTTTCCAGCAGTGCAGGTCGCGGCTGATGTCATAGGACTGAGAAAGCATCTTGCTGTCCGTGATATTGTAATAGCCGGAATAGTTCAGCGACCAGTTGGAAGTCACCTGCACACCCGCATTGAGCCTGAGATTGTTATTGCGCGGATGGATGATGTCACGGTTCAGGCTCATGTCCTGCGATAAACTGACCGACCAGGTTTCCTCTTTGGTGACGGGTACTTCCCTGTACCCAAAGCTGAGCGAATCCTGCGGCTGCAGATAAGAGGTGAAGGTTTCCACCTTGCGGCGCGGGAAGTAGTTTGTATAGCCCGCTTTCCCGCCCAGGCTCAGCGAATGGGAGAAATACTGGTTGCTCGGTTTCCAATCCAGCCAATGCAGTTCATAAGGGTTTTGGCTGAAGTTGTAGCTGGCGGAATATGAGAGTTTGAAACCGCCGGAAGTGTAATTGGCAGGCCTGAAACTGAAGCTGTGAGACAACTGCGAGAACTTCTTATCCTCTTTCTCCAGATCGATGCCGGTTCGCGTGCTCCAGCCGAAGATATCGTTCAGTTTGCGTTCCTTCTGTTTTTCATTTTCTCTCAGCTTGAGCTGCCATTTCTGGTCAAGGTTCAGGCTGATGAATCTGCTCTTGGGGCCTGAGTTCACGCCGATTCCGCCAAAGTAATAGAATCTGTCGTTATCGGGAAAACCTGGACTGTATGTGAAAGCGGCGGAAGGTGTGATAATGTGCCTGACGGTGGAGATGTAGAAATTTGGGATGTTCCTCATGCCGTAGATGGTGAAATTGGCGCTGGAAACTGTGGAATAGTCATTGCCGCGCACCCATTTCACATCGTTCCTGTCCCTGTCCATCCAAGCCTCGTTGTAGTTGAAGCCCTGGGTCAGGTTCAGCCAGCCAAAAGCTTTGTAATTGTAGTTCAAACCGAAGTAGTGCTTGATCCCGGCGTGGTGTTCATTCAGAAAGCGCGTGCCCGTGCTGTCCATCGTGTTGTCCCAGATGAGGTCGCTCAGAGAGCGGTTTTCCTCTCTCAGATAACCCGTGTGGTCCAGTCTCACATTGTAACTGTAATTGAAATTGGTCCACCATTTATTTTTAGCAGTGGAATTATCCTTAGCCGTAAAGATCTCATAAACGGGACGGGTCGGCAGTGAAAAGGAAGCAGAAGGCAGGCTCACATTGGCGGTGTTGTTGATGAGGTCTTCGGAATAGCTGGCGCCGACTTTCAGATACGAACTGGAGATCGGCTTGCGGAAAGACAGGGTGGAAGTAACGCTTTGCGCCAGGAATTCATCGATGTCGGTGCTGCTTTCCCAGATGCGCTTGTTGCTGATGTAGTCGATATTGGCGTCAAAGGTGGCTTTGTTTCCCAGTTCGTGATGATGCCTGCCGCGAATGGAATAGTCAGTGTTGACGGTACTTCCGGAGATGGCGCGCTTGAGGGAGGTGTTGAAATTGCCGTCATAGAGATAGCGTTTGACATAACGGGTTTCCAGGTTGCCGGTCCAGCCGGTTTTCTCCATCAGGTCAAAACCCAGGGTGGCATCCGCATAATCCTTGTAGGGATAGAAGAAAGCCACATTGCGCACGAATTTGCCGTCCACATTGTTATAACCCGGTTCGGGGATCAGAAATCCCGCCTGTCTGCCGCGTTTGATGGAAAAAGTGAGGAAGGGAAAATAGAAGATGGGCATATGATTAACATAGGCTATGACGGGCTTGCCGACGATCTTATCGCCTCTGTGCAGGCGCATCTGCCTGGACCAGAACCAGAAATCCGGCTCCGGATCTTCACAGGTGGTGAACCTGCCTCCGTCCACATCATAGATGTCATCGTCCACCTTGCGCACCTCTTCGCCGTAATAGTAACCCTTTTCCAGTTTACTGGCGGCGTCCAGCATCATGCCTGTCTGCGAGTTTACATCATAGTAAACCTGGTTGCCGATCAGCACCTGATCATTGTCTATCAGCACCGTTCTGCCTGTCGAGAAGGCGCGCTCATCCTTCAGATCGATCTGCAGGCTGTCTGCCAGAATGGTTGATGTCTGATACTTGACTGATGTGTTGCCATAAAGATAGATCTGCTCAGTGTTGTAATGATAGTAGATGCTGTCCGCCACGTAGGCAAGGGAATCGAGCTTCACGGCAGGCATTTTTAAAGTATCCGCCAGGGTAATGGTTCGGGATTCGGGATCAAGCTCAGAGATGGTCAGCCCGCGCACGGCAGGTTCGTTTTCAGTCTGATTAATCGCGTTCAGAGACTCCTGACCAAAGAGCAGATAACTGCCCATCAGGCACAAAACTCCCGTCAGCAGAAGAACCGATAGCTTTTCTCGCGAACTCATCTCAGATCAGAAACAACACCTTTGATTTTTTTAACCTATCCTTTATTGGCAGTCAGAATGTCAAGCTATTCGTCTTGCATCGCCCTTGCATGATGACCTGAGTTTAACCCATATATAACCCTCATATAACCGCATCCATGCCTTTATCAGTGGGTGATTCCAGGTTTACTTATGACTTAAGATCTATGGGCGGTGAAAGTGAACGTTATGTTAATAAAACAGATACGCAGGAGTAGAAAAAAAGCAGTTGACAGAGCAGACAAAAAATCACTATTGGTAATTTAATAAAATCAAGTTGAAATTCTACAGGGGGATACCGATATGCACATTGAAGTGCAGCAGCTCAGCGCTGATGAAATGCGCACAAAAGGCGTATTCGACTGGCCTGTCTGGACCAAGGAGATTTCCATTTTCGAATGGCATTATGACACGATCGAAGAATGCTACATCCTGGAAGGAGATGTTGAGATCCTTGATTTCAAGGGCGTCAAAACCTCTTTCAAAGCGGGAGACTTTGTAACTTTTCCCAAGGGCCTGACCTGCACCTGGATAGTTAAAAAACCGGTTCGCAAACATTACCGCTACCAATAACCCATGCCGCTGATCATTCAGGACATCCTGCCCCGCAGTTTAGCTGCCCGCAACGGAATCAAAGCCGGCGACAAACTGCTCAATATCAACGGCCATGAGATCCGTGACTTCATAGATCTGGAATTTTACGGAGCGGACGGCTATCTGAACTGCGAGCTGGAAAACAAAGACGGAGAAGCATTCAGCATTGATATCACCCGCAATGAAAAAACTCCGCTGGGCATCGAACCTGAAAGTTATCAATGCACAAGCTGCGTCAACAATTGCGTTTTCTGCTTCATTGACCAGATGCCGCCTGCCCTGCGCGACTCGCTCTATGTCAAGGATGACGACTTTCTCTATTCCTTTGTGTTCGGCAATTACATCTCACTGACCAATCTGAACAGCCGCGATTACGACAGGATAATCGAGCAGAAACTTTCTCCGCTCTACATATCAGTGCATACCACCGATTCCGCTCTGCGCAGGAAACTCATGGGCTATGAGCAGGATCTGGACATTATGAAAAAGCTGCGCAAGCTGTCCAGAGGCGGGATCCAGATGCATTTCCAGATCGTGGTGGTGCCTGAGTGGAACGATCAGGAACACCTGAAACACACTTTGGATGACCTGACCAAACCTGAGATCAACACTGCCTCCATCGGCATCGTACCGGTGGGTCTGACCCGCTACCGGAGAGGGCTTTCCAAGCTCAGGATCCTGACTCCTGAAGAAGCCAAGGACATCATCTCATTAGCAGAAGAATTCCGCGCTGACAAAGGAATCGATCATATCTACTGCGCTGACGAACTGTTTATCAGAGCGGGTATTCCCATCCCCGAATGTGACTACTATCAGGACTATCCGCAAATCGAAAACGGCATCGGAATGATTTGTCTGATGCAGGAAAACTGGAAGGAAAAAAGGCGCGCCTTTATGAGAGAAGTGCGCAAAAAAAGCAAACCGCTGCTGCTGGTGACAGGCGTTTCCGCTTATCAATACATAGAAGAAATCGCGGATTATATCACACGCAAGGCGGAATGCTGTCCCGCCCGCGTGCAGAGCGTCACCAATAACTTCATGGGAGATAGCGTCAATGTGAGCGGATTGCTCACTTTTACGGATATCAGCGAGCAGATCAAACCGAACAAGAATGACGTGATCGTGCTGCCGGGTAACATCTTCAACCACGACGGCATAACACTTGACGGATTTAGCCAGCTTGAGATAAAAGAATACTGGCAAAGGGACATCCTCATTGTGGATCCCCTATTTGACGACTGGGATTGGATTTAAAGAGGTAATATTATGAACAGGATAATGCTGTGCTGCTTGCTGGTTGTGCTGCTGCTAAGCTTCAGTTGCACCAACAAAGCGCCTTTAGGCAGTAAGAAGAATCCCATCAAGATGTATTTTGTTCCATCCATGGAAGCTAATAAAGTGGTGACCAGCGGCGAAGCGATCGCTGCTTTTCTGGAAAAAGAGACAGGTTATTTCTTTAAGGTTGCTGTACCGACCAGCTATGCTGCAGTAATCGAAGCCATGGGTACCAAGGAAGCTGATATCGCCTGGCTGGCCACCTATGCCTATATCCTGGCGCATGACAAATATGGAGCAGAGGTGCGGCTCAGCACAGTGCGCAACGGTCTTGACAAATACAGAGGGCAGTTTGTGGCGCGGGCGGACAGCAAGATCAAATCCATCGACGACATCGAAGGCAAGGTCATCGCTTTTACGGACGCGGCTTCCACTTCAGGTTTCATCTATCCTTCCGCAGTCTTGCAGAGCCGCGGGATCAAGCCCAAGGAGTATTTCTTTGCGGGAGGACATCCGCAGGCAATCTTGGCGGTGTATAGCGGCAGAGCGGACGTGGCCTGCACCTACTGGTCCCCGCCCGACCAGAATGATGTGCCTCAGGATGCGCGTCTGAAACTAATCGAGACCTATCCCGACGTGCTGAAAAAAATCGCCATCATAGGTTACACAGATTGGATACCAAACGACACCGTCACCATCAGAAAAGATTTTCCGCAAGCCATACAGGACAGGATCGTCGCTGCCCTGATCGAATATGTTGCCACTCCCGAAGGCAAGCAGGTGATGAAAGACCTGTATGACATAGACGGACTGAACAAAGCCACGGATGAAGATTATAACATTGTGCGCCAGACTTTGAAAACCCTGGGCAAAGATCCGACCGATTTTCTGAAGTAGAATTCATCAATCCATGCTGTTACAAATAGATCAGTTAAGCAAGAGCTATGACGGCAAGGTTTGGGCTCTGAAAGATGTCTCTCTGACAGTAAATCAGGGTGATTTTTTGATTCTGCTAGGGCTGTCAGGTTCAGGCAAATCGACCTTGCTGCGATGCATAAACCGTCTGGTGGAGCCGACTTCAGGCAATATCAGCTTCGATGGAACCGATGTGCTGCAGGCAGGAGTAACAGGTCTCAGGCAAATACGCAGGCAGATCGGCATGATCTTTCAGCAGTTCAATCTGGTGAAAAATCTCTCCGTGCTGACCAATGTCCTGACCGGCAGATTGGGCTACCATTCCTCTCTGGGAGAATTCAATCACGTTGATAAAGAGTTGGCATTCAGTTGTCTGGAGCGGGTAGGGCTGGCCAGTTTTGCGTATCAGAAGGTTAAGAAACTTTCCGGCGGACAGCAGCAGCGAGTTGCCATCGCGCGTGCCCTGATGCAGCAGCCCATACTTATTTTGGCGGATGAGCCGGTCGCCAGCCTTGATCCTGCAACGGCTGACAGCATCATGCAATACCTGGGGGAACTGAATTCCAAAGACGGCATCACGGTCATCTGCTCATTGCATTTTCTATCTTTGGCACGCAAATACGGTTCACACGTACTAGCGCTCAAAGACGGTGAGATCGCCTACCAGGGCAAGCCGATCGATATTGACAAACAGAGGTTTAAAGAGATCTACGGTCAGGACGCTGAGGAAGTGGAGATCAGGTAGTCGCCTGCACCGCTTTCCTGATCAGCTCCAATTCAGGTAAAAGCTCAGACAGCGACACATACTCCTGCTTATCCTTGACCAAATTTTTCAGCATCGCCTTGCCTTCCCTGATATTATCCGCACGCAGGATCACCATCGCCTGACATCCGCTGCTGAGAGCAGTTTTCGTATCTTTGTCTATGCTGCTGAGATCGGAACTGATGAGTGTCGAAATATTGCTCTGATGCAGTTCCTGCACGATCTGCAGCATGATGATCTCCATTTCCTCAGATTGGGATGCTACATAGACGCAGAAAGGCTTTTCCTGCTGGTGAAAGAGATTTCTCGAGGTCATGATTTGGTAGATGAGGTCAAGGTTGAAGTAGAATCCCACGGCAGGGATCTGCTTGCCGGTGACTTTGTTGGAAAGATAGTCATACCTGCCGCCGCCGCCAATGATCTCACTGCTGCCGTTGGTCTGGATCACGAAATTGAAGACGGTTTCGTTGTAGTATGAGAAGTTTTTCACAAGGTCGTGATTGACCTTGTAGTCATATCCAAGATTGGCCTGAATTTTTTTTACGCGCTCAAAATTGACCGAACACTTGGGACACAGATAGTCCTGCATTTTGGGTCCCTGGCGGGTGGAATGCAGACATTTCTTATCGTGGCACTGGGTCGGGTGCAGAGGATTTTTCATCAGTTCATCATAGCAGTTGCGGCAATAATCATTCTGATGGCTCTGTAAGAAAGTGCGCATGGCTTTGAAGAAAAGCGGCCGGCAGGAATTGCAGCCGAAACTGGTTATATCCAGCCAGGCGTCTTTCAATCCCAATTGTTCACAGATCTTGATCCCCAGGCTGATAACTTCATTTTCACTGAGGATGCTGTCACTGCCCAATAGCTCAACGCCAAGCTGAGAGAATTCCTGAGGATGGTTGTGTTCGTCTTTTCTGAACATCGGGCCATGGTAATAGATGCGATGTATCTCATCATTATGCATGCGGTTGGCAACATGGTTCAGCACATTGATGGTACCCTCCGGACGCAGGCTGAGCAGACTGATCCTGTCATCCGGACGCTCCAGATTGATGACCTGGCGGGTGATCTGCTGCACTTCCTCATTGTCCAGAAGCGCTGTTATGCCTTTGGTCAGAACTGTGTTGTCCTGCAGAACGGACAGCCTGATCTCTTCGTAATTAAACAGAGTCAGCACCTGCCCGATCTGGTTTTCCATATACTTCCATTTCCACACATCGTCAGGCATGATCTCGTGGAAGGAGAGGGGCTTTTTCATTTTTACTCCAATGCCTTGAGTTCTGTATCTGTGACTGAACTGCATAAATTTCATATAGTTAGCGTGAATCTGCAGTTATAAAGACGACAAGCCGGGAAGAGGGCTTTCTTGTCAATCTGAGATTGTGGGCAGAAAGTCTATATTGTTTTCAGCAGATAAGATAGGTAGTGTCTTATGGTCTAACTTTCATAAGTGACGAAGCAGGTATCCAGCCCGCACCGCCATTGGGAAGCGTGATCAG
>CAZWJK010000090.1:4631-8765 GCA_964634035.1 uncultured Candidatus Cloacimonadota bacterium | reverse complement strand
TTGTCAAGCTCCCGCTTGACAAGTGGCAAGCTGGAGCTTGCCACCCCAATAAATAGAGCAGCTATTATTTGATTGCTTCGATATCGGAAAATTCGAGCCAGTGGCTGACCAGGCCGGGGAGCAGGTCACCGGATCTGCCTTCGTAGAAGAAATCGAAGAAATCGAGGTTCTTGGGCTTTTCCAGGTTGATGCCGATGGTCTTGGCACCGCTGTATTTGGCAGCCATGACAAATCCTGCCGCCGGATAGACGCTGCCGCTGGTGCCGATCACGATAAACAGGTTGCATTTGCGGATGAGGTTTTCGATCACGTCCAGGTAATAGGGAATCTCGCCAAACCAGACGATGTCAGGCCGCAGCAGGCCTTCGCATTTGTGGCAGTAGGGCAGTTCTTCCCTGAGGTCAATTTCGATGATGTCATGTGCACAGCCGCAGAGGGTGCAATAGCATTTATCCAGTCTGCCGTGCATTTCGTGGACATTCTTGTTGCCGGCTCTGCGGTGCAGGCCATCCACGTTTTGGGTGATGATCTGGAAGTTGTCTCCCAGCTTTTTTTCCAGTTCATAAAGAGCCAGGTGTCCGGCATTGGGTTTGGCTGCCAGGGCGTTTTGGTATCTTTGCTTATAGAAGTTCCAGACCAGGACGGGATCAGCTTCGAAGGCCTGAGGCGTGGCGACGTCCTCGACTCTGTGGTTTTCCCACAGGCCGTCCGAGTCACGGAAGGTCTTCAGGCCGGATTCAGCGCTGATGCCTGCTCCGGTCAGAACCGTAACCCTTGTCCAGGAACCGATTTTGATGTTATCTTTGATTTTCATATGCTCTCTGGTTTTGTGAAGTGCAAACCTTGTTCCAAATCGCAGGAATGCAGCGCACCTTTTTTTCCTTGTCAAATTCAGCAGCTTTGCGTAAAAGGAAATTTCGTGTATTATGAGAATAGATTTATTCAATAAAAACAAGACATAAAAACGGAGATATAAGATGGAAGAACAAAGCAGCCGGATTCCCAGAACCCTGCCGGTGCTCCATATGAACAACATAGTGATGTTTCCTTTTCTGCTGATGCCTTTGGTGGTCTCGGACGAGGAATCAAAGCTGGTGGTGGATTATGCCCTGTCCAATGACAAATCCATGGCGTTCTTTCTGGAAAAGGATAAAAGCAATTCCGCAGACATAGGTTTGCACCAGACCGGCACAGCAGTCACCATCCTGCGCATGCTGCGCAACCAGGACGGGTCCATCAGCCTCTTGCTGCAGGGCACTTCACGCATCAGACTGCAGAAGGTGATCCAGCGCGAACCCTTCATGACAGTGGACGTGGAATCGATCCAGGAGCCGCATTCCGACAATCCGGAGATCCTCGCCCTCAGAAAAATCGCCATTGAACTGCTGGATAAGATGTCCCAGGAAAGCAATCTGCTGAACCGCGAAATGATCGCCGGTCTCAGCAACATCAAACAGGCGGGCAGGGTGGCAGACATCATTGCCGGCAACACAGAGATCGCTTTGGAAGACCGTCAGGCCATTTTGGAAGCCATCGACCTGCAGAAAAGATACAGCATTCTGAATGAATGCCTGGCAGACCTGATCAAGCAGATGCGCCTGGAAAACCAGCTCCGCAACAATATCCAGCTTGAAATGAATGAAGACCAGCGCCGATATTACCTCAGGGAGCAACTTGACGCCATCCGCAAGGAACTGGGCGAGACAGATGAAGTCAGCAAAGAGATCAGAAAATGGCAGACTTTGATCGTGAAAAACAAGCTGCCGAATTATGTCATGGACGTCGCCTATGAGGAACTGGAAAGGCTTTCCACCATGCAGCCCGCCGCCAGTGAATATGCCGTGATCAGGAATTACCTGGACTGGATCGTCAACCTGCCCTGGCAGACTTACAGCAAGGACAGGCTCGACCTCAAAAAGATAGAACAGATCCTGACCAAGGACCACTACGGCCTGCAAAAGCCCAAGGAACGCGTGCTGGAATACATCGCCGTCAAGAAACTCAAGGGTCAGCTCAAGGGGCCGATCCTCTGCTTTGTAGGCCCTCCCGGAGTTGGCAAAACCTCGATCGGCAAATCGGTGGCGCGTTCAATGAAGAGAAAATTCATTCGCATGTCTCTGGGCGGAATTCACGACGAAGCGGAGATCCGCGGACACAGAAGAACCTACATAGGCGCCATGCCGGGTAAGATCATCATGGAGATCAAGCGTCAGGGCACCGCCAATCCTGTCTTCATGCTGGACGAGATCGACAAGCTGGGACGCGATTTCAGAGGCGATCCCGCTTCCGCACTGTTGGAAGTGCTTGATCCCGAACAGAACAATACTTTTGTGGATAATTATCTGAACCTGCCTTTCGACCTTTCGGAAGTGATGTTCATCACCACTGCCAACTCGCTGGATACAATTCCTCCGGCTCTACGCGACAGGATGGAGATCATAGAGTTCACCAGTTATGTGGAAACGGAAAAGATCGAGATCGCCAAACGCTTTCTGATCCCCAAGGAACTCGATGCCAACGGTCTCAAGGGCAGGCCGATCAGATTTCAGAAAACCGCCCTGGAAGAGCTTTGCCGCTATTATGTGAGGGAAGCGGGAGTCCGCAATCTGCAGAGAAGGATCAGCTCCATCCTACGCAAGATCGCCAAGGAAGTAGCTTCCGGCAGTGACAAGCAGTTTGTCATTACAGCCAAAAATGTGGTGGATTACCTCGGACCCAGAAAATTCAGTCTGGAACTGGCCACCAAAAAACCTGAGATCGGAGTGGCGACAGGGTTGGCCTGGACCCAGTTTGGCGGCGAGATCCTGTTCTGCGAATCGATCCGCATGCCGGGCAAGGGCAGTGTCATAATGACAGGCCTGCTGGGCGAGGTGATGAAAGAATCCGCCCGCATCGCAATCAGCTATCTGAAAGCAAATTGCAAGAAGTATAAACTCGATCCCAAAGACTTTGACAAGCACGATATCCATGTCCACTTCCCTGCCGGCGCAGTACCGAAGGACGGGCCTTCTGCAGGCGTAACGCTGGTGACCTCGCTGGCGTCTTTGTTCATGCAGAAAAGGGTCAGACACGATATTGCCATGACAGGCGAGATCACGCTTTTGGGAAAGGTCCTGCCGATCGGCGGATTGAAGGAAAAGCTGCTGGCAGCAAAACGCGCCGGCATCAGGCATGTCATCGTTCCGGCGGAAAACGAGGAATCGCTTTCTGAGATCGATTCCAACATCACAGAGAACATCAGGATCACCTATGTCAAGGATGTGTCTGAAATCCTGAAAATAGTGCTGATCAAGTAACAGCTTCGCACAGTAAGGCGGTATGGAGAAGTATCCCAACATCAATATTCTGATCAATGTGCCACAGCGCTATCTGCCCAAGGCGGAATTCGTGCTGAGGACCTATTGCTACATTCTTAGGCTGAGTCCAAAGTTCTTTTACGGCACGCACGGGGAAGGCATCAATCTCTATTACGGGCCCTACAACAGGATCAACTATCCGGTCCGCATCTATTTTGACGAAGCCACCGCCGCCTTTTTTGAAGAGCAGGAACTTTATCCCCTGGAACGGGTGAATTTCTGCAAGTACAATAAGGAATCCATCCCCTTCCTGTTTTCGCAGAACGGCGAGATCTATACCTTCTTTGAAGATTTCTGCACGATCAGAAAGGATATCATTGCCAGCGGATTCTTCTTCCTGAC
The DNA here is from genome assembly GCA_964634035.1 of uncultured Candidatus Cloacimonadota bacterium. GTDB lineage: Bacteria > Cloacimonadota > Cloacimonadia > Cloacimonadales > Cloacimonadaceae > UBA5614. The sequence continues at coordinate 5,067 of CAZWJK010000090.1, read as the reverse complement.
CTGCTGGAATGAACACATAATGAACATCAGGGGCGCTTCCAAAAGCAGGGTTGACTTCAAGCAATCATTGCAGTACAGATGGGACTTCACGGAAATTCCGGTGGTGGATGTCTATTGTCAGATTTTGTATCGGATCATTCAATTGATCCTGCCGGAGTTTGTCAGAGACATCCGCTGGAACGTGTCCAAAGCTTTTGCCGTCAGCCTTTCACATGACGTGGATTACTGGCATTTCTGGACTTCACAGCATCTGCTGAGCACCTACCAGTACAACCTCACAACCTTTTACAAAAGGCCGCTGAACGCGCTCTTCAAGATCATCGGCCACACCTGGCACAAAGCGATTTCCAATCAGCCCATGCGGAAAATCCGTCAGATCATAAAAAAGGAAGAAGCCCGCAACGTGCAGTCCACCTGGTTCCTGATGGGCTCCAGC
>CAZWJK010000090.1:3007-4531 GCA_964634035.1 uncultured Candidatus Cloacimonadota bacterium | reverse complement strand
GCAAAGCGATGAACCTGAGTGTGGTCTCTGCCTACTTCCGACTCAGACGCATGGTAAAGCGTGCCGCTGATTATCAGTCACACGTGTCACTGCTCTGGCACAACACGACTTTTGACATCATCGACTTTCCGTTCTGGGGCTTCCTGTATTGGAAGGTCATCAAAAAAGCCAAGAAGAAAAACGGCTGGATCACCTCTCTGAATAACATTTACGACGAGTGGGTCAATCTCAGCTATTAGGAAGAATATGTTTGCAACACTGCTTTGGGGCCTGTGTTTTGTAGTCGGAATGATCCTGACGATACCGATATTGCTGTTCTGCTACCTGGTTAAATTACTCTTTGGTGACAGGATCGCAGATAAATTCATCTATGTTTTCACCCGATTCTGGGGCAGGGCAATCGTCTCAACCACCGGTGCCAGGGTAAGTGTCACGGGCAGTGAAAACGTTCCTGATGCCGGAAACCTCTGCTGCATCGCCAATCATCAGAGCTTCTTTGATATCCCTTTGCTGATCGGCTGGCTGGGTGTTCCGCTTGGCTTCATTGCCAAAAAGGAACTGAAGAAAATCCCCGTCCTGAACGGCTGGATCACGATCATCCACTCCGCTTTCATTGACAGGTCCAATCCGCGCCGTGCCATCGAGTCCATCAGCAAGGGCGCTGAAAGCATCAGGAACGGTCACCCGATCGTCATCTTTCCGGAAGGGACACGCAGTAAAACCAGCGCCATAGCTGAATTCAAGGCAGGCAGCCTGAAACTTCCCCTCAGCTCTCAAGCTGTCATTCTGCCCGTTACGATAAAAGGAACCCGCCTGATGTATGAAGCCACCCAACGGATCAGGCGAACAGAGGTCAGTCTGACCATCCATAAACCCATTCATCCTGATGATGCCATCTACAATGATAAAACAGCTCTGGCAAAGCATCTGCAGCAGATCATCAGTTCAGTGTAAGATATTTGTGATTATGAAATATATATTACTTCTGCTTTTAATTCTACCCTCCTTCTTCCTGGCAGCTCAAAGCAGGACTGAACTGAACCTTGCCCTCAGCGCCGGATACAATCTGACCCAGCATTACGGAACCAAGGACCAGACAGGCGACTACAAGGTGCAGACAGGATTCCGGCATGGCTTCAATACCGGCCTGAATCTGAGCCTGCCCGTCACCGGAAAACTTGACCTGATGTACGAATTTCTCTATGTAACCAGAGGTTCCACGGAGAAGATCACCATTGTGGAACTCGATGGCGAACCGCTGGTAAAGCCCGCCGTGATGGATGTGAAATACTTCATGGATTATGTGGAGTTCCCTGTTCTGATCAGGTATGAGATACTTCAGAAAGAGAGTTTTTCCCTGAGCGTGGTCAGCGGTGTGGCCATGGCGCTGAAGGTGAAGGGAGATTACGAACTGGATGGCGTGATCTATTTTCCGGATGGCAACGATTACACTACTTTCGAGCTCAAGGACAAATCACAGCTCAAAGAAGTGAACATGTTTGATTTTTCCCTGATCTACGGAGG
>CAZWJK010000090.1:0-2907 GCA_964634035.1 uncultured Candidatus Cloacimonadota bacterium | reverse complement strand
TTTTTCAGCGGACAGCTTCCTGATCAAACTGTACAAATCAGAACCCAGGCTGCTCCGGGAAGCACTGTTCAGCTCCTGACCAAAGGCGCTGCCGGAGTGCACACTGCAGCTATGAACCCTCTCAACGATGGCTATGACAATCATCAGCTCCAGGTTCCTCTGCCGTCTTATCCCTATTTGGGATTCAGATGCGAGACAGGCAGCACAACAGAGATCCTGCCTGTATTTCACAACAGCACAAACACGCCATCTGTCAATGATCTCACCCCTTTGTTTGATGACCCTGTGGGCGACTGCGCTTTTACCAATACCAATCTGGACATAGTGAAAACCTCCGCAGCCTTTACCAATGACAAGCTGCATTTTGCCATAAAGAATGCCGGTGGCGGTTTCCCGATCAGTTCAGGCTTCACGTTTTTTGCCTATATGATCGCTTTGGTTGATCCTGCAACCGCTGCCACTGACACTTTGGTTTTTGCCCTGATGCACACTGTCACGATTACCGGCATCATCGGTCCCGGGCTTTACAAGCTGACCGGAACAGGGATCAGTGACATGACGTTGATTGGACCGATCACCACCACCACCTATGCTGCCGATAACACTCTGCTGCTTTCCTGCAATCTTTCCGACCTAATGGCAGATCCCGATTTCAGCAACTGGTACGATCCCAATGCTCCCAAACTCGGCTTTCTCGCCATGACCAACAGGATCACTCTGAGCATTGGCACCGAGGTGGCGGATGAATCTTCCGCCTGCAACCTGATCCCCTATCCCATTCAGATCAATCAGACTCCTGCCACCCTGCCTGTCTTATCCAATATTCAGACAGAGACTACGGATGATGCTCTGCAGATAAATCTAAACTATCAGAGTCAGGAATCCTATTTGCCCGTGACAACCCAAGTCCTTTTTGACACGGGATTCACGGTTGACTTTGAGCCATCAGCTTTCCCTGATTTTGACAATCCCGTCCCCTATGCTGCACAAGTCAATCTCTCTGATATTCAGGGCTGGACTCATGCAGAGCTGAAATTCTCCCCAGACAATTTCAGCTTTACGAATGAAATCATCTATCCCACAACCCTTGATGACAACACCCAAAGTCCGGTTCCGCCTGCCTTGAGACTCTATCCCAATCCCACAAACGGCTGCCTTTATATCAATTTAGGGGTTGTCAAAAATCCCGTCTCCATCACAATCTATGACATCAAAGGCAGAAAACTGGATGAATCAGTGATTAATTCTAATATCAGGGATAAAACCATCACATATGACCTGAATGCTGTGGACAAAAGGCCTGACGGGATATATCTCATCAGGATTCAGGATGGTAGCAGATCCATAATAAAGAAAGTCATGCTCATGAATTGACCCAGGGAGGAATCGAATATGCCTCAGAACAAACACTCAAAGCACATAACTGCAGCACAGATCATCAAATATTCTGTGCTGACCCTGATCGGAATAGCTTTGGTCACGACTTCGATCCTGTCGAACAATGTGCACTGGAACATCATTCTGTCTTATATGGTATTGGCCTATATTGTCTGGTTCTGTCTGTTCCACTACCCCTTCGGAACTTATGTCAGCCTTGGGCTGTTCCTGTTTGAACTTTTGGGCACCTCCATCAAGCATGGCCTCATTCCCCCTCCAGATTACACCAGGGCAGTTGTCTATCTTGGCTTTGCCATCATTGCCAGCATTGTTTCTCACATCTTTGTGAAAAGAACTTAACTCCTGAACCGGAACCTGCAGGAAGTCCAGCTGCAGGAAAAATTCATCCGGGAAAACCATCAGAACTATCTGCGCCTGTTCAATCATCTGGATGAGATCATCTGGTTGCTGGATCTTGACTTCAGGGTCATTCAGACCAATGATGCCGTCACTGGTTTCCTGGGTTATAAACCTTATGAGATAAAGGGTAAATCCTTATTTGACATCTTCCAGTCCGATGACAGGGACAAGCTTTGCGCAGATCTGAAATACACTCTGCAGCGCAACATTTACGTCAGATTTCCGCTCCTGAAAAACGATGGAACGCTCCTTCCCGCCGAAACAAAGATCCGCCGGTCAAGCTGGAACAACAAAGACATCTATTTTGCCATCTCGCACGACATCACCTTGCGTGAACAGGAGGAAAGCCGCCGCTTTGAAACTGAAGCCAGATTCCTGAAAGTGTTTGAATCCTCGCCAGCCATGATGTGCATCACAACCCTGGAAAAGGATGATTACCTTGAAGTGAATAAGAGCTTCCTCTCCACCCTCGGTTATGACAAAGCAGAAATCATCGGAAAGAACTCATCTGAGATCGGGCTCTTTGATAATCTGGAAAAACGCGATGATTATCTGATGAACCTGATCAGCGACAGGCAGTCAGAAAATATCGAACTGATCCTTATAACCAAAAAAGGCAAAAAACTGCAGATCTCCTTCCTTGCCGAACTGATCGAGTTTGGCGGCAAGCCCTGCATTCTGGCCGTCATGGTTGATGTCTCCGAGATGATCTCCATGAACGACAAGCTGACCGTTCAGACCGTCGTGCTATACGGTCTTTCGGTGGCAGAGAATATCCTGCTTACGGAAGCTGATGCCGAAAAAGCCATCCATGGAGCTCTGCCCGTGGTCGGTAAAGCGCTCGATGTCGATCTCGTTTTGCTTTACTGCTACGATGCTGATGTTCCGGAAGAAAAGAACCGGTTTCATCTGAACTGGAAATGGACTCAGGATGAGGAAGGCAAATGCTGTGATTTCAACCTCCTGCTCAACCATCCTGAAAACAAAGCTGCATTCAGATGGGCTGAACTTCTCCACGCAGGGAAGACAGTCTCCTGCAATCACAAAACCCAATCCCCTGATGAGCAGGAATTGCTGCGCACGCTTTCCTTCAAGGCGATCATGCTGATT
>CAZWJK010000089.1:0-8959 GCA_964634035.1 uncultured Candidatus Cloacimonadota bacterium | reverse complement strand
CGCTGTCCGAACTCAATCCCGAAATGGACCTGAGGACGGATCTCGGCTTTGATTCTCTGGACCTGGCGGAGCTGACCGTGCGGGTCGAAAAGGAATTCGGAATAGATATTTTTGCCGACAGCTTTGTGCTGACCGTATCTGATATTCTGACTAAGTTGGGCAATGTCTGATAAGCTGTTTCTTTACGATTACAAAACGAAAAGCAGCTATTCCTATAGTCAGCTTCTGGCTGATTTGAATGACAGGAATGAAGTTTCAGAATATTGTTGCACACGAGATTTGTACTCCACTTTTCTGAAGATAATCTCTTCTATTCTGCATAAGGTCAATCTGGTCCTGTTGGATTCTGATTTTTCCGATCTTGAGATTAATAACCTGAATCTGGAGCGGAGCGATTTATTAAAGGCCAAACACGTACAAAAACTGAGTACTGATACCGTTGATGCATTGATACAGAAATTACAGGAACAATCTGACTGGGAATTGACTTTGTTTACTTCCGGCACTACGGGAATCCCAAAGAAGGTTGTGCATAAATTGTCATCCCTGACCAGAGCAGTCAGAATGTCAGAAAAGCATAGAGAAGACGTTTGGGGTTTTGCCTATAATCCCACTCATATTGCGGGATTACAGGTACTTTTTCAAGCCTTATTAAACGGGAATACTGTGATCAATCTGTTTGAGGCAAGCAGAGAGGATGTTCTGAGTTTGATCATAAACCACAAAATCACCAATATCTCAGCAACTGCCACCTTTTTCAGAATGCTTTTACCTTTGAATGATGAGTTTCCCACCGTAAAAAAACTCACTTCCGGCGGAGAGAGGTTTGACTCAAAGTTGTCGGATAAGTTGCTGAAAGCATTTCCCAATGCCAGAATCCGTAATGTCTATGCCTCCACGGAAGCTGGGACGATTTTGGAATCACGGGATGACACCTTCTCCATAACAGATGAGTCCTTATGCAGGATCATTGGCAATGAGCTTCAGGTACACAAGTCACTATTGGGAGAAGGGGATGAGCTTGACACCAAAGAAGACGGATGGTACGCAACCGGAGATTTGGTTGAAGTAGTCGAGCAAAATCCGATCAGGTTTCGGTTTCTGCATCGCAAAAATGAGATGATCAATGTGGGCGGTTACAAAGTTAATCCTTATGAGGTGGAACAGGCATTGGAGACTCATCCTCTCATCCGGCAAGCCTATGTATATGGCAAGGCCAATCCGGTCCTGGGCAATGTGCTGATGGCTGATGTTGTTGTTTCAGATAGGGTTTCAGAACGCGACCTGCGGGAGTTTCTCAGTCCTTTGTTGCAGCCGTATAAAATTCCCCGCGTCATCAGCTTTGTCCAAGCGATAGAACTAACCAGAACAGGCAAAATGAAAAGAAACTGAAGGGAAACAGAAGATGAAGAACATTTTAGTCACTGGTGTCATGCAGGGTTTGGGTCTGCAGATCGCCAAGACTCTGCTGGAAAGGGGGCACACTGTTTACGGAGTTGATTTGGCTGTGAGTGACAATTTGAAAAAGTTGAAACAGAATTATCGTGAGAAACTTATTCTTATCACGGCAGATCTGTCTGATATCGAGAAGTCTCTTGACCTGATATTTACACAGACCATCGGTTTTGATATTCCACTGCACGGATTTGTCAACAACGCGGCCATTGCCTATGACGACATCATCAGCAATCTGAACTTTGAGCCGTTGCTGAAAATGTATCAGGTCAATGTCTTTACGCCCATGCTGCTGACGAAGCATGTGATTCGCAATATGCTGCTCCATAATGTCCAGGGGTCGATCGTGCACATCTCATCCGTAAGCGCGCACACCGGCTACAAGGGCCTTGCCATGTATGCCTCCACCAAAGGTGCTCTGGAAGCTTTTTCCAGAACTACGGCGCGGGAATGGGGAGAGCGCGGCATCCGTTCCAACTGCCTGGTAGCGGGCTTTATGGAAACAGGGATGAGCTCAACCTTGACCCAGACTCAAAAGGACAGAATCTACAAGCGCACATCCCTGAAAAAGCCGACCGAAGTAACTTCTGTGGCCAATATGGTAGAGTTCCTGATCTCCGATCTCAGTCTTTCAGTAACCGGTTCTAACGTGTTTGTGGACGCAGGCACCATCTAATAATGATTTGAGGTAAGAATGAAATACTTAGTCACCGGCGGGGCGGGGTTTATCGGCTCCAATATTGTTAAGGAACTGCTGCAGCGTCAGGAAAAAGTCTGTGTGCTGGATAACTTCGCCACTGGAAAGAGGGAAAACATTCTGCAATACAAGACTGATCCGAACCTGGAGATCATCGAAGGCGATCTGCGCAGCTTTCATGTTGTCAGGGATGCTGTCAAAGGTGCTGATTTTGTGCTGCATCAGGGGGCTTTGCCTTCCGTACCGCGTTCTGTTAATGATCCCATCACTTCGAATGATGTGAATATCCTTGGCACGCTGAACATTCTGGAAGCGGCCAAAGAGTTTAAGGTCAAGAGGGTTGTCTTTGCCTCCTCATCTTCTGTTTACGGCAATTCGGAGCATCTGCCCAAACTCGAGGACATGGCGGTTTCGCCCCTGTCGCCTTATGCGGTCTCCAAGTATGCCGCAGAGCGCTATTGCCAGATCTATTACCAGTTGTATGGCCTGGAAACAGTTTGCCTGCGCTATTTCAACGTGTTCGGACCCAATCAGGATCCCACCTCTCAATACAGCGCCGTGATCCCGCTCTTTATCAAAGCCATTCATGAAGACCGGCAGCCCGTGATCTATGGCGACGGACTGCAGTCGCGGGATTTCACCTATGTCACCAACAACGTGGAAGCCAATCTGCTGGCCTGCACGGCGGAAGGAGTGGCGGGTGAGGTGTTCAACATAGCGATCGGTGAGAAATATACCCTGATCGAACTGGTGAATGAGATCAATCAGGCTCTAGGGAAAAAGATCGAACCCATCTTCGAGAAAGAGCGCTCGGGCGATGTCAAGCATTCCCTGGCCGATATTTCCAAAGCTCAGCAGATGTTGGGATACAGGGTTAAAGTTGATTTTGCCGAAGGCATCAGAAAAACCGTGGAGCATTTTATCAATTAAGAATTAAGAGTTAAGAATTAATAATTCAAGATAGATGGGAGAAGCAGATTGATAATGTTGTCAGTCTGCTTTTTTTGACATTGATAAAATGAAAATCCCGTTGAGATTTCCTATTCGCTAGCCAGTGAATTCATTCACTGGAAAGAGATTGCAAACATAATAACCCCAGAGGGGTTTTCCACTGTCATGATGAATCAAATCTGATCAAAATGAGATTTAATAGGAAACCCCGATGGGGTTCTCCATAGTGCATTCTTCTACCCACGTCTCAAAGCCGTGGGCTACCGAATATCAAAAAACTACGTTGTTATCTGTGTACGAATAGATGAATATCTTTTCCTACAATAAGATTCCTGCCTTCGCAGGAATGACAAATAGTGAGCTTGCAAATTTTAAAACCACTACATTGTATTAGCGCAGGAATAGATGATTGTCTATCCTAATAATAAGATTCCTGCTTTTCCACCCAGACAGCAAGCTGTCAGGGGGTCCCGGTCGCAGGAATGACAGCAGACAGGATAGTCCGCAGGACGATAATATAAAGCCCGGCAATTTTATTGCCGGGAGACATGAATCATATTTGACAGAGTCCGCAGGACGCAACTATGTAACCCGGCACGTAAGTGCCGGGACCAGATACCACAAATATCAGTCCGGAGGACGGCACCCATCGCTCCACACACAAAAAAACTTGCCAAGAACCTGCAGGGATTTTTATTGTTATTCATTGTGAAACACTATATTGGTTCAGGTACGGGACTTAGATGAAAAGAAAAATCACGAGAATCGCTTTTATCATCATTGATATAGGGATCATTGTATTTTCCTTTCTGTTTATCGCCTGGTTCAGAGCCGGCACCAAGGTCATCGTAATGCACTATGCCAGGACGCTGATGGCATTTTGTGTGATTTGGCTGCTGACCGGACTGTGGGGACAAAAATTCACCATCAAGCTCACTCACAGCGGAAAATCCTTTGCAATGAATATGCTGAAGGCAGACATGCTCGCCATTGCCGTGATCTTTGGCCTGATCGTCTTTTTCAAGCTGTTCCATTATTCGCGCTATATTGTCTTCAGCACCATTGCCATGACCATTGTGCTGGAGTTTCTTTTCTTCGTCGGGTTGTTCTATGCCCTGCGCTTTCACAAGGAAAACGAGAGCTTTGCCAGACCCAGGCTGGTAACGGATTCCCCCCAATTGGAAGAAGCTTTTTCGGACCGCTTCATCCGTGATGCCACACGATCAGTTCCCCAACTTAAAAATGGCTCATATGATCCGGAATTTGACACTCCTGAGTGTGAATCCATCCTGGTCAGTCTGTGGAAAATCTATCTGGCAAATAATCTTGAATTGTTTGATTTTCTGGACACCAAGCTCAAGCTGTCCCGTTTCTGCAAGGCCCAAACCCTGGTTCTTAATTCTGAAGTCCTGTTCAATATCTCCGGCATTGAACCCTCCTCCCAGCAGATGTTCATCCATCTGCACAAGCTCAATGATTTCCGCCGCATCAATCAATACATCATCAAAGTTAATTCCAACCTGGTGCAGGGCGGCGTCTTTGTCTGCTGCGGTGAAACCACCAACCAGAGGAAAAACCGCTTTTTCAAAACTTATACACCCTATCTTGGCATCTTCATATATGCTTTCGATTTCATCTTCCGGCGCATCGTTCCCAAACTGCCCATTCTGCAGGGCTGGTATTTTGCCCTGACTGAAGGGAAGAACCGTGCCCTGAGCGAAACGGAAATGATCGGCAGATTCTATTTTGCAGGCTTCGAACTGATCTCCAAACAGGAGATCGGCGGCCTGATGTATTTTATCCTCAAAAAGATCAAACAGCCCAGCCAGGACACCAATCCCTCCTACGGTCCTCTGATCAGGCTCAAGCGCATCGGCAGGGACAGGAAGATCATCTATATCAACAAACTCAGGACCATGCATCCCTATTCCGAATATCTGCAGGACTATGTTTATAAAGTCAGCAACCTGCAGGAAGGCGGTAAATTCAAACGGGATTTCCGGATCACCTCCTGGGGTAGAGTATTCCGCACTCTTTGGATAGATGAATTGCCCCAATTGATCAGCTTTCTGAAAGGGGAAGTGGACTTGGTGGGTGTCAGAGCTCTGAGCGAACACTATTTTGATCTCTATCCCCCCGATCTGCAGGAATTCCGCTGCCAGTTCAAACCAGGCCTGGTTCCGCCTTTCTATGCCGACATGCCCAAAACCTTTGAAGAGATCCTGGCTTCCGAAAAACGCTACCTGGAACGCAAGCAGCAGAAACCCTTCGCCACTGACTGGACCTATTTCTGGAAAGCAATCTGGAATATTCTGTTCAAGCATGCCCGCAGCGCGTGAAAAGCGTTAAGGGTGAAGCGGGAAGTGTTATGCGTTATGCGTGAGGCAATTTGTTATCAGTTATCGGTTATCAGTTAAGGGATCTAATAAAATGATGATTAAATATGAGTTAAATTATGCTGCATAAAGATCTGGAAGTATATAAATCAAGTCTGTTATTAGTCAAAAGAATCTATGAACTGTCAAGGACTTTTCCCAAAGAAGAGATGTATGGATTGGTATCACAGCTCAGGAGGGCTGCAATTTCAATACCAAGCAATATTGCGGAAGGAGCAGCCAGAAGAACCAATAATGAGCTTATCCAATTTCTTTATATTGCTCTGGGATCCACTTCTGAACTGGAAACACAAATCGATATTGCGCACATCTTAGATTACATTTCTGAAGAGCAAGCAAAGTCAGTAACTATAGATCTGATCAGAATACGGAAAATGCTGTCTAAGTTAAATCAATCCTTGAAAAACCCCTTAACCGATAACTGATAACCGATAACTATTCATGAAAACATCATTGATCTTACTCTCACTACTTCTCACAGTAACGTCATCACTTTATGCCTGGGCAGACTGGAAAGCCGTTTCCAATCAGCATTTCAGGATCTATCACAAGGAATACTGGGATGAAGAAGCGGTTAGGGTGCTGCAGACTTTGGAGCATTACCGTCCCCGTATGGAACAGATGACAGGCAACTCTTTGGGCAGGATCCCCTTTACCATAGAGGATCTGGGCAATGTTGTCAACGGCTACACCGATGTCTATGGCTCCCGGATTGCCCTGTTTGCCTATCCTCCCACCACGGGTGATCTTTCTGTTGACGAGGACTGGCTGAGAGTGGTTGCCTGCCACGAATATCTGCACATGCTGCAGATCCAGCAGGCATCAGGTCTGCCCGGAACTTTGCGCGGCCTGTTTGGCAACATCTTCTATCCCAATATCCTGCAGCCTTCCTGGATGACGGAAGGCATCACCGTTTACGGCGAATCACAGCTTTCTCCCTACTCCGGCAGAATGAATGGGGCCACCTATCCTTCCATCATCTCAGTTTTGGCTCAAAAGGGGAAACTGCCTTCTCCCACCAAGGCTGCCTACTACAACTTTGACGCGCCCCACGCCAGCTTTTACACCTATGGCGGCGCTTTTTATACATATCTGGCGGAAACCTATGGCGAAGCCAAACTTGCAGCGCTTTTTAACACAACATCTTCCTCCGCCTGGTTTTATCTTTCTCCGATCTTGCCGAGTCTGTCTGTGGACAGATCCTTCCGCCGCGTCTTCAGCAAGAATGTTGCACAACTTTGGTCTGACTGGAACAACCATGAACGGAGCAGGTTTTATCGTCTGCCGGGAAATGCGCTCACAGACAACGGCTGGTTTAAATCTGACCTCAAACATTATGACGGCAAGCTTTGGTTCATTGAAGGCAGCGCTGAAAAAACAGGACCCAACAGCTCTTTTTTCAGTTACAAACTGCGCAGTCTGGAGCTCGATGGCAAGGTAGACATTGATTTCGAAAATGCTCCACCACAAAAAATCACGCTCCCTGCCCGTGTTTCCACGGTTTTGGAGCAGAACAGCGATTTTCCCGCCGGCTATGCCATAAAAAACAATGTTCTGTATTACACCCGCTCCGAATATGCCAGAGGCTTCAAAAACAGCGAACTGGACGGCTGGGGCTCAGAAGTCCAGCTTTGGAAAATGGATCTGTCCAACGGCAAAAAAAACAAAATCATTTCCGGTCAGATCCGTGCTTTTTGTCTGCAGGAAGACGGGTCCATCCTGATTTCCGAAGACTTTGCCCATCACACAAATTCCGTCCTGCACAGCTTTTTTGAAGGCGATGCCGCAGGTCCTGTGATCTATTACGCCCCCGGACTGGTTTCATCCATCCATCCCTATGGCGGCAAACTGATTCTTGGGATGAAAGAATCCTGGCGCAATACCAATATCTATCTCTTTGATCCGGACAGCCGGGAGCTGACCAATCTCTTTGACCTGCCATATCATATGAGCCCTGTTTCCGTCGAAGGTGATGTTCTTGTCCTGAATGCGGTCATCGACAATCAGTATCAGGAATATGTTTATGACCTGAAAAACTCTGTTCTGGTCAGAAATACTGATTACAATGATGTGCGCACCCCTGTCAGGTTACCTGAAGGAAGAACAGGTTTCATCAGTATCAGCGAAAAAGGTTATGACATCTACCGCACCGCCAATGACACGCGTCCGGCGGTTTTGCCGGCGGAAGAAAGACTGGCTCCGCCTTTTACGGAAACGGGAAAGACATACTCAGGCGATTTTGAATATGAAAAGCAGGGCAAGCTCAGCGCCTATCTGAGCAATCTTGGACACTTTCTGACCCCGCGCATCGTCCATATTCCTTTTGCTTATGGCACCTCTGACAGTCTGGCGATAGGCGCAATGCTGGCCGGCAAGGATGCGGTGGGCGATTTTCCGCTCTGGATGGCGGATCTGACCTATGACACTTTTCGCCAAAAAGTTATTGGCAGCATTAGCCTGGAAAACCATTTCTTCCGCCCGCTCAAACAGGTTCTCGGCTATTCCACAGATGCCAGCCGGAGCTTTGGTTCCAGCCAGTACGTCCAGCTTCTGCGCCGGCGCAACTATGGCCTGAACAATGTTACGGCAGGCTTCAGCTTCAATACCAAAGATGATCTTGAGCGCAAGGTCTGGACTCCATTTGTGAATCTGAGTTTTGTCTGGCCCGCCACTAAACTCAGTCTCAGCCAGTATTTTCCTTATGAAACTCAGGATTTCTGGTCTTCCGACCGGGAACGGACAGGCTGGCAAAGCGCTCTGCAACTGCATCAGAAACTGCCTTTCAGCTCTGAACTGAAAGCCGCCGCCTTTGTCGCCGACGATCCCGATGCCGACAGCACCGAGGTTTTCGGCAAGCTCCGGGGTTGTGCAGACAGCTTTGAAACCAACCGCGGAGGCACTTTTCAGGTCTCCTGGTATAAACCGCTCTTTCGCATCAGGGAGGGAATCTGGAGCCCTCAGATCTATCTGGAGGATGTCAGTCTCGGCCTGTTTTATGACACGGCTCTGCCTTTCCGGGATTCTGATGCGGACAAGATGCATGCCTATGGCGTGGAGCTGATTGCAGAACTCGGCCTGGCCTATAATTTCATGTTCAATACCGGCGTTCGCTTCAGCCGCAACGGCGATGATCAGAACAGGGTCGATTTCCTGATCAGCACTCTCTTTTAACCATTATCCCGCTTTTGTGTTCCTTGTTTCTTTCTTCTATTTACAGTGGTTTCTCCATTTGAACTTATATGTATCCCAATAGATCATCCATCTTTCCCCTTCTTCCCGGCAACCCTTTTCCCATGCGCCTTCATTCCTTGGTCCATGCTTGCACTACTTTACCATTACGGTACCACTACGGTACCAATACGGTAATTAACCGTAATGCTACCGTAATGCTATAGTGTTGATACCGTAGTGCAAAAAAGGAAAAAGGATGGATGAAGCAAGGTAAAATTATGAACAAAGA
>CAZWJK010000088.1:7951-9077 GCA_964634035.1 uncultured Candidatus Cloacimonadota bacterium | reverse complement strand
GAGCGCTACCTTGCCAAGGTAGATGTCGCGGGTTCGACCCCCGTTTCCCGCTCCATTTATTTTATATGGAAAACAAACTATATAAAGCAGTCATACTTGATTTGGACGGGACCTTGATCGATTCCATGAGCATCTGGAGAAGGGTGGATCAGGAATTTCTTGGAAAAAGGGGTATCAGGGTTCCGCAGGACTTGTTTGCACACCTTCCCCATGGCAACAGCTACATTCAAACAGCCCAATACTTCAAGGACAGATTCAACCTTACCGATAGTGTGGAAGATATCATGAACGAATGGACTCAAACGGTCTGTTGGCATTATGAAAACGACATTGCGTTGAAGGCCGGAGTCGATGAAGTGATCATATGGCTTGAGGCAAACAAAGTCAAGATCGGAATGGGAACCAGCAATTCATATGATCTCGCTGTGGCAGCACTCAAACAGCATTCACTGCTCCCCTATTTTCAGACCATCATCACCGGCTGCATGGAACTGAGGGGCAAACCTTTTCCCGATATCTATCTGAAAGCGGCAGAGAAACTTGATGTTAATCCCCAAGAGTGCATCGTGATCGAAGACACCCTCAGCGGAATCAAAGCCGCCAAAAACGCTGACATGCATGCCATAGCCATTTATGATGAGGACTCCGACGAGCACAAGCAAGAAATCATTTCCGCATCTGACTATTATGCATTAGATTATGAGCAAGTGCATAATTATCTGAAGGAAATCATCAAATGAATAAATTATACATAGTCATAGGCGCATACGGCAGCGGCAAGAGCGAGTACTCTGTGCATCTGTCCCGACAACTTAAAGCACAGGGTTTTAATGTCTCTCTGGCAGATTTGGATGTGGTGAATCCTTACTTTCGGACCAGGGACGTGCAGGAGCAGTTTGCCAGGGAAGGGATAGAAGTGATCGCTCCGGAAGGAGAATTCAAACACGCAGATTTGCCCATGATCTCGCCCAGAATCAGAGGCGCGATCGAAGATCTGAACAGAACAGTGATCCTTGATGTGGGCGGCGATCCGGCGGGCTGCAGAGCTTTGGGCAGATTTACAGAACAAATTATCAAACGCGGGTATGAAATGCTCTTTGTGGTCAATACAAACCGTCCTTTTACA
>CAZWJK010000088.1:6435-7851 GCA_964634035.1 uncultured Candidatus Cloacimonadota bacterium | reverse complement strand
TGACCTCCTTCCAATTATTCCCCGCCTTAAACATCTCCTATATTGTTTAAGGCACTAACACCACTTGAAGCCCTTTTCCGGCTTCATCAGGCGAGCAACCCCCGAGCAATTTTCAAGAAACAAGCAAGGGCCATGTAGGGTGAAAGCAATAATTAACAGGAAAATTGCAAGTAAGAGGTATCAGATAAAGGGATAACTTGAAGCTGTCGATTTTTACAATTGACAAATATGCAGGGTGTTAGATAATAGCGAAAAAGAGATTTATGGAGGATATATGAAAGTCATAAAAATTCTGCTTGTGATCGCCATCGTGGTTATGCTTGCCGCCTGCGGATCGAACAGAGCCAAAGCTCCCAAAGTTGTGGAAAAGACACCTATTGATCTGGCCATAGAGTCAGCCGTAAGCGCGCAATACAGTTTTGAGGAAGAAGAATACGGCGATGCCATTGCCAAGTTCAACCAGGCCATAGACTATTACAACCAGGCCCTGCCGACATCCGCCACACCGGATTCCATCCAGCAGGAGATCTACAGAATCAGGCGCAATATAGCTAACATACATACCATCAGCGCTTTGAGCTATTCCGCCGATAACGAGTTTGACGATGCACTGGCCAACTATGAAACTGCCATCGGTATGTATAAGGACTTGCTGCCTCAGTCCACTCAAAAAGACTCTCTGGAGAACATCATCGTTACACTTTACAAGAATACAGCGGTGGTCAGCAGACAAGCAGGTGAATATGAAAAAGCGCTTGATTATTACGATCTATATCTGGAAGCCAATCCGGATGAGGATGACATTCTGCTGCAGAAATTCGCCATTTACAGAGATGACCTGAAAAACGAAACTCAGGCATTTGAAGTTCTGAAAGAATATGCACTCAGCAAGAATGACTTCAACGCTTATCACAGACTGGGCGACCTTTACAGGGACAAAAGTGACTTTCAGAATGCCATTCTTTGGTATGAACGCGCCAACAGCGTCAAAACTGATGCCAATGTGCTGTTGAAGCTTGGCAGTATTTACCGCAATCCACAGGTTCAGGACTGGAACAAATCCACAGTGGCATTGGAGAAATACGTTTCCACCAATCCAAGTCTGGACGGGCTGGCGACAGCTTACAAGCTGATCGGCGACAACTACAAGAACCTGAAGAACAGAGCTAAAGCGGTCGAATATTTTGAAAGATACATCGATCTAGAATATGAAGAGAGCGTAGCTTTGTATATCTGCCTTTATTATTATGACCTGAAAAATGACGCCAAAACAATGTCCTGGGCGAATCTGGTGCTGCAGAACAATCCCAACAATTCCAGCGCCCTGCTGTTCAGAGGCATCGCCAAGTATAACCAAAAGGACATGAGAGGAGCCAAAGCAGATTTTGAGCGCATTCAGAACGACCCTCAACACGG
>CAZWJK010000088.1:3376-6335 GCA_964634035.1 uncultured Candidatus Cloacimonadota bacterium | reverse complement strand
TATAGAACTAACGGATTTGATCAGCCGGAATCTTTTTATAACTTGCATGTGTACGGTGATCGTGCTGATGTTGTCGTGCATAATAAATCTAACTGCCCAAAATCCCCCAAGCTCAAACTTACGTCAGTACAGACTGGATATTTCGGTGGATTCGACGAGTTACAAACTGCCGGACAACAGAATAGTGGCAGGCTCCGAAACTGTCAGAAGCGACAGTCTGATTTTGGTAAAAGAAACAGATTACACTCTTGATTACACAAACGGAATCATATATTTTATCAGGTCTGAACTCTTATCGGGACAGATATATGTTTCATATTTTGTCATCCCTGATTTTCTGACCCAGAAGTATTACCGTTATGAGAAACAAGTCACAGCAGACAGTCTGTTAGCCGTAACCGGTATTAGGAAGAGACAGATCCTGTTTGCAGAAGACAATCGCCTATTGATCACAGGTTCCAAAACATTCGCACTGACTTTTTCCAACCAGGAGTCATATGATTTGAAGCAATCTCTGTATCTGCAACTGGATGGCGAACTGAGCGATAACATGAAGATCGAAGGCAGACTATCCGACAGCCAGACACCCCTGACTCCGGAAGGCGACAGCAGGGAAATCAGCAGCCTGGATCAGGTGTATCTGAAACTCTTTGGCAGACAGTATGCCATCACTTTCGGAGATCAGGAGCATGAATTTGACGAAACTGAACTAATGAGATACAAAGCCAGATTCGAAGGCATAAACCTGATCTATTCAGACAAAATCAAAGCTCAAGGCGCGTATGCAGTAAATGGAGGAAAGCCAGCTACAAACATCATTCAGGGTGTGGAAGGCAAACAGGGTCCCTATTTCCTGACAGCCAACACAGGCGGACAAAACGTATTGGTCATAGCAGGCAGCGAAAGGGTTTCGGTGAATGGAGAAAGCTTCTGCAGAGGGGACGATTACACGATAGATTACTCAGAAGGCTCGCTGTTCTTTAAGAAACTGATAACTTCAAACAGCAGGATCATAGTCAATTTCCAATATTCTGATGATTTTTACAGGCAAAACCTTTATCTCAGTTCCACAGCAGTCAACTTGACGCCTGAACTGACGCTGAGAAGCCATATCATCAAACAGACCGACAGCAAAGACAATCCGCTGCAATACACATTTTCGGAAGCTGATAAAGATTCGCTCAGACTGGCAGGTGACAAAACTGTGTGGGGCCAGGGAGTTTTCGAAGTTGAGCCGGGAGGCGGACAATACATCAGGAAACTGGATAGTGATAATAATGTGTATTATGAATATGCAGAGAACGACAGCACAGCCAACTATCTGATATATTTCAGCTATGTGGGCAGCGGGGCGGGAGATTATGAGCCATTCGCTTCAAACAAATACATTTACAGGGGCAGGAATCAGGGAAGCTGGCTGCCCATCAAGAAGCTTATCGCCCCAACTGACCTTGCCAATTATGGGATTAACCTGGAATATAGTAAAGGGCCAATGACAGTATTTGTAGAAAGTGTTTTAACCAATCAGGACAGCAATACATTTTCTGGGAAAGACGACAAGGACAATCAGAGCTACATAATCAAAGCAAATGCAGGCTATAGACCGGTTGATATAAGATACGATCCGGAGTTTATGATATCGTACAAAATCAAAGATGATAACAGCTTTACTTTCAGCAATCTTGTCCCAGACAACGAGTTATACGAGTTTGCCACGATCCCTGTAAAAGACGACAAGGCACAGCAGCAGTTCGATATGTCAGTAAAATTGAGTAACGTACATTTCTGGCGCCAAAGGATTTCCGGACGCTATAAACAGGTCAGAGATATGATGGAACAAAGATTCATCAAGACTGAAACGCAGATCAATCAGTATAAGCTGCTGCCTGGACTGATGTGGTATGGGTTATACTCCCGGCAGAATTTCAGCGATTCAACCATGAGCAGATCAGACTTGAACTATCATGATCTGGACGCAAGCTGGAAATGGAATGCAATAACATTGAGATCGAAATATCTGTGGCAACAGGATGAATATCAATATTCAGAAAGTGCCTCCTCAGAACTTCTGAGAGGGATCAGACTAACCCGTTTTAATCCATCCATGAATATAAGCGATGATACCAATTACAGCACAGAATTAGCTTACTCGAATGAGCAAAATCAGCGAAAGAGCAGCTCGAACTGGGGAAAAATCAGCACTTTCAATACATGGCAGATCAATCAGACATTGAATCAGCAATTCAATACCCTTAACCTGAATTTTACACACAGGGAAGCAGATCATCATTTAAATAGCGAAAACACCGCTACCCCGCAGGATTTGAAATTTGATCTGCTGGATCTGAAATCATCACACCAGTTATGGGATAATTCACTATCATTGAATACATATTACCAATTGAACCGGCAGGAGTTTCTCCCCAGAATCAAGGAATTGCAGTATGTGGGCAACGGCCTTGGTTCTTATAATGCAGACAGTGTTTACGTGGTCAACGGTGATTATGATTATGTCTTCACCACCAGCGGAGCGGGACAACTGGCAAATGATATCAATGCCAATCTGAGCGCCAATTATCATCTATCAAACAAAATCAAGCCTAACAGTTTCTGGCATCGATTTCATCTTGACAGCATTTTTCAGATCAGCCATAATACAACAGCAGAAGGAGATGCGAAACTCTATCTGATGTTGTGGGACGATTTTTTCAAATCAGATTCAACCAAGTTCGGGCGCAAATTCATGCAGCATAATATGTGGATGGACATCTATCGGAATGTGGTCACCGGTAATCTCAGATACGAGGTCAGCCATACTCTGGACAACAGGTATCAGGAATTCAGTAAAACCTATATTGAAAACAGAGAACTGGAATTGGACTGGAAACAGATCAGAGGATACAAGCTGCAAACATCAATACTAAACGGAATTGAAAAGAATTCCAGATATTCGTCTGAA
>CAZWJK010000088.1:0-3276 GCA_964634035.1 uncultured Candidatus Cloacimonadota bacterium | reverse complement strand
GGAGGTGGATTGATCTCTCTGCCAACATATTTATTCATAGGCCTGCCGCCGCACATGGCATTGGGGACCAACAAGTTTTCCTCGTTCTGGGGAACATTGTTTGCCACCAGCAGATACTTCCGCAACAAAATGATCGATGTAAAGATAGCTCTGATCAGCGCAGGCGCAGCTTTGCTTGGCAGTTGGCTGGGCACAAGGACGGTGCTCTTGATCAGGCCGGATTTTCTGAACTTTATCCTGATCTTGCTGATTCCCATAATCAGTGTTATAACGATTTTGAATCAGAATCTCGGAAGCAAGAATCTGTCTGATGGACTGAGTCACCGAAGAAAGTATGGCTTGGGTTTTATAGCCGGATTTGTGATTGGTTTTTACGACGGGTTCTTTGGTCCCGGGACAGGGACTTTTTTAATTCTGTTCTATACTATTCTATTGAAATATGACTATATCACTGCCAATGGTAACACAAAAGTAGTAAATCTTGCATCGAATTTCGCTGCCCTAATCACGTTTGCATTTTCCAGCAAGATTTTGTACCAATTGGCTATCCCCGCTGCCTGTTTTGGCATAATGGGCAATTTAGCAGGATCCAGACTTGTCGTCTTGAGAGGAAACAAGCTGATCAGGAAGATATTCATTCTGGCTTTATTGCTTCTGATGGTCCGGGTAGTCTGGAACGTAGCCAAACAGCGGTATTTGAGTTAACTAGTTGATTTAAAGTTGATTTCCCTTTACACAAAAAGCGGGTATAAATTGCTTGACTAAAATCTTGTGTGGAAAATAATCAACACAAGAGTAAATAAACTGAGGTGCAAATGAATAACTACTTCATGGAAACGCATCACCATGAATGGATACTGACTAACAGAGTGGGAGGTTATGCCCTGGGAACAGGCAACCTGATCAACCAACGCAAATATCACGGGTTGCTGATTGCCAGTGATAGTGAATTTAATCGCCGCCATTTGGTAGCCGGCATAGAAGAGAAAATCGAATGGAGGGGTGAATCATTCCATCTGGACAGCAATAATTACAGCAACTGCATTTATCCAGAAGGCTTTCTCTATCTGGTAAAACCCTGGCTACGGCCGTACCCAATCTTTCTATATTCAGCCCTACCTCATCAAAACGATATTCTGATCCGCAAAGAGATCTTCATGGATGAACAGTCAAATTCAGTAATGCTAAAATATACAAATCTAGGACATCATAAGCTGCACTTTGAATTTCATCCGAAATATACCATGATTAATCATCACGAAATCAATCCACCGGGAAGCCTGGAAGGAGAGCTATTCCGGACTGAGCTAAACTCAGATGAATCAGGAACTGCTTTCAATGCGTTGCGTGAATCCAATCAATATAAAATATACGGTTATCTTCCCAAAGGAGAAGTGAAAGAAAACAGATACAATTATTACAATGTATTTTATCCCTGGGAAGAAATGAAAGGATATCCAGGTATCGGAGACCAGATAACCCTGTTTGAATTGAGCTTTGATCTTGGAGTTGGAGAAAGCAAACTCATCATCTTTTCTGACCAACCAATCGTAGATGCCAACCATTTGTCTTCAACTATTGAAAAGCGTTATGCAGAACTGCCTAAGCCACATGACTACCCAATGGCACCTGATCAAGATGATAATCTGTTATCCACCATCGACTATAATGACAGCCAGCTTTTTAACCATGAAGAATATTTGAAAATACTTGAGTTTGCCTTAACAGATTTTGTCTGTAATGATGACATAGTAGCCGGTTATCCGTGGTATGGTGTTTGGGGCAGAGATACAATGTTCGTATTGAATGCAATGCTGCATAATCCCAAGTGGCGTGAACTTGTGGAAAAGATCCTGCAAAAATACAGTTGCTGCATCAGGGATGGTTTGATACCCAACGTTTTCCCTGAGACAGGAAGAGACGCAAACTACGATTCTATTGATGCCACTTTATGGTATGTAATATTACTGTATAAATTCGGGAAAAAGAGAAACACAGTAAAGAACTGGCTGTTCAGTATCAAGACAACGGAGCAAATCCTCAAGGGAATTATTACCAATAAAAACTATCCTTTTCAAATCAGAGCAGATGGCCTGATTGATCTGAAGCCGGAATTTTCACACGCCACCTGGATGGACGTCAGAATTGATGGGAAAGCAGTTACACCTCGTGACGGCGCACCGATAGAAGTAAACGCGCTGTGGTATAATGCCATATGTTGTTATGAGGATATGTGCCAACTTTATAATCAAAAATCATCCAGACAGCGCAAGATCGACTCTGTTATTATTGATTTTATGGATAAAGTTAGAATCGCTTTTCACAAATATTGGCTGGATGAATATCCTGCTGACCGCCTAATTGGTGATGAACCTGTCAGGGAATTCCGTCCCAACGGGCTGATCGCAGCATCACTGCCCTGGTCACTGTTCAACAGAGAACAGATGCAGATGCTGTTTGAGAAGTCATATCATGAATTATACACCAATTATGGTATTCGCACTTTGTCACCAATTGATGTCAGATTTCGAAAGAAATATTATGGTACGCAAATTGAGAGAGACAAAGCCTATCACAACGGAAGTGTCTGGGCATGGCTACTGGCGGCGTTCTGCGGCACTTATCTGAAAGCATATAAAGGCATCAAAACTGCTGCTGAAATTAACAATGAATTATCCAATTTTATAAGAAACTTCAGAAACAGCTTTATGAAAGGACATATAGCTTCAATTGCTGAAATTTGGGACGGCGATGCACCGCATTTTCCAAAAGGCACACCTGCCATGGCATTGAGTGTAGCCGCACTTTACAACATTGAGATGTATATCTCAGCTCAGGAGGATCATTCCAAATGAAGATACTTATGTTCACTTGGGAATTCCCTCCTTTCATTTCTGGAGGCCTCGGCATGGCCTGCTATGGAATGGTTAAATCCTTACTAAAACTTGGCATCAAAATTGATCTGGTGCTACCGACCAAGGAACTTGTGTACTTTCCGTTAGAAACTGTCGAAGATGCTGAAAGAATGCCTGTGCGTTATTTAGAGCAGCAAAAACAGAAAGAATATGAATTTATGAAGTTCTCATCTATCAAAGAAAGATTTGATTACATCGGCATTACATCTCATCCGGAGAGCTACATACAAATGAATGACATTTCCCGTTATTTCAAGGTCGTGGATAATAGCGAAGTTACCAGCAGATTTGAGGTGACGGAATCTGAAAAGCTACTGGAAGATGTGATTTTAAACCTGATAGGCGATGAAGACTTAATACG
>CAZWJK010000087.1:0-9129 GCA_964634035.1 uncultured Candidatus Cloacimonadota bacterium | reverse complement strand
CGACTCGGCTTTGGATTATCTTATGGATAAATAACTTAATTATCAGTGAGCAAAAAAATGAAACATAAAATAACCATTGGAATTGACGGAATGCATTGCGCCAGCTGCAGCGCCAGCGTGGAGAAAGCTTTGTCTAAAACGCCGGGAGTCAGTCTGGCACACGTGAATCTGCCCTTGGAGGAAGCGTCGGTCGAGTATGATGACAAAGCGGTATCCCCGGACCAGCTGAAGCAGGTGATAGCGGAGACAGGATTTCAGGTGAGGGAAATTCCCGCCTTTGAGGATGAAACGGAACAGGAAGACATCTATGTAAAGGCGAAGAAACAGGCGTTTAACAGAATGCTCATCGCCTGGGGCCTGACCATCATTGTGATGGCGCTGATGGTTGCGCATATGTATTTCAAGGTCAGCGTTTTTCCGTCACATTTGATCCATGTGCTTGTGATGACTGCTCTGGCGCTTGCCACGATGCTGATTCCTGCGCATCAGGTGTACACATCCGCTTTCAAATCGGTCAGGCACGGTTCCGCCAATATGGATGTCCTGATCGCATTGGGAACGATCGCGGCGATAGTGACGGGACCGTTGTCACTGGTGATGAAGCTGGAGGATTTCAGCGGCATAGCGGCTATGATTATCGCCTTTCACCTGACGGGACGCTATCTGGAAAGCAGGGCGAAAGGCAAAGCCAGCGAAGCCATTCGCAAACTGATGAACCTGGGAGCTAAGACCGCCATTCTGTACAAAGACAATACTGAGATCGAAATTCCCGCTTATAGAATCAAAGTGGGAGACCTGCTGATAGTGAAGCCCGGCAGCAAGATCCCGACGGACGGGATCATCATGGAGGGCATCTCCGACATCGATGAATCAATGGCCACAGGTGAAGCCATGCCCGTGACCAAAAGGCCGGGGGATGCGGTTTTGGGAGCAACTGTCAACCAGGTTGGCAGGCTGGTGATCAAAGCTACCAAGATCGGCAAAGACACCTTCCTGGCGCAGATAGTGCAGATGGTCAAGGACGCCCAGCATTCTAAAGTTCCTATCCAGGTTCTGGCAGACAAAGTGACGGGGGTCTTTGTTCCCATCGTGCTGGTCCTGGCAGCAGTCACTTTCCTGGCCTGGTATCTGTTCCCGGAGCTGATGCAGCAGCTGTTCCTGCTGCTGAAAGATCACATTCCCTGGGCCATGAGCGCTCAGGATAAGCTGAGTGCCGCCATCATGGCCACCATCGCCGTTCTGGTGATCGCCTGTCCCTGCGCTCTGGGACTGGCAACTCCGACGGCGTTGATGGTGGGAAGCGGGATCGGCGCTGCCAGGGGCATCCTGATCCGCAACGGCGAAGCCCTGCAAAGGATGAAAGACATCAGAGTAATGGTGTTTGACAAGACTGGAACCCTGACATATGGTAAACCTGATCTGATCAAAGTGCTTACCGTCGGCTCGGATGAGAACGATGTGCTAAGGTTCAGCGCCTCTCTGGAAGCGGGTTCCGAGCACCCGATCGCCAAAGCTGTAGTTAAAAAATCTCAGGAGCAAGGTCTGGAACTTTATCCCATCAGGGACTTCAAAGCAGTTGCCGGCAAAGGCATTCAGGCAGTCGTTCAGGATAAGACGTATTATCTGGGCAGTCTGGATTTCATTTCGGAAACCCTAAATAATGCTGCTGCTCTTGCCAAAGAACTGCCTCTGGCACCGTATCCGCATGCCACACAGGTTTATCTTTCCGATTCGGAAAAGCTTTTGGGCTGTCTGCTGGTGGCGGATACAGTGAAGGAAAACGCTCAGGCGGTGGTCAAAGAACTCAGGAAAATGGGAATTGTCTCCATCATGCTGAGCGGAGATAATGAATCAGTGGCGGCGGCAATTGCCAGACAGAGTGGGATTGAGCGTTATCTTGCCAAAGTTCTGCCTGAGGATAAAGCTGTCCAAATCAGGAATTTGCAGCAGCAGCTGGGAGCGGTGGCAATGGTGGGGGACGGGATCAATGACGCGCCAGCTTTGAAACAGGCGGATATCGGCATTGCCATGGGGCAGGGAACTGACATCGCCATGGAAGCGGCGGACATCACAATTGTCAGGAATGATCTGGAAGCATTGATTAAGGCTATCAGATTGTCCAGGGCAACCTTCAGAAAGATCAGGCAAAATCTGTTCTGGGCTTTCTTCTACAACCTGATAGCCATTCCGCTTGCGGTGATGGGTCTATTACATCCCGTGATCGCAGAAATAGCGATGGCAACAAGCTCCGTGACCGTGGTCACCAACGCCAATCTACTCAGGAAAACGAAACTATAGAAACCTCAAACGTCAAAAGTGACTGTGATCTGATAGCCTGATTTCACCTTTTCCAGTTTGGCGGGCTGGTAGGCCACAGCCTTGAGCGGGACATTGGGCTTGTCACGTTTCATGGCGACCCGGAAAGAGACTTGGATATTGAGGTGCTTTTCGCCCAAATCGATGCTGTCCACCGCGAGCGGCAGAAAACGGTACTTTTGGGTGAAAGCCAGCAGTTCCCGCATCCATTGCGTGTACAATTCCTGATAGTTCTTTCCGGTAATGCTGAAGCTTTCGTGCACGATCGGATAGTCAGGTTTCTTGGGTTCGGGCCGGTTGGGATTCTTCTTGTAGATGAGCCGTCTGAATCCTTCCAGGCCGTTATAGAACATGTCAATGTGATTGCAACCGTAGAAGGCAACATTGAAGTCTGCGGATTCAGGTAGGACCTGATAAATTCTACTCTTCATGAGTAAATCACTCCTCTTGTAATTCCAAAATTTAACACTGATTCAGCCTGGCGGCGGCTTTGTCCGGCAGAGACTCTGCACATGGCAAAAACCGTTCAAACAATACCTTGGCAATAGAATCAGAACTCCTAAATTAAACCTTATGCACTTATCTGAAAGCTGAGTATATTGTCAAGCAAGTTTTCAGCCATATATGACAAATCTTTAAAAAGCAGGCTGAATGCGTCTTATTCACCTAATAAAACAAAGTAACTCATTTTTGCTTTGAACCAAATTCAGAATTACACATTCTTTTAATGTCCACAGGTCAAGATAAGACGGGGCTGATATTTCATGCGAAACAATAGCTGAAGACAGTTGATTTAATGTCAGGATGCAGGGGGAGATGTATCATCCTGTTCGGGTGAATCCGATGGTTCTGGCTCGGGGATGTCCTCAGAGACCGCTTCCGGCATGGCTTTGAGGTGTCTGCGGTGCCTGAGCCAGGCAATCAGGATGACAAACGGCAACAGCGAAAAGATCAGGCCATTGATGCCAAGCAGAGGAAATTGCCAGCCATAGCGGTTGAGAACCTTGTCAAACTCGAGGCTGAAAGCATATTGCGAGATCCGGAAGGCGGAATAGAAAGTCTGGGCGAAATCACTTTTGTAAGGTTCATTGCCGCTGGAAATGCTATAAATAACGCCGACCCTGTCCCAGAAACCGATCCACTGGTCATGGCGTTTGGACTGCAGATGGTGAACGGCAAAGGCAGAGGTCAGATAAAACATAGTCCAGTAGGATTTTTGGCGGGGGTACTGATGCGCCATTTCACTGAGGGAAAGCTTATAACCCAGAAAGCGGTATTGGGTGAAACTGTAGTAGGCGGGAAAGCCGAACTGGCCTGAATAGTAGAAAGCCATACCCTCGTGAAACCACAAGGGAACTCCGCTCATGGTCTCATCCAGGAACCAGTGGATGTATTCATGCATGAGCACGCGGTCATAACTCTCCATCGCCAACTGGTCAGGACTGCGCACATAGATGATCCTTTCCGAGGGTGAATAGAAAGCCTGGCTGGATTCCACGATCTTGCCCTTGCCGGTGGTCAGGGATTCATATTCCTGCCGGTTGGGCAGGATGGTGATGACCAAAGGGCGGACAGGATAGACGCCGAGCTTCATCTGGAAGGCGTTGATGCGCTGTGACAGGCTTCTGACCATGAGGGTGGCATAGGCAGAGTCCTTGGGCGCTGAGGTTATCCGTATATCATTGTATTGCCAGGTTTTCCAGTCGATGGCGGAAAGGGTCAAGCAGGAGCCAAGCAGGATGGCAATAAATAAGAGACGGAAGAGTTTCAGCAAAACGGATATCTACTCGAGGGGTGTTTTTTCAAGGAGTTTATAGAAGTTCGAAGCGTCTTTTTTGGCTACATTTCCGGCGGGAATTTCTGTAACTTCGATCAGGTGCCTGAACCCGTAGAGATCAAGCCTGATCAGGTCTCCGGCCTTTGCCTCATGACTGGCTTTGGCTGTTTTGCCGTTGATCTGGACGAGGTTTTTATCGCAGGCATTTTTCGCAATGGAACGTGTCTTGGTCAGGCAGAATCTATTGAGCAGAAGATCGATGCGCATAATATATCCAATGTCTGCAGATTACTTCTTAACGTTGTCCAGCAGGTGTCTGACTCTGGCAGCTAGATCCTTTGTGGTAAAGGGTTTCATAATGAAGTCACGGATGCCTTTTTTGGCTGCTTCATCGGCGGAGATCAGGGTCGTGAAACCGGTGCAGAGTATTACAGGCAGGCCGGGATTGCGCTTCAGCATATTGACTGCGAGCTCGATGCCGTTGATGTAGGGCATGGTGGTATCAGTGATCACAAGGTCCACGCCGTCCTTGTTTGTGATGAAGTAGTCGAGCGCTTTGCGCGGATCGGTGAAGCCCTTGACTTTGTAGCCGAGCTTGATCAGGCCTTGGCAGAAAACGTTGACCAGCATGGGTTCGTCATCCACGAACATGAGATTTTCGTTGCCGTTGAAATCGTCCTCCTCGATCACTTCCAAGGTTGAGGGCGGCCATGAAACCGTGTTGTAGAGCGGAAGCAGGACAGTGAAGGTAGTTCCCTTGCCGGGCTCGCTGTTGACACGGATGGCGCCGTGATGCGACTGCACTATGCTATGCACGATGGCAAGGCCGAGTCCGGTGCCCAGTGATGCTGACTTGGTGGTGAAGTAGGGGTCGAAAATGCGGTCCACAATGGACTGGTCAATGCCGGTTCCGTTGTCGATCACTTTCAGACGGACATGCTGGCATTGTTCCAGTTCCGGATAAGCGATCATGTCCTTGCTGTTGAAGGAGACGGTGTCCACGACGATCTGGACGGTTCCGCTTTCGCTGGGCATCGCCTGCATGGCGTTGGTGCCCAGATTAATGAGGATCTGATGCATCTGTCCGGGCACGGCAAGGACAGTAACTTCCTCCGCCAGATATTGTTCTTTGATCAGAACGGAACGCGGCAGGTATGATCTCAGGAAACGCGACGCTTCCTTTATGTGGTCGATGAAGTTGATAGTCTCTGTTTTGGATTCTTCCTGTTTGCTGAAAGAGATCAGGTGCTGGATCATTTCCTTGGCTCGGGAAGCGGATTTGAGGACTTCCACCAGGTTGTTTGAGGTTTCGGAATCCTTGTCGATGCCGTCACTGGCGAGCTCCGTGTAACCAATGATGGCACTTAAAATATTGTTGAAATCGTGTGCGATGCCTCTTGTGAGGCGGCCGATGGCTTCCAGTTTCTGGACCCGTTTCTGCTGTTCATCGCGCAGGATCTGGTAGGTGATGTCATTGCAACTGGCGATGATGCTGGAGAGCTTTCCTTCCTGGTCGATGACGGGTTTGACGACCATGTCGAGGGTGATGCGCTGGTTGTCCTTGCGCACCATTTCGATCTTGCCGTGCCAGGGTTGGGAACTGCGCACGCGGATCCACTGGCGCTGCATTTCGTCACGGGTGCTGGGTTCAAAGGGCAGGAACTCAAAGGGCTTTTCCAGAAGCTCATTGCGGTTGTAGCCGGTGATCTTCTCAAAGATGGTGTTGACATAGCGGATGAAGCCTTCCGGAGTGAAGATGATGATGCCTTCGCCCGCCTGCTCGATGGCTTGGATGAGGACTGTGATGGACTCGTCGGACTGTTTTTTCTGCAGGGCATAGGCGATGTGTTCGGAGATGGATTCCAGCAGGAGTTTATCCTCTTCGTCATACTGGTCCGCCTTGTCATAACTTTGCAGAACAAGGGCGCCGATCACTTCTCCCGATACGATGAGGGGAATGCCGAGCCAGTTCTTGCTGGGTGCGCCGAGCACATTTTTCCCGATGCGCTTTTTGATGTCCGCTTCGCTCAGGAGCAGGGTCTTGGCTTCCGTGATGAGCTGGGCGGTCAGCGAATTGCTGTTGTCCGCTTCTACGGGTGAATTGTCAGGCGCGATCTGGTCCACCATGTAGGGAAAGGTGATGAGATTGCTTTTTCTGTCATATTGCGCGATGTAGAAATTGGTCACGTCCAGGAGCTGGGAGAGTGCTTCGTGGATCAGCTTGTAGAGGTCGTCCAGAGAGTCTGTGACATTGATTGCATGACTGATCTGATGCATGATCTTGGTGATGATCTCAGAGCGTTTGGCAGCAGACAGATCGGAAATGATCAAAGCAAAGATCGGTTCCCTGGTGTCTTTGATCCTGACCAGGACTTGTTTATAGGAATGCAGCTTGTGATGGTTGTCATAGAATTCCAGTTCCATCTGCAGGGGTTCGGATTGCGGTTGGGAGAGGATCTGCTTCAGCCTGTTCTCGCCGATGATGAACTGCTTGTTGAGCTGAACATTGGCGATGAAGATGTTTTCCACTTCCCAGACCGGTTTGCCCACCACGTCAAGGATGGGGACGCCGAGCATGCGGCCAAAGGTATCGTTCATGAGGATCACTTTGCCGTCCTGCTGAAAGATGAGAATTCCTTCAGAGGAGTGCTCAAACACATATCTGAACAGGGTTTCGCGCTCTTCCTTATTGATGGGAAGATTTTGATAAATGCTCTCTGTCATGCTTCCTTCCGTCAGGTGGTTAAAATTCTTTGTGTCTCCAGTGCTATCATAAGTTCTTCATTGGTGGGGATTTTCAGGACAGTGACTTTGGACTCGGGTGTGCTGATGACCTGAATTTCGTCACTGAACACAGCGTTTTCTTCCTTGTTGAGAATGATGCCGAGCGCATCGAGTTCAGCACAGACTTTGGCACGCATGATGGGCATACGTTCACCCACTCCGCCTGTGAAGATGAGGACATCCAGACCGTTCATGGCGGCAAAGTAAGCGCCGATGTATTTTTTGATGCGGTAGCAATAAACATCCAGAGCCTGAATGGCATTGGGATTCTGCTTTTCCACGATCTCGTCCTCGATGGTGCGCATGTCGTTGGAGAGATGTGACAATCCCAGCATGCCGCTTTTCTTGTTCAGAATGGTGTTGACTTCCTCGACGCTCATGCCAAGCTGCTGCATCATGTGCAAAGGGATGGCGGGATCGATGTCGCCGCAGCGGGTGCCCATCATCAGGCCTTCCAGAGGCGTGAAGCCCATCGATGTATCGACTGATTTGCCGTCCCTGATAGCGGTGATGGAAGCGCCGTTGCCCAGATGGCAGGTGATGATCTTCATGTCTTTCAGATCTTTATTCAAATATTCCGCCGCCTTCATGCTGACGTATTTATGAGAGGTGCCGTGAAATCCGTAGCGCCTGATCTTGTGCGTGTTATACATATCCAGAGGCAGGGGATAGAGATAGACATGCGGTTCCATGGTCTGGTGGAAAGCGGTGTCAAACACTCCGCACTGCGGAACGGTGGGCAGTTCTTTCTTCACGGCTTCGATACCTTTCAGATTGGCGGGATTGTGCAAAGGAGCCAGGGAAATGCACTCTGTCATCACTTCCACCACGTGGTCATCGATCTTGACGGTATTTGCATAATACTCGCCGGCATGCACCAGACGGTGCCCGACGGCATCTATTTCACTGAAACTTTTAATCACGCCGTGGGTGCTGTCGATCAGGGATTCCAGGATCAGCGCCAGGCCCATTTCGTGGTTATCGATCACCATTTCGCGTTTCTTCTTTGTATATTCAGGGCTTTTGTAGGTAAACAGGGATATGTTTTCCCCGATTTTTTCCGCGATGCCTTCCGCCATAACGGTTTGAGTGGACATTTTAATCAGTTGATATTTGATGGATGAGCTTCCGCAATTGAGCACCAGGATCTTCATTAAAACCTCATAATATAATTTTTCTTTTTATCACAAAAATGCCGTAAGCCTGATTATGTCAATATATTTCCTGCTCCTTCCCATCACTGTCATACCCAAGAAAGCAGTTTGTAGTTCTGCGTTTACGCAGGTGTCATCCTATTACACATCTCTATGCATTTTGACAAACCTGCCTGAAGGCAGAACTACTATCCATGTCATTCCCGCGTTCCCTATGTATGTCATTCCTGCGCAGGCAGGAATCTTCCTTGTTTTGTGGCACGGACAATCTTGTCCGTGATCTGTTCTCTGGCAGGATTGCCCGAGCCACAGTTCACAAGAGGGGATATGATTGGGGGCTTTAAACTCAGGAAAACACCTGTATTTACATTCTGAAACACAGCTGTATCATGCTTACAGCTTACATGAGGCTTTGACAAGAAAAAAAACAAGACGAATCGATTATGAATATTAAAAGTTGACATAAATCATAGAGTCAGAATGTATCTTTATCACAAGGATTATTATATACAAGAAATCGAAAGGAGTGAGTATGATTAAGCAGATTAGAGGAGAAATGTTTGGTGAACATCCCTCATCAAAATTAAGGACAGCTTATCAAGGGTACCAAGGGTGCAAACCAAAAGATGCCGATGTTATCATTTTAGGAAAAGACCCATTTTACCCTCTCGATATTGAACAATCTCCCATTTTTGATGAGCTAATTGCCTATTTGGAAACAGGTGTAGAGTTTTATCTAGATAAACCTGGTGTCACTTACTTCTATCATCATCCTTTTCTGAGCAAGAAGTATGGTAGAGGAACCTTATGGAGATATCACAGTAACTTCCGTAGAATTTTCGGAAAATGTCATAATGGTAGGTTCTTAAGTAATAGAGACTCTGATGACTACCGTAATTGGGCAAAAAAAACCACAATGATTGAGTTAATAGGAACACCAACTTATGGCATGTCAATAGTGGACAGCAGTTATGCAAAAAAACAAGCTGATTCTGAATATCAAGTCATGCTTAATAGTGCACAAAATTCTGAGCATTTAAGACTAATACGCAGTCTACTATTTGGTTCGGCTAATAAGACTGTCTTCGTTACCCGAGA
>CAZWJK010000086.1:0-9137 GCA_964634035.1 uncultured Candidatus Cloacimonadota bacterium | reverse complement strand
ACTCTGCCATGATAGCCTGTTTAGCCTCAGGGTTCAACGCCATTTTGTTCTCCTTCTTAGATTTGAGGTCATCTTTTCTAAAGCCGTTATTTTGTAAAGGAATTAGTATAAAAAGAAAATCGCCGATGGGGGGAACATCGGCGATTATGAACCGGCAAAGGGGTTGCCGGTTTATTATCAGACTACTGGTGTAGTGAGTCTTTCTTCGTTAATCCAGAGCTTTGAGGAAAGAAGGGATGTCCGTTTTAACGGCAGACAAAGGAACGGGTTCCTCCTTTCTGGTCTCGGACGGCACTTCCTGATGGGCAGGCTGGGTGTATTTCAGTCTGTCCAGAATTTCCTTGATGTCGGGTCCTGATTCTTCCAGGGATTTGGGTTTGATGTTGGAGAAAGCCAGAATCTGCTCTTCGGAACAAGTCAGACCTGTGGCTATGACAGTGACGGAGATCCTGCCCTGCATACTTTCGTCAAAGATCAGGCCCATGATGATGTTGGCGGCAGAGCCGGTTTCACTGATCACGACCTGGGAGACCTCGTCCAGTTCTGACATTTTCATGTCCGAGCCAGCGGTGATGTTGATCAGCAGCGCCTGACAGCCCTGCAGGTTGACATCAGACAGCAGCGGATTATGCAAAGCTTCCCGGGCAGCGTGAATGGCTCGCCCTTCACCCTCAGCCGTTCCAGTTCCCATCAGGGCATAGCCCATGTTCTGCATCACGGTGCGCACATCGGCAAAGTCCACATTGATATAACCGCTGAGATTGATGATGTCAGAAACTGCCTTGGCTGCTTCATACAGAACGTTATCAGCCTTGTGAAAAGCACTGATGATGCCCATGTCAGAATATATCTCTTTAAGCTTTTCATTGGGAATCACGATCATGGTGTCCACATGCTCGGAAAGATTCTTGATGCCTTCTTCCGCATTCTGTTTGCGCCTGAGGCCCTCAGATTCAAAAGGCCTGCTGACAATTCCCAAAGTCAGAATGCCCAGATCACGGGCAATTTTGGCAACGACAGGTGCACCACCTGTTCCGGTGCCCCCACCCATTCCGGCAGCGATGAACACCATGTCAGCTCCTTCCAGATGAGAGCTGAGGTCTTCCTTGGATTCTTCCGCCGCCTGGCGCCCCAGTTCAGGATTAGCGCCGGTTCCAAGGCCTTTGGTGGATTTCTTTCCGATCTGCAACTTTAGCTTTGCTTTGGATTTCTGCAGATCCATCATGTCAGTGTTGGCTGCAATGAATTCCACTCCGCTGAGATTATTTTCGATCATGGTGTTGATGGCATTGCCGCCCGCACCGCCGATTCCGACAATCTTGATAACCGAGCCGACCTGAGTGGGCTTTTCATCAAATTCAATCATGGTTTCCCCCTGTTAGATATAATCTTTTATGTAGTTATAAAATTTACTTAGAAAGGTTACTTTACCGATTTTAAGTTTGGATCTGTGTGATGACTTTATATCTTTGTTCTGATCCATTCCGTAATACACCAGCCCAATGGCAGTGGCATAAGAGGGATCTTCCAGACGGGATATTGCACCGCTGAGCCTGGACAGATCGGGATACCCGATCTTGACTGGCAAATTGAACATCTCGGATGTGAAACTGTCGATCTCTTTGAGCTTGGCAGTTCCGCCGGTCAGGATCACTCCGGCAGTTATCAGTTCCAAAGGATAGGCGGATTTGATGAACTGGTAATTGGATTCCATGAATTCACTCAGACGGCTCTGGATGATCATGCTGATGTGTGAAAGCTTGTAGCTGGAAGATGAACGGCCGCTGATGCCTTCAACGGCGATCTCCTGAGTCGATTCCAGTCCTTCTGTCAGGGCGGAGCCATATTCGATCTTGACGTTTTCGGCATGCGTAACCGTGGTTCTGAGACCGATCGCCAGATCACGCGTGATGTTGTTGCCAGCCATCGGTGTAACGGCAGTCTGGATCAGATTGCCTTTGTTGTAAAAAGCTATGTCACAGCAGCCACCGCCGATGTCGATCAGCACCGATCCTAATCTTCTCTCGTCCTCGCTGAGAGTCGCCAAGCCTGCCGCAATGTGACTGAGCACGATGTTCTGCGGATCCACTTCATAGCCGGCAACTTCAACGCATTTGAGCAGATTGCGGATGGAGGTGATATCTGCCAGTATCAGCAGTACATGCGAGGTTAGATGATAGCCGGTCATGTTGACTGGATTGTATATTTCCTTCTGGTCATCGATGTCAAAGTACTGCGGCAGGCCATGCAGAATCTGCAGACGTTCAAAACCCTTCTGGACCTTGACGCTGTTTTTGGCATCATTTACAACCTGAGTTATGTGATCCTGCGTGATCTCGGAAGGCACGTTGGAAAGCGGCCCGGAAATGGAGATCCTGCCCATTACGCTATGGCTGCTTACATGTTCGCCGGTGATGTTGATATAGATATTTTCGGCGTCGCAACCTGCAGCTTCTTCCGCCTGCTTGACAGCTATTCCAATGCAGTTTGCAACCGCTTGAATATCCTTGACCAAGCCCTTGTCCATTCCTTCTGAAGGAATTTCTCCAATGCCTTTGATCTCGATCCTGCCTTCGCTGTTCAGCTGAGAGATCAGAACCCTGATAAAAGATGAGCCGATATCAAGCGCAGTGATGATTGAAGATCTCATTGAACCTCCGAACGGACAACCACCTGATCTTTGAAACGCAGGTCGATAAACTTCTTGCGATCGATGTTGCCGTTTTCCTGGACGAATTGGTAGCGTCTGAGCTGATCTTTGAGATTATCAGTGCTCAAAAGCACACCGGAACCATGGTTGGCATCTATGATGACTATGTGTTTGTTATGCTCATAATACTCAGATATCGAGCCAAGAAAATCAGGCTTCTCGGCAATAATCTTTTTCTGAAGATCAATCACGCTCTGAACAAATGGATCCTTTACAAACCTGCCGGCATGCAAATGGCTGTTGTGAAACTTCGTGTTCACGATCGGCAGATCTTCTTTGGATGGAGAAAAAGCATGCTCCATTATCATTCCATGCTCATCAATGGGAAACAGGTTGCCTTCATCACTTTTTAGATATAGGAATCCCTTGCGCTCCGTCACCTTGATCTTGAGCGTGGAGGGAAACTGACGCACCATTGTGACCTTCTCAATGCGCTTGATCTTCATCAGTTGATCAGAAACTTCCTGTGGCGAGATATTGAGCAGATTTTCTCCCATAAAGCCCTGCAGCAGATTTAACAAAGTTGTCGTGGAAACATTCTCATTGCCGCTGATGCCGATGTCTTTCAAATTTAGCCAGGACGCCTTGCGGAGTTGATGATATCCAAAGACAGAGCCGGAAAACAGCAGGATAAGGATCAAAATGAAAAAAACGACGAACCGGCTGTTTCCTCTTCTTTTGCGTTTTTTGCTCTGGGTCATTGATATATCATTCATACGTAGTAACATACATCCTTATTCAAGTAATCTGCTTTTTGACACAATATCTCATAATGTACTATCTTTTTATGAGTTAGTGATATTGTCAATCTCTTTTTTGCCGCTTCAACTTATTAATGATCTCTTCACCAAATTGCCAGATATTTCCGGCCCCCATGGTGATCAGGATATCGTCCTTCTTAACGGTCTTCAGAGCTGTCTTGACGATCAGATCATTATCTTCAAGACAGATGACATTATGGTGCCCGCTCTGTATTGCCGCATCAGCTATCAGTTTGGATGAGACGCCCGGTATTGCTTGTTCCCTGGCAGGATAGATCGGTGCCAGGATCAGGACGTCACAGGAAAAGAACGCTTTGCCGAACTGCTGATAAAAATCTCTGGTGCGGGAATACAGATGCGGTTGAAATATCACGACAATTCTTCTTTGCGTGCTGTCCCTGAACCCGTCCAGCGTGGCAGCAATCTCTGTCGGGTGATGGGCGTAGTCATCAAAGATGGAGATCCCTTTAACCTCTGCTTTCAGTTCGAACCTCCTATAAACTCCCTTGTATTCTGAGAGCCCTTTTTGAATAGATGCGAACGGCAGATCAAGTTCCAGACCCATGGCAACGGCCAACAGCGAATTGAGGATGTTATGCTTGCCGGTGACATTCATTCTGATCTTCCCCAGCCGATAGCCCTTGTAAAGAGCGTCATACTCTGCCTGGAAACCCTTCATCTTGATGTTGATGGCCTGCACATCGGCCTGCCTGGACGTTCCGTAGGTGACCACTTTCTTGTTGATCAGAGGCAGAATTTCCTGTACTCCGGCATCGTGCAGACAGGCGATCACACAGCCGAAGAACGGAACTTTATTGGCGTATTCCACAAAAGCGGATTTGATGTTATCAAAGTTTGTATAGCAATCAAGATGATCGCTGTCAATATTTGTGATGCCTGCTATGATAGGAGTCAGACTAAGGAAGGAGTGATCATATTCATCAGCTTCCACAACGATATATTTCCCTGAACCCATGACATTATTGGAACCAAAGTTTTTGACCTTGCCGCCGACAATTATGGTCGGTTCGAGTCCTGCCGCTTCCAACACCATGCCAGCCATCGAAGTAGTGGTTGTCTTGCCATGCGTTCCGGCAATGCCGATGCTGTAACTCATGCGGGTGATTTCGGCCAGCATTTCTGCTCTTCGGATAACAGGTATTTTCTGCGCTTTGGCAGCTTTGATCTCAGGATTGTCATCTTTTACGGCCGACGACTTGACAACCACGTCCATATCCTTGATCAATTTGGGATCATGACCTTCATAGATCTGGATGCCGATCTTTTCCAGATGATTGGTCAATTCGCTCTTCTTCAGATCCGATCCCGATATTTCCAAACCCTGATTATGAAGGAATTCAGCGATTCCGGACATACCGATACCGCCTATCCCGACAAAATGAATTTTCCTGGTTTTTCCTAACATGCTTTCTCCCGCTGCAGAGTTGCTTCTCTGGAAATTATTTCTGCGATCACTTTGGTTGCGTTGTTTTTCGGCATTGCTGATAAGCTGGTTTTGAAATCCTGATATCCGAAACTCAGCTTAGCTATTGATTCCATCATAGTTAACGGAGTCAGGTCTTTTTGCTCCAATACCAGACCTAGACCTTTCTCGGCCTGCGTCACAGCATTCATAAACTGATGGTTTTCTGCTGCGGTGGGAAGTGGGATGAATACTGCCGGCAGGGAATGCTCCTGCAACTCGGCAATGGAAAGCGCACCTGCCCTGGAAACAGCAAAATCTGCCATCTGATAGTACTCGCTCATCTTATCAGTAAAGTCAAAGCAGTGTACTCCTCTGACTCCTGAGAACTGCTCTCTGATTTTGGAATAATGGCTTTTTCCTGTCTGCCAGATCAATTCTATATTCCGGGCCAACAAGTCATGAACGCATTCGCTAACTACTTTATTGATAATGATCGATCCCTGGCTTCCGCCAATTATAAATAGTTTGCGGCTCTCCGGGCTCAGATTGAATTTGTCCCAATCGACGGCCCGTAAATCAAGCTTGGAATAAGCGAGAATCGGATTCCCGGTCATGATGCAATCTGCTTTTTGAAGATAGCTAGCCGCTCTGTCTGAAGCTGTGAAAATATGTCTGGTAAACCGGGACAATACTCTTGTTGTCAAACCCGGATAGCTGTTGCCATCCTGAAAATACAGTCTTCTTTGCATAATGATAGCTGCTATCGCCACAGGGCCTGAAACGAATCCGCCAGTGCATAGCACAGCATCAGGTCTCATCTTTCTGATGTAATGCAGAGACCTGACAATACTGCTAAGGAAAAGGAATGGAAACCTGATATGCGCTAAAGTCAGACTTCGATAGAGCTTTTGCACGTTGATGGGCAATAGTTCGAATCCGTATTTGCTGACCAGGGTCTCTTCCATGCTGTTCCTGTTGCCTGCAAATTTAATCTGCCAGCTCTGGGCAGACAATTCCAATGCCACAGCTATCGCGGGAATTATGTGCCCGCCGGTTCCGCCGGCTCCAATCAAGAGCTTCAAATTGGTTTCCTCTTCGCGCTGATGCTGAGAATTGCGCCTATGGAAATGGAGTCGATCAAAAGCGCCGTTCCTCCATAACTGATAAAGGGGAGCGTGTTCCCGGTCGAGGGAAGGATCGACATCGAAACCCCTACATTGACAAGAACATTGAAAAAGATATTCAAACAAAGTCCCATCGCCACGAGCCGAAGATAAAAATCCGTTTGTTTATACGCCATCAGCATTGTTTTTATAAACAGAAGGCAATGCAATCCGAAGACTATTATCGCTCCCAGAAAGCCGAACTCCTCGCCCACTACGGTAAAGACATAATCGGTTCTGGCTTCCGGCAGATAATAGTGTTTGGCCCTACCCCTGTCTGCACCTGTACCGAACAACTTGCCGCTGGTCAATGCAGTCAGGCTTTCTTTGACCTGATATTCCTTAGACTGATCTATCTTGATATTATCATCCCGTATCAACAGGCAATATTTCTTGAATATCTCTATCCTGTCACTTCTGAAACTGGCACCCATCTTGATAATACCGAAAGCACCAATTATTAAAATCAGCAACAGCACACCCACAATCCTGAATCTCATACCACCCAGAAACAGTAAGCTGACCAAAGATGCTGCACTGATAACCAGAGCGCTGAAATGCTGTCCCGCCATGATCAGGGCATAGATACTTCCAGCTATGACCAGCAGCGGTAGAAAGTGTTTCAAAAAATCGACTACACCTGACTTTGCCAGTTCATCTCTTTTTCTGTCAATGATGTTGGCTACATAAAAGATCAAAGCTATTCTGGCCAGATAACTCGGCTGAAAATATACAATTCCAAGGTTGATGCCTCTGACAGCTCCTTTGATGCTTGTCCCTTTAATCAAAACCAGCACCAATAATGCCATGGTTAAAAGAATCAGAAACATGTTCCAACGCCTGAGTTTTTGGATGTTGACATAGAATAAGGTGAACAGAGCCAAAACCATAGAAACAAAAGCAAAAGCAAATTGCTTGTAAAAATATGTCATTGAATTTCTGGCAGAATTGATATCCAACTGAATTAAAAGGCCGATGACAATCAGACACAGAAAAGTGTAGAGGATGGTCTTATCATAATCTGTCACAAAGATTTTGCTGTTATTTTTTCTCATACTCTTCTACCAGTTTCATTACTATGTTAATGAATGTATCGCCCCGATGT
Source organism: uncultured Candidatus Cloacimonadota bacterium (assembly GCA_964634035.1). Lineage (GTDB taxonomy): Bacteria > Cloacimonadota > Cloacimonadia > Cloacimonadales > Cloacimonadaceae > UBA5614. The sequence goes on along the minus strand of CAZWJK010000086.1, from coordinate 1,972 downwards.
TCAAAATTCCTGAATTTATCATAACTGGCACAGGCGGGCGATAAGACTATTACATCGCCATTGCTCGCTTCCCGAAAAGCAGTCCTTATGCAATCTTCAAAATTTTCCACTATTGCCAGAGGAAAATGTCCTTCCCAGGCAGATCTCATTTGCTCTGATGTTGCTCCCGTGATATAAACTTTTTCTGCTTTTTGCATTAGCAGAGATGTCAGAACAGAAAAGTCCTCGCCCTTATCGGATCCGCCCATGATAATGCGGATGGGCTGATCGAATGATAGCAGGGCATATCTGACCGAATCGGTATTGGTTGCTTTGGAGTCGTTATAAAATGAAACTCCTTTTACTTCTGCTATGTATTGAAGTCTGTGCCTGAGCGGAGCAAAGCTTTTCAGTCCTCTGCTGATATCATCATCGTGGATCGCTGCACTTCGGCATGCCAGCACTGCTGCCATGGCATTAGCCCAGTTGTGAGGTCCTTTGATCTGCAGATTATCAACAGGCAACTCCAGCTTATTCCTAAAGACAATTTTTTGCTCAGACATCCAAGCTTCAGGCTCATTCGCATCATCAGCATCAGATCTAAGAGTAAAGAAGTGCTTTTGTGACACTATCGATTCCAAATGTTGTCTGATCACTTCATCGTCATAATTCAAAACAGCATGATCATTCTGATTTTGATTCTTGAAGATGTTAAACTTGGACAGGGCATAATCATTGAAACTGTCATACCTGTTCAGATGATCAGGAGTTATATTCAACAGAAGAGCTATCTCAGGTCTAAAGGAATCGATCAGGTCAAGCTGAAAACTGCTCACTTCCAATACTATGAAATTGGTTCCTTTCTTTTCGATCGGAAAACCGCAGAAAGCATCTCCAATGTTGCCTGCCAGAATGCATTTCTTACCGCTCTGTTCAATGATATGAGCGATCAGGCTGGCAGTGGTGCTCTTTCCATTCGATCCCGTGACTGCGATGATTTTACTGTCCTCAGCTTTGATCTGAAAACCGAATTCCAGTTCACTGATCATCTTGATCTTATGCTCTCTACCAAGCTTGATAACCGGCGCTGTCAATGGAATTCCGGGACTTACGATCCATTCATCAAAACTCAGCAGCACGTAGCTGTGCTTACCAAACTCACATTCAAAATCCGCCTTCAGCTTTTCTGCATCAGGGATCTCGGACTCAGGTTTCATGTCACTTAAAAAGCACTTTCCACCCATGTCTTTGATCTTGTAGGCAGCAGCAATTCCGCTTCTGGACAATCCTAATATTGCGTATCTCTTATTCTGATCAAACACGATTTTCCCTTAGCGTAGCTTTATTGTACTCAGCCCTACCGCCACCAGTAGAATGGCAATGATCCAGAATCTGATCACGATCTTGGATTCATGCAGGCCCTTGAGTTCATAATGATGGTGTATCGGTGCACAGAGAAAGACTCTCTTTCCCACTCCGAATTTCTTTTTCGTAAACTTGAAATAATACCGTTGGGTCATCACGGACAAAGCTTCCGCCACAAACAGCAAACCCACAATGAAAAAGAACAATTGCTCTCTCAGCATTATGGAGAGAACTGCCAGAATTCCACCCAGGGCAAGAGATCCGGTGTCTCCCATAAAAACCTGTGCCGGATACGAGTTATACCATAAAAATCCTATCAGTGTGCCGATCAGGGCAGAAATAAAGACGATCAGTTCACCCGCTTCATAAATGTATTCCAGGTTCAGATATCCGGCAATGACGAAATTGCCCTTTAGATAAGACATTATGCCCAGTCCCAACGCTGCAAAGATAATGATTCCGGAAGCCAGGCCATCCAGTCCGTCTGTCAGATTCACCGCATTGGAAGTTCCCACGATCATCAGTAGAACAATTGGAAAAAAGAACCAGCCCAACTGAATGAAAGTCTCCTTCAGAAAAGGTATCTGCATGGTCGTCACAATGCTGCGGTTGGGGCTGCTGTAATAGA
>CAZWJK010000085.1:0-9425 GCA_964634035.1 uncultured Candidatus Cloacimonadota bacterium | reverse complement strand
AATGTGCTTTAGAATACATTTACTATACATTTGATATACATTTGATATACAGATGGTATACTTTTGGTATTAGGGGTGTAGCGTCCTGAAATAGGTTGACGACAAAAATCGGAGTAAAATCAGAGTATGGGCAGAGAAAGGGTGAAGCAAGGATGAAGTGAGGGATGAATACGGAGCTTGGAATTAAGTGGGAGGGGAGGCCTAAGCTATTTTATCTTGAGGAGTTTGTGGAGCTGCAGGTTGAGCCGGATGGGGAGCCCAGTGGTTTTGATCCAGTCGGTCAGGATGGATGGTTTGAGTTGTTCGGCGGCGGGTGAGAAGAGCAGGGTGTGTTTCTGCAAGTTGTTGGCATTGATGAACTTAATTGCGGCGTCGAAATCGGCGCGGTCGGTGATCACGAACTTGAGCTCGTCCCAGTTTTCTTTCAGCCATTGCAGGTTGGGCATATGGAAGCTGTCGGGATGGCCGCTGCCGGGGAGTTTGACATCAATGATGATATGTACGAAGGATTGCACCTGCTGGATGGAATGAGAGCCGTTGGTCTCCAGCAGAATGAGATAGCCTTCAGCGTTCAGGCGCTCCATCAGTTCGATGGTTTCAGGCTGCAGAAGCGGTTCTCCGCCGGTTATCTCAACCAGTTTGCAGCCGAATTTTCTAACCTCGGAAAGAATCTGCTCAAAGCTGTAAACCACACCATCCTGAAAGCTTTCCGGCGTGTCACAATAGGCGCAGCGAAGGTTGCAGCCGGCGAGCCGGATGAAGGTGCAGGGCAATCCGGCAAAAGTGCTTTCTCCCTGCAGGCTGAAAAAGATATCGCAGATATTCATAGTAAGATCAGAAAGGCAGGAAAGGAAAATCCTTGTGGTAGCCGAGCGCTTCGTCTATCCTGTCGTTGAGTTCGAGGGGGTCGCCCAGGACGAATTTTTCCCGTTTTCCGACCCTGAACTCAGTGTAATCGGCAGGCGGCGAAGCAAAGTATTCCAGCCAGGCGGCGTCTCCATAGAGCGGCAAACCGTTATGCAGCAAGAGCTGGATGTGCTCGCTGCTGACTTCCAGCAGATTGGCAAAAGGATCGCTATCCAGTGCATCGATAAGGAGCAGTTCAGTGGTCTTTTCGGGATCCAGGACAGCTTTTTCGGCAGGAATGAAAAGGGCTTTGGCAGCATTGACGGTGACCATCTGATAGAGCGTTTGGAGCGGGATTTCGGGGAACTTGAGATGGGCCTGGGCAATTTCATCCAGCAGATTAATGCTGCCGGTCTGGGTGGAATCGGTGCCCAATGCGACGTTGATGCCGAGTTCCAGGCAGGTGTTGATGTCGAGGGTTTTGCCGATCAGATAGAAATTCGAGGTCGGGCACCAGCAGATTGAAGCGCCGGCCTGGGCGATCTCCTGAAGCTGAGCTTTGGTCAGAGCGATGCCGTGCACGAGGAGCAGATTGGGCTTGAGCAAACCCTGCTCTTTCAGCAGGCCGAATTCCTTTTTGGCAACCTCGTCGGCACCTTCCGCCAAATGCAGGATGAAAGGCATTTTACCTTTCGTAAGGGCCATTTCCTCAACAGCGGTAAATCCGCCCCACCAGTTTTTCAGGATGAGGGAATGGCACTGCTGATAATCCCTGATCACGGTGATGGGGAAGCTGTCATAATAGGAATCCGGCTGGCGGGGACTGTGGTCCTGCACGAATCCGCAGCCGGAAAAGAGATTCTTATAGGCTCCCAGTTGCGCCAAGAGCAGGGCACGCTCCTCAGTGTAATTGCCGTCGCCGGGATTGATCCAGAAGTTGTTGCGTTCCTGAATGGAAAAGGACTGCTTCATGTCCTCGACCCAGAGATGCGAACTGGGGTAGGGACGGTTGTCTCCGGAGCGGGGAAACCAGTTGCCGACCAGGTGGTCATGCGCATTGATCAGCGGCGCGTATGCAAAGGCAGGGGGAATTTCGATCAGGTCAGGTGCGATGAATTCGCCCTGCGGATGCAGCTTGAGAGTCACATCAGTGTGGATCCGCCCGGGGTTGATCACACAGATCAGCGGCCTGATCATCATTTGCGGATTTCTTTTATCCTCTTGGTCAGCTTCGGAACGATTTCAAACAGGTCACCCACGATGCCGAGATCGGCGGCCTTGAAGATGGGGGCATCTGTATCTTTATTGATGGCAATGATATAGTCAGATGAAGACATGCCTGCCAAATGCTGGATGGCGCCGGAAATTCCGCAGGCGATGTAGATATTGGGTTTGACGGTCTTGCCGGTCTGGCCGACCTGATGGGCATAGGGGATCCACTCCGCGTCAACGGCGGCACGGCTGGCGCCGACAGCGCCGTCCACGGCTTCCGCCAGCTCTTCCAGCAGGGCAAAGTTTTTGGCGTCCTTGAGTCCGCGCCCGCCGGAAACGATGATGTTGGCTTCCGTCAGGTTGACGAGCGTGGTCTTTTCCTTTTCAAAACCGAGCCAGCGGGTCTGGGTTTCCACCAGATCAAGATCAATGCTTTCCTCGATCACAATGCCGCTGCGGCCATCGTCTCTGGCCAGGGGATCGAAAACGCGGTGGCGGACAGTCGCCATCTGGGGCCGGTGGTTGGGGGTCAGGATGGTGGCCATGATATTGCCGCCGAAGGCAGGACGGGTCTGCTGCAGATTTTGGGTTTCGGGATCGATGCCAAGTCCCGTGCAGTCAGCGGTGAGGCCTGTATGGACATCGATGGCGACGCGCGGGATAAAGGATCTGCCAATCACGGTGGCACCAGCCAGAACTATGGCGGGCTTGTGTTTATCGATCAGGAAGCTGAGCGCTTTGGCATACAGCTCGTCCTGAAAATGCCTGAGGGCAGGGTCATCAACCACAATGACCTGATCAGAGCCAAAAGCGATCAGTTCGGAGGTCAGGTTTCCGACTTCGTGGCCCAACAGGACGGCGGAAAGCTCAGTTTCCAGTTCTTCTGCCAGATCCCTGGCTTTGCCCAAAAGCTCATGCACGACGGGGGCAATGATGCCGTCCCGTTGCTCAGCATAGACCCAGATGCCGTTGTAGGCCGTTTTATCTATCTGCTCGGCAGCTTTGCGGCGGATAATGATGGCGTCAAAGGGGCAGGCCTGCACGCAGGCGCCACAGAGCACGCATTTGTCGATGTCGATTTCAGCCAGCTTGTCAGTTACAACGATCGCTTCATAAGCGCAGGATTTAACACATAAGCCGCATCCTATGCATTTTTCACGGATTACTTCTATCATCAGTTACCTCATTATCTATTTTATAGCCTGCTCTCAGCTTGTCAAGTCAAAACCTGAACGAAAATCACGAATGAATTGCTGAGCAGGAAAAAAGGAGTGGTTCGGAAAAAGGCTGCCAGCAAAAACTGACAGCCTTTTATATGACCTTTTATTTGTTCTTTTTGTGACGGTTCTTGCGCAGTCTTTTCTTGCGCTTGTGAGTGGCTATTTTATGGCGTTTTCTCTTCTTACCGCAAGGCATTCTTCACCCCGAACCTATTTTCCGGTCTTGACGTTGATAACGGAAACCTTGAAATCGCGGGAGAACTTGAAGGTGGGAACTGTTCTCTGGGGAACAGGAACTTTCTGATCGGTCTTGGGATTGCGTCCGACGCGGGGTTTGCGGGTTTTCAGCTTGAAGGTGCCGAAACCGCGGATCTCGATGTGATTGCCATCGATCAGGCAGTCCTTGACAGACTTCAGCAGAGAATCGACGACCACAGCAACGTCTTTGCGGATGATGCCGGTGTTTTCCGAAATGATCTTGACTAAATCGGCCTTTGTCATGGTTAACTCCTTTGGTGTATTTATTTTTTTAGTATGAAACTATGTTTCACGGTTTAGCAAGTTGCCCTTAAAATCTATATTCATCTTAATGGCAAACAGTTATAAACTCAGGAATAAAAGCAGGGGTTTGCTGTCAAGGAAAATCTTCAATCATAGCAAGCACTTATAGATTTTATTGGGGATGCGGCAAAGTCAACTGCGGGAGGAAATTGTCCGGATCAAACGGTCACTTGCGATTCCGATCACTCCAATGATTAAAATATAGACCAGCATCATTTTATAATCCAAAAGATATCTGAAGTCCAGCAGCCGGAAACCAAGGCCTTTGGACACACCCAACATCTCGGCAGCGATCACGGTGGACCAGCCCACTGACCACAACAGGCGGAATACGTTGACCAGTTGCTTCCACAAGATGGGCAACTCAATTTCGAGCAGCAATTGCACTGTATTGGCACCGGAGGTCATGGCTTCCTCATACACATCACGCGGAAAAGCGTCTATCACCTCAAAGACCATGATGACGCCGGGAAAGAACATGGCGGCAAACATCACGATCCCGAGGGGCAGTTCTCCGAGTCCGACCAGCATAATGGCAAAAGGCAGCCAGACAAAGGGAGAGATCTGCCTGAAGAAGTTGATCACGGGCAGCAGGAGTCTGTATAAGCAGCGGACCTTATGCAGCAGGACACCGGTTCCGATGCTGCAAATCCATGCGGTCAGGGTGGATATCAGCACCCGTAAAAGTGAGTGGACCAAATCGGTCAGGATGACATTAACTTCCATAATCCCTGCTTAATCTGAATAGACCTCTTTATTAGTCGGCAATTTACTGAGATAGGAGTTTTCCACAAAGGCGTTCATCATCAGGCGCTCAAATTGCTTGTCAAATTCTGACAGGGACACATCAAACCTCGTATGCTCAAGGGCATCAAGCACCTGTTCGCGGCTCAGGCCATATTGTTTTGAGATGAGTGCCAAATCTTCTGCGGATGGGTCAGCAAGTTCAGAAGCAGCCTGGCGCAGGGCGGAGACGACAGTTTCCAACTCTTTTCTGCGATTCTTAGAGACACTCTCAACGGCCACCAGATCACAACAGGGATGCCCCGGATAAGTATCGGAAAACCAGTGCACAACGTGAAATCCGGCACCCATTTTCTGGATCAGGGGGACATAACTGACGACGGCATCGACATCCGAGGTCTGCAGAGCGGCGATCATCTCGGCCGGAGTTCTGAAGTAAACGGGAGCAAAGTCAATGCTATTTTTCGCAGCCAGATCCTGCATCAGGACTTCCAGGGTTGAGGCACGCAGCAGGCCGATCTTTCTTTTGTGTAAATCTCTGATGGTCTGTATCTTTGCTGATGTTACCAGGCCATCGGTTTCACGTTCCAGGCAGGAGACTATCTTCAGGTCATAACCTTTGGCAATGGCGGTCCAGGCATAGGTGAAAGGCATGATGGCAAGGTCAATTCTGCCGGCAGAGATGGCTTCCTGAACTTCCCAGCCGGAAGTGAACTGAATGACCTTATAATCTTCAGAATCGAGATAACCCTTGTGCAAAGCAAGAGTCAGGGGCAGATGATCAATGGATGGCCTGATGATGCCGATGCGGAGCGCGGCATTGCCTGACTGAGTCCTGCAGGCAGACAGCAGCAAGAGAGAGATCATTGCCAATAGCGTGAACGTAATGTACTTCATAAAATCTCCGGGCAAAAAAAAGCCACCCCAACTCCAAGTCAGGGTGGCATATTCTTTTTGCCTGTTTCTTAACTATGAGACCATCTTTCCATGGTCAGTGCCTGTGTCAAATGAAAAGAAAACGGTTAGTTCCTTTGCTGCAGTTGCTCATTTCAGAATAACCACTTTGCGGGTCAGAACAGATTTTTCATCACTATATCTCAGCAGGTAAATCCCTGAGGGCAGAGCCTGTCCTGAACCGTCTTCCGCCTTCCAATGCAGCGCGAATGGCGAGTTTTTGGCGGCAGTGAGGTCGATATCGGCAATCCACTGTCCTTTGGTATTGTAGACCTTGATCTGACTCTGGGGAGTGAGTTTCAGGTTGAATTTCAGGGTAACCGTTTCGCGGAAGGGATTGGGATACGCGCTTATGGTCAAAGGCACAGGAACCTGATTATCATCAACGGCGGGCAGTTCGGGCTGAAGTTCAGGCAGCAGTTGCTGCAGGAGGTTGCGCACTCCGTCGGCCTGCATGAAATAGAGCGGGAAACCAAACAGGATAAGAGTTCCGGGAGTTTCATACCTGGCGGCAATTGGCAGACCGGCACCGGCGGCACCGGTGGTCATATTGGCTGTGTAGAGAGGCTGAGGCGCGTTCTGGAAAGTGTAGACCATCGGCAGCATGCCGTTCCAGACAGAGGTCAGTTTGTCGGGATCAGGCGTCAGGTCAGGGTAGATGTCAGACAGTGCAGAGATGAGGACGGCGGCATTGTCATAGACCAGTTCGGTGCCAGGCAGAAAGAGGTTGCGGAAGCTGTCGGAAAGCGAGCCGGCAGTTTTCCAGCCCGAAATGATCAGCTTGCCGTTGCCCATCAGATAGCTGCCCAGTACGTCCAGACAGTCACCGATCAGGTTTTGAGTGTAGTCATCGGCATGCCAGAGCACAATTGGATAGTGGCTGAGAGTGTTTAGTGAAGGCGCTCCCATCGAAGCATAATCCCAGGTGGCATAGGGTATGGGGGACAGGGCGGCAGCATAGAAGCTGTCCACCATGTCATCATTGGGAGTGATGATGGCGCCGTTGCCATCGCGGGTTTCATCCACTACCAGAAGTCCCCAGTCAAAGGCAAATTCGACCGGAGTGGCGCTTAACACATTGGAACCCATGGTTACAAAGTTCTGCAGGTCTGCCGCGACCACCTTGTATGAATACTGGATGCCGTTCTGGGCAGTATCGTCCAGATAGAAATTCGTCGTAACGGGAGTTCCGGTCAGCAGAAAGAATCCGGTCTCGCCTGCCGCCTGACGGAAGATCAGGTAACCTGCCAGGTTCGGGATCTGGTCAAAACTTTCCCAAGTCAGATAGACGGCATGGTCGGAGGCCAGAGCCTGGGTCAGGACTACATCTTTCTGGGTATAGCTGCGGCACAGCACCCAATGATTTGGATCCATGGCCGTGATGGTGTAGGATTCGGCACCGGCGGCAAGCTGGAAAGCAGTTGCCTCGCCCTGCGGACTGGCATAAAACATCAGGGAATCGCCATTGGCCAGGCCGTTCGCGGAAAAGGGAATTTCCATCTGAAACTGCGTGCCAGTGCTGCATAAGGTCCTGCCGACCAGCTTGCCCTGGCCGGCCTGTATATTTATCATCCGGGTGTATTCCACGGAGGGAATGCCTCTGGAGTAGATCCACTGCTGGAAAAACTGATCGAGGTCCTGTCCGCTGATCTGTTCTGCCATGGCCTGAAACTCTGCTGTGACCACGTTGCCGTTGTGATAGGTGCTGAACCAGGTCTGCAGAAGCTGAAAGAAAGCGGCGTTGCCTATCTTGAGGCGTAGCATGTGCAGGACCGAGGCCGCCTTTTCATAGGACTGGGGATAGAAATAATAGTTAAAGGGTGGATCATAGATAATGTTGGGCAGGCTGGGGTAGGAGTTCTCAAAGCTGATGTAATACTGGTGAAAACTGCTGTTGGCATAAGCGCAGGCAGTTTGCCAGTCGTATTTTTCATGGGTCCAGAGGAACTCAGAATAGGTGGCAAATCCTTCGCTCAGCCAGACATCTTTGAAGGTTAAAGGTGTCAGGCAATTGCCATACCATTGATGGGCAAGTTCATGCGCTATAGTAACTTCACCGGAGTGGGTGCCTGTGATCAGATAACTTCCCAAGGTGGTCATCGTCTGGTGTTCCATAGCGCCGTAGGTGGTCATGTTGACGACTGTATTGCCATATTTTTCGAAGGGATAGGGTCCGAACTGCGATTCAAAGAACTGGATGATGGCAGGCAAAGTGGAAAAATCGATCAGGGCGTTGTTGTATTGGGTCTGGGTGACAAAGTTCTGGATCGGCAGATCTCCTGAAGTTTGGTTGATCTCGACATATGGACCGGCAGTAACGCAGACCAGATAAGGCGCCATCGGATTGCTGCCCAGCCAGTTGTGGGTCTTGGTGCCGTTGCCGTTGTCCACAATGCTGGCTCTGAGGCCGTTGCAGGCAACCAGCCAGTCGCTGCGCATGGTGATGTGCAGATCCACGATCGCTTTGTCCCAGGGATGGTCATAACAGGGCCACCAGTAACGGCTGGCGTCTGGATCGGAAATGGTGAAGACAGTATTGGCGCCGAAGATCATGCCCAGGTTGTAAGGTGCGGGAGAGAGGATGGGGACTCCGCTGTAGGTCACTTCCGTGGTAAACTGCTGTCCGGATGGGGCATTCAGATTGATATGCAGAATGCCGTTCTGATGCATGAAAGTGGATACTGTATCATTGACCTTGACTTGTGAGACGTTCAGTCCGACCAGTTCGTAGTCAATTCCGGTAAGTGTTTCTTCTGCGGTCACATAAGCCTTGACACTACCGCTGATGAAATGGGTCTGGTCATTGACTGAGAGCGTGATCTCATATTTGGTGATGTCAAAGCCGTGAGCGGAATCAGCTCTGGCTGGTCGGGTCAGCACTGGTGGCGCACTATAGTCAGTCTGCAGTCTGGGATGATAAGCTGACAGAGACATTGCTGCCAGTATGGCTGCCAAACATAAAAGAGCGATTCTGATTTTGCTCATAAAGTCCTCATTTCCAATTAGGTTTCAACAATTAATAACTATGCAAGAAAAAAACCATAATCTGGAAAAACGTTGTATCAGTTTTCGACTATGCTCAGACAGACACCTCTGTGTAGAACGGAACGCTGGCTTTAGCCGGCAGGACCACCAGATTTTCTGATTAGATAGCAGTCGTAGGAACATACGGGGACGCCTGTACCTGCGTTCTCAATTCTCAATTTTTTGTTCTCATTTTCCTTTTCCCCTGCATAATAGCATTACGGTACCATTACGGTATTATTACGGTACTAATACGGTAAATAACCGTAATGCTACCGTAATGGTATAGTAATAGTCAAGTAGTGCAATTAAGATATATAAATCTATCTTGCGGGAAGATAAAAAATGGGTTTAGTATAGTTAAAAAAAAGCTTGACACAAATTGTGAAGTTTTTAGATTTGACAAATGTAGAGATAGATGAACAAAGAGGACACTAGCAAATGAATCTAAAAGTGCTGTTTGGGATCCTGCTGGTATTAGCGTGCCAGGCAGTATTTTCGCAAACGGTAACAGAGAGTTTTGAAGGGGACTACCCGGTTCCCGGCTGGGACTGTGATTCCGTTACCAAAGTGGATCAGACTGTGACCACGCCGCACAGCGGCTCTTATTGCGTCATGTTTGACACCTATGCGGACTATCTGATCTCGCCCCTGATCGTGCAGCCCGGGACTCTTTCACTCTGGCATAAAAAAGACACCGCCGCCTCAAGCTTCTATGTTCAAGTCAGCACTTCGACCGGCGGTCCCTGGTCCAGTGTTGCTACAATTACAACTGGTCAGGGTTGGTCGCAATCAGTGGTGGATTTATCGGTGGGAGGTAACCCTTTAAAGTATCCATATTGAGATTTGGCAAGGAAATCTTTT
>CAZWJK010000084.1:5866-9554 GCA_964634035.1 uncultured Candidatus Cloacimonadota bacterium | reverse complement strand
GTAGTGGCTTATGCGGTTAAGCATAAGTTCGATCTGGTCATCAGTCACCATCCTTTCATTTTTAGACCGATATCATCTGTGACCAGGCCTGACATAGTAACCCTGACCCAAAATCAGATCGCCGTAATTGCCATGCATACCAATCTGGACGTTGTGCCGGACGGGGTCAATCATGCTCTGGCAGAAGCTTTGAAGCTTCAGGTAAAAGGCATTCTGAGTGCGGAAACGGGCAGCAAATGGTATCACGGCTCGGTTATGGTGCCGCCCCTGTATCTGGAAAAACTGGCGGATGCCATTCACAAAGCGGGCGCAGGCAGGATCGGTAATTATGACAGTTGTTCCACGCGGCATATGATCACAGGCACTTTCCGCGCTCTGGAAGGCAGCAACCCCTTCCTCGGCAACAAAGGCCAGTATGAAGTTGTGGACGAAGTGGAGCTGGAATTCATGGTGGACAGCTTTTATCTGTCTGCGGTGAAACAAGCCATTGCAACAACTCATCCCTATGAAACACCTGCTGTTTATTTTACGGAAACGGAAAATCAGAATCCGGCATACGGATTGGGACTGCTCTGCGAACTTGCCAAACCCATGCAGTTGAAAGCTTTTTCCGAACAGGTCAAGGCCAGACTGAAAGCGCCCTATGTTCAACTCTGGACAGCCGGGAAAGGCGCTGCCGAAAAGATCAAAACTGTTGCTGTCTGCGGCGGTGCGGGAGGCAGTTTAATCCAAATGGCAGAAGGCAGAGCAGATGTTTTTGTCACTGGTGATATCAACTATCACGCCATGCTGGAAAGTAGTATCCCGCTCATTAATGCAGGACATTTCTTCACGGAATTTCCCATTCTCAATAAGCTGAATAAACTTCTCAAGATCGAGAAGATCACAGCTTCAGTTTATCCTTTGGACAAGCACGAGATCAACTACAATCTGCTAATCTGAGTTGTAGCTTAAGGCGATCACACGATAGAATTTATAGGGCTCAATTCCTGTCTGCGAATAGGAAGTCTGGTCTGTTGTTCCTATTTCGATAAATCCGTTTTCCGGATTATCTGAAGCTTCGATCCTATAGCTCAAGGCATAAGGTATGGCATCCCAGGTCAAGATAATGCTGTTTGTCTCCCTTGTGATCACAACATCCGGAACTTCCATCTGCATGGTGTTTCCCGAAGTCATAAAATCCTGCATGATCCTGATGATCAGACTATCCCTCGTGCTTGGCGCAATGCCGTCTGCCAGCTCTGCCAGGCAATAGGAAAAGACGAAAGATTTGCAGCCCGGAGCACCATAATTCTGAATTGCCACACAACCGTAATCAGATTCCACAAATGCTGGCGCAGCTTTGGCAGTCGGCGTGAAGATATCGATGTAATCCAGCTTGGTCTGATTGGTCAAGTTAAAGGTGATGCCCTGAGTCAGGGACAAGGGTTGCCCAGCCAGGTTATCGATCGGATTGGTAGATCCGTCATCGGAGGATGCAATGCCAAGCAGGGGCCAAAGCACATCAGCCGCGGACTGCCCGCCTCCCACATCAGGCATGAAGTAACCCAAATCAAAACCGATGGCATCATTGCCTTCCATATAAATTCTGCCGCCTTCATATAAGTAATCCCTGACCGCTTCAAACATACTGAGCCGGTCGAATCTGGTTTCGTTGCTACTGGAGGCGGTCGCCATACCAAAGGACAGAAAGACCGCGCTGAACGTGTGAAAAGAGGTCGGGAAAGTTCTTGTATAGAAAACTGGGTATCCCTGACTGATAAGTGTGTCGCGGATCTTTCTACCGCTGTAGCCCGCTTCCGCTCTTCCTTCCCAGACCAGGACACCGCCGGCGTTGATCAGCATCGAAAAGGTCATGGTACTTCCAAAAACAACAGGCAGATCCGCAGCCACAGTCAATGTGCAGACCACGGTTTTGGTGTTGGCGGCGGGGGAAACCCTGCAATGGAAAGCGTCGTTCAGCAGGGCATAGCCGTCGGCAGGGATGCTTCCTGAGTGCGTATTGTTCAGGATAATGATGTCCGGATCGCTGCAGGAGAGCGTGTAGGTCACATTACTTGAGCTCACGCCATGCGCATAATTCCTGATCTTCAGATTGAGGGAGAAGGTCTCATCCTGCTCCAGAGCGTGATTGCCGTTAGCGTCACTCGGCGGCAGAACTTCTCTTAACTCCAGGCGCAATTCCTGGTCAGGCACGGGATTCAGCATTGAAAGGGCGTTATAGGCATTCAGCATGCCGTCGCCCAGCATGTTGACATAAGAAGGATTTACGGCATCGATATCGACGCAGGTGGCAATGAGCTGATTTATGACCTGCTCGTTGGTCCAGTTTGGATGCTGGGATTTGATCAGGGCAGTCAATCCTGCCGCCACAGGTGAGGCAAAAGAAGTGCCTGAACTGCTGCTGGAGTAACCGCCTGAGATATTGGTGGAATAGTTATTTTCCACGGGTGCGCTGACATCGACAAAGGAGCCGTAGCTGGAATAGGATGTCTTAACACCAGAGTTCAGAATAGCCGCTACGGACACAGCATTCGGATAACCGGCAGGGTAGAAAACTGCTGATGTATTGTTGTTTCCGGCGGCTGCCACGAGTATGGATCCCAGTCCTGTGACATAAGCGATGGCGTCTTCATAAGCTTGGGAATAGTTGGAACTGCCAGCAGAGAAATTGATCACGTGTGCACCGTTCTCCGCCGCGTAAATAAAGGCGTTGGCACCTTTGTAGAGATTCCCGCTGCCGGGGAAGGTGCAGGAGATCGGCATCAGGGTCACGTTCCAGGGAATGGCGGAAACGCCGATTGTGTTATTGGTTCTGCCGTTGGCAATGCCGGAAACCGTAGTGCCGTGCCCGGAGCCGTCGATCGGGTCATTGCCCTCGTCACCGGCGCTGTTCAGCATGAAGTCCCAGCCGATAAAATCGTCGATGTAACCGTTGTCGTCGTCATCATTGCCGTTGACATCATCCGGATCGAAGACCCAGGCAGAGCCGTTGTAGAAAAGGGTTGAGCCGTCTCCATCAGCATCTTCGCCGAGGTTTTGCCAGATGTTGTCGATCAGGTCAGCATGTTTCCAGTTCACACCCGTGTCCACAACAGCCAGAATGATCGGTTCAGCGCCGTCTTCTCCCTTGTGAATGTCCCACGCCTGCTCGGCCTGCATCACGTGCAGATAACTGCTAAGAGGATAATACTGGTCGTTTGGAACGGCGAGAATTTCATCGATAAAGACGGGTTCGGCATAGTCAAAATACTTGTATTGCAGCAGCAGTTCGGCAACAGCAAAAGGGCTTATCTCTTTCTGATAGTCGATCTGATAGATGAGTGAGAGGTCAGGCAGACCGGCTCTGTATTTTTCAGGATCAAAGCGGAAGCAATGTGCAACCTGCTTTGTACCGATGGCAGCGAGGTTCCTGTCCAGTTCTGCCAATCCGAAACCGGTAGCAGGTTGCTGAGGCAGTTGATTTTTGTATTCCGGTTTGAACTTAACGATCACCTTTCCGGGCTCGTAATCTTGTTCTAGAATTGAGTTTAATCCAGCTTCCAAAGTAGCGGAACAAGCCAGAGAAAATATTAACAAAAATAACAATCCTGCTTTCATAAAAAGCTCCTTTCCGTTTTGGATTCATGCGTCATATCATTCTGTAAGACAATACAGATAGAGCTTTAATGTCAAGCCAAAAATACTT
>CAZWJK010000084.1:4329-5766 GCA_964634035.1 uncultured Candidatus Cloacimonadota bacterium | reverse complement strand
GAATTCTCGGTTCATAAGGACTTCCCCGTTTACCGCACCCAAAAGAAATACCGTCAGACCACGATGACAGAAGACCTGCCGATTCTCATTCCCAACATACCTGACGTGATCCTGGACTGGGCGGGCATCGAAGACAAATCCATCACGCATGATGATCTGCTCATCCTTGATCTGGAAACCACGGGTCTTAGCAGGGGCGGCGGCATGCTGGCCTTCATGATCGGCATCGGCTATTATGAAAACGACAACTACATCGTGGAGCAGTATTTCCTGCCGGAACCGGAAGCGGAGATCAATTCCTTTGACCTCATCCTGCCGCACCTGGACAGGAAAGCGGTGCTGGTCACCTTCAACGGCAAGAGCTTTGACCTGCCCATCCTGGAAAGTCGTTTTCTGCATAACCAGCTCTGGATAGACCTGCGCTCCAAAAGCCATATCGACCTGCTGCACCTGGCCCGCCGTTTATGGAAAAAGAAGGTGCCGTCCTGCGCCCTGGAAACGCTGGAATACTACATCCTGGGGCACATCCGCGACAAGGAACTCGACATTGAAGGCAGCATAATTCCGCAGACCTATTTCCAGTTTCTGATCAATGGCGATCCGGAGCTTTTACAAAGAATCTTCATCCATAACCAGACCGACGTTCTGCATACTGCAGCGCTGTTTGCCATGATCTGTGAACAGATAGATTATCCCCTGCCGGCGGACAGGGATATCCGCATCGATTATCATGCCGTCGGCAAACTTTACCAGTCGCAGGGTTACAGGGATGAAGCAAGAGCCATCCTGACAGCTTTGGCGGATGAAAATTACATCACGCCTGAACTGGTCTATGATCTGGGGATTCTGCATAAGAAAGACAAACTTTGGCAGGAAGCAGAGCACTTTTTCCGCCAAGGAACAGACCTTCTGCACGCGCCCAGTATGCTGGAACTCAGCATGTTGCTGGAGCAGAAAAGCAAGGATTTTGACTCTGCATTGATGATTGCGGAAGCCTTGTTGGGACAGCTTTTAGCTGACCCCTGTGCTCCTGATAAGAAAAGGCTGGACTTGGAAAAGCGCATCAATCGCTTAAAAGAGAAGATAAGTAAACCACGGAACACACTGAAACCACGGAAGAGCACGGAATAGGGTTATAGAACACGACAGAATAGACCATAGAAAAACAGAAATCTCAGACAGTTTCGTAATTCTGCCTTCAGGCAGGTCTCTTAAATAGCTAACGATTTCGAAATAATGGACACCCACATAAATGCGGAATTACAACAATAAGAATGGAACACGAAATACACGAAATGAACTAAATACACGAAAACTAATCTCTTTGTGTCTTTGTGCCTTTGTGGTGAAAAATTACTTCAGCAGCGCTCTGTAGAGGCGGGTGATCTCGATCAGCAGAAAATGCGGGACCATGCCCTGGATGGACAGGCCGCTTTT
>CAZWJK010000084.1:0-4229 GCA_964634035.1 uncultured Candidatus Cloacimonadota bacterium | reverse complement strand
TCCGTCTGGTCATACTGCGCCGGGAGCGACTCTTCATAGTAACAGACGCCGATCCTGATAAAGGCGGTTTCGATGTCAGGATAATCAGGATAGCTGTTTGTCATCATGGTATATTTGAGACGCGCATCGGTGAATTTGTTCATGTTGAAATAGGAATCGGCAAGTCTCATCAGGGCAACGGCGCTGGTGGCACTTTTTCGTTCAAATGAAATTTCTTCGTAGAGGACTGCGGCTTTGGCATATTTCTTCTGGGCAAAGAGTTCGTTTGCCTTTGCCATCTTGGTTTCAGGCGTGTAATCAACTTTGTTGCGGGCGCAGCCTGCCAGAATGATCAGAAGCAGTAACCAGGCATATTTTCTCAACATTGGTAAAACCTCGTTGTTATTTTAAAGTCCAAAGCATATAGATCAGAGAGCCAAGCACGGCGCTTGCCAGAATCGGCTCATACCATTTCATGGCAAGCAGGCTGCCGGGATTTTCCACTTCCGGAGTGCCGTTAAGTTTATATTCTTTGATCGAGAGCAACTGCTGTTCAGGCAGGGATATTTGTTTCAGGACAAAGTTATAGACGGGCATGCGGTATCTGGAATAAGAGATGAGATTGCGCTTCTCTCCGGTCACCAAAGATTGTTCCAGACTGATTTCCAGATATTCCGCCCGTTCCAGTTTCAGCATCTGCAGAAGCATGGCGCCGTTGATGCCAAAGTCCGATTCCATCGCCAGGGGAAGATAATCATTGCCGTCTTTGATCAGGCCGAAGCTGATCTCGCGCAGGTCGGTCTTTCTGTCCAACAGGATCTTTCTCAGTTCACGGTCCATTGCAGGAGTCCACTCCCCGCAACGGATGTCCAGGATCACGGGACTATCGAAATCCAGTGAATCAGTCAGCGCCATTAGCACTTCAGGAGCTTTTTCCTCGGGACGGATGGTGTTAATGGAAAACAAACTTCCTGACATCAATAAAGCTGCAGACAGCACAATCCAGCAGAGTATTTTCTTCAGCACGACCAGCTTATCCTGTTTTTTTACTTACACAACTGACTGTAGTCCTGATGCAGAGCATAGGGACAGCGGTGCTTGTCGTAGTCAGGGATGTAGTTTTTGATCTCTTTTTTGATCTCAGTCAAATCCAAAGCAGAAAGAGACTTGTTGTAACCGAACAGCTCCTCTGAGATCAGGTGTTTAATCAAGTCAGTATCAGGATTGAGAAAACCCTCTGTATCTAAAACGAACCGCAGTTCCTTTCTGTGCTGATCGATGTCGGGAACAGGATCCAGAATGGTCTTTCTGTACTCAGGCAGGTTATGGTTCAGATTATCCAGCAACTCGGCATTGAGCTGTCTGAAAGAAGGGACATGATTGCTCAGATTGATCGGCTTACAATCTCCTCCCGGAGGAGAATACACTGTCTGATTGGCGCTGCAGGCAAACAGCAGCATAGCCAGAAGCATTGGAATAATGATCTTGAACATAACACACTCCTTATCTTAGTCGTGTTAATCCGCCAGTAACAGAGCTTTGTAGGCCCTGTAAGTTTCATAGAGGTCAGCTTTGCTGCACATTTCGTACAGCGAATGCATGCCCATCAGGCCGGTGCCGCAGTCAATGACTTCTGCACCGAGTTGAGCCAGAATTCCGGCAATGGTTCCGCCGCCGCCTTCATCCACTTTGCCAAGTTCGCCCATCTGCCAGAAAATCCCTGCTTTATTGAGAGTGTGGATGACATGAGCAGTGAATTCAGAATTGGCATCATTGCATCCGGATTTTCCGCCGGAACCTGTGAATTTGGAGATCCCGACGCCATAGTTCATCAGCACTGCATTCTGTTTTTCATGCACGCCCGGGTAATTGGGATCCATGGCAGCGGTGACATCACCGGAAATGATGTTGCTGTTCATAAAGGTCTTGCGCAGGTTGCTGCTGCCGTTGTCTTCACCGTTGTGCTTCAGCAGGTCTGCCATAAAATCCTGGATGAAGATCGAGTGGGCGCCTGTGCTGCCAGTGCTGCCGATCTCTTCTTTATCGGAAAAATAGACCACCATGGTCTTTTTGACATTGCCGTCCATCGCGTTGAGCAGAGCCTGCAGGCCTGAATAGGCACAGATCCTGTCGTCCTGGCCATAGCCAGCCACCATGCTTTTGTCCAGACCGCAGTCACGGGCATAGGCGGCAGGGACCAGTTCCAGTTCCGCTGCAATAAAGTCGTGTTCAGTTATGCCGTATTTCTCATGCAGCAGTTGCAGGGCATAGATCTTGGCTGCTTCTTTTTCTTCGCTGCCGATGTCTATCCTGCCGGAAAAAACCAGATTCATCTTGCTGGCATCAATGGCTTCCGGCAGGGTTTTGGTGTACTGTTCCTTGCGGGCCAGATGAGGCAGCAGGTCAGGTATGATGAAGACCGGATCGCTGAGGTCTTCTCCGATCTTAATGTTCAAACTTGTGCCGTCAGCCCTGACGAGAAAACCGTGCAGCGCCAGAGGTGTGGAAACCCACTGATACTTTTTGATGCCGCCGTAATAGTGAGTCCGCATCACAGCCATATTGGTGTTGCTGTCCTGGTAGAGAGGGTTCTGTTTAAGGTCCACCCTGGGGGCATCGATGTGCGCCGCCACCATGTTCACGCCCTTGCTGACAGGTTCTTTGCCAATCACTGCAATCGCCATGGTTTTATTGCGGAAGACCTGATACACCTTGTTTTTGCTGCTCTTGTCGCCGATAGTTTTGAACTGATGTTTCTTCAGGACTGACAGAGTGTAGGCAACGGCTTCGCGTTCAGTCTTGGCATGATTGAGAAAGTCCTTGTAATCCTCGGCAAAGGTATAGGCGGCAGACTGGACCGCTGTGTCAGCGGCTTGCCAGAAATTCTTGCGTTCATAAAGCAGATGTTTCACTTTCGGTTTGATTCTTTTCTGTTTTGGCATCACTTTTTTCCCTTGATTTATTATTTATCTGATTTCAATTATCTCGAGTTGACGTTTGCCCATGGGTGCATTGATAATGGCGATCTCTCCCAGTTTTTTGCCCAACAGTCCTTTACCGATGGGAGAGGCGATGGACACCGCCATAACGCCTTCCTCTTCAGGAAAGTTGATCTCATCCACTCCCACCACGTGGAACCATTGCTCTTCATTTGTTTCCAGGTCTCTGGTGTGACAAAACAGCCCGAACCTTACAATGTCACGCGGAAAAGCATCGCAATCAACCACTTTCAGATGGGCGGAACGCCGCCTGAGGTGGTCTATTTCGTGGTCTATGGCACGCTGTCTTTCCTTGGCTGATTTGTATTCGGCGTTTTCGCTCAGGTCGCCAAACTCTCTGGCAATGGCGACCGCTCTGATGACATCGGGGCGTTCATTGTTCATCAGATGCTGGATCCGCTGCTGGATCTTGTCCATGCCTTTTTTGGTAATGTATTGAGAGTGATCAGTCACGCTGATTTAAGCCTTTTTCTTGAGCAGAAGCTTATGTGCTGCGGTGGCGGCTTTTTTCAGTCTGGCATTACCGCTGTGGGTCCAGTTTTCCACGATCGGTAGCAGTTCAGGATGATAATCAGTGATGATCCCACACAGGATTTCCACAGTCTGGGGATCACGTGTGGTGCCGAATTCGCGGTAAATGTTCAGGATGGCTTTGGCATCAATTTTCCAAATGGCTTTCAGGATCGTGATATGGATCTGGACCTTTTCATTCAGAGGATAAGCCCATCTGTTCTGCAGGTGCTTGAGCACCTGCGGAATGCCTTCCGGTTTCAGTTTGAGCATTTTGAGGAGGTATGCTGCCGATTGTCTGCGCAGGGGTTCATGGCTGCTTTCCAGCCAGGGATAAACCATTGCAAGATAAGGCTCTGTCTGCTTTTTATAGAGCGGGAAAAACACCTTTTCAAAGATCAGGCAGATCTCCTGTTTGTCAGCTTTATTGAGGATCTTTTCGATCAACGGCAGGTAGAGGGTTGTCTTTTTGGTGAAGAAGCGCGACATCATAACCGTGAATGCCACCTTTCCGCTCTCGCCTTTCTTGTCCCAAAGATACTGATAAAAGGGAAGATACTGCTCGTGATATTTACCTATTTTCTGAGCTATGACCTTGGTCACCAGTTGGATCACTTCGTGAGGAATGCGGCCGTTGACCCGCTCAGGATACCAGTTGAAGATAATGTCAAAGTCATAGTCCTGTTTGGGGAGTTTATGTTCCAGATAATCCATCGTATCTTTGGTCAGCCGTTCTTTCCA
>CAZWJK010000083.1:3974-9686 GCA_964634035.1 uncultured Candidatus Cloacimonadota bacterium | reverse complement strand
AGGGAATTTTGGACTTCGCACCAGGGGAAAGATAATACAATCCTCTTGACAAATGCCCCTATCAACAAATCCGTGTATGATGCATAAAATCAATGCATTGGAGTTAATCCAAAACATCAGACAAGGAGGAAAGGATGGAATACCCTTTTCAGGACATTGAGAAGAAATGGCAGAAAATCTGGAACGAAAAAAGAGTCTTTAACGCTTTAGACAAGACCGACAAGCAGAAGTACTACGTCCTCGCCATGTTTCCCTATCCATCCGGAATCCTCCATTGCGGGCATGTGTCCAATTACTCGATCAGCGACGCCATAGCGCGCGTCAAGATGATGCAGGGATATAACGTGATGTCGCCGATGGGCTTTGACTCTTTCGGCATGCCGGCGGAAAATTATGCCATCCAGCATAACTCGCATCCCAGGCTCACAACCGAGGAATGCATAGACGCCATGCACAAGCAGTTTGACAGTCTGGGCTTCTGTCTGGATTGGGAACGCGAAGTCAGCACCTGCCGTCCCGATTATTACAAATGGGGACAGTTCATCTTTAAGAAGCTGTATGAAAAGGGCCTGGTCTACAAGAAGAAATCCTTCCAGAACTGGTGTGAAAGCTGCCAGACCGTGCTGGCTAACGAACAGGTGGAAAACGGCCACTGCTGGCGCTGTGAATCTGAAGTGGTGCAAAAAGAGCTGGAGCAGTGGTATTTCAAGATCACTGAATATGCGGAAGAACTGCTGGATTTCAGCAAACTGATCGACTGGCCGGAACGCGTCATGACCATGCAGACCAACTGGATCGGTAAAAGCTACGGCACAGAGATAGATTTCATTCTGGAAGGGACGGGTGAACTGATAAAAGTCTTTACCACGCGTCCAGATACCATATTTGGAGTCACCTTCATGGCCTTGCCGCCGGAGCACCCCTTTGTGCAGAGATGGCTGGAAGAAGAACCTGGCAACAAGTCATTGCATGACTTCTGCCATAAGGTGATCAATGAAGACAAGATAACACGCACTGCCGAAGACACCACCAAAGAAGGTATCTTTTCAGGCAGATATTGCATCAATCCGGTCAACGGCGACAAGGTGCAGATCTGGGTCACAAATTATGTTCTGATGGATTATGGCACAGGCGCTGTGATGGCTGTTCCGGCACATGACCAGAGGGATTTTGAGTTCGCCAAAAAATATCATCTGCCGATTAAGATCGTGATTCAGAATAAAGAACAAGATCTGTCTGTGGAGACAATGACAGAAGCTTATGTGGATCCGGGCTGGCAGGTAAACTCTGCCCAGTTTGACGGAATGGAAAACGAACCTGCCAAGCAGGCCATTTCCAAGTGGATGGAAGAAAACGGAATGGGCAGACAGACCGTGACCTACCGCTTGCGCGACTGGGGCGTTTCCAGACAGCGCTACTGGGGTAATCCCATCCCCATCATCTATTGTGATGATTGCGGGGTGGTGCTCGTCCCGGATGAAGATCTGCCGGTGCTGCTGCCAGACAATGTTCAGGTCGGCAAGACTACCAGAAATCCTTTGCTGTCGGTGCCTGAGTTTGTTAATACAACTTGTCCCAAATGCGGTAAAGCCGCTCACAGAGAGACTGACACGATGGATACGTTTGTGGACAGCAGTTGGTATTTTGCGCGCTATGCCGATCCGAAAAACGATAAAGAGCCGTTCAATAAAGCAAATGCCAATTACTGGCTGCCGGTGGATCAATACATCGGCGGAATCGAGCATGCCGTGATGCATCTGCTCTATGCCAGATTCATCCATAAATTCATGCGTGACCTGGGCTGGGTGGACTGTGACGAGCCCTTTGCACGGCTGCTGACGCAGGGCATGGTGACCAAGGACGGAGCCAAGATGTCCAAAAGCAAAGGCAACGTGGTCGATCCCAAATACATCGTGGACCGCTTTGGGGCGGATACCTTGAGAGTGTTTCTGCTGTTTGCCTCTCCTCCGGAAAAAGATTCGGAATGGAGCGACGACGGCGTGATGGGCGCTTTCAGGTTTTTGAACCGGGTCTGGCGTCTGATAGACAGTGAAAAAGAGCATATCATCATAGGCTTGGGTTATTGCTCCACCGGAAATGAGTTGTCCGCCCAGTTCAAGGACCTGCAATACAGCACGCATCACACCGTTCAGAAATGGCTGGACGACGTGGAAAAAAGAATGCAGTACAACACAGCCATCGCAGCGGTGATGGAGCATCTGAACAATGTCACGGCAGTCAAGGAACCGGAAAAGCTGAATGAAGCTGAACTGGCGGTGTTTGCGCGGGCTTGTGTGATCATTCCGAGGCTGCTGTATCCCTTTGCGCCGCACATTGCAGAAGAGCTTTGGCAAATGCTGGGCAACAGCACTTTGCTGCATGAAGCGGGCCTGCCGACTTATAAGCCTGAACGGCTGGTCAGGGATTCCATCTCTTACGTGATCCAGATCAACGGCAAAGTCAGAGGCAAAATGGATATTGCTCCCGGCACTCCTGAAGAAACTATCAAAGCAGCGGCTCTGGAGGTGGAAAACGTCAAACGCACTATCGAAGGCAAAACCATCCGCAAGGTCATAGTCATACCTGATAAAATGGTCAGCATCGCCGTTTCATAAAAGATAAACATTCAACTAGCACGGGCTGTCAGGATAACCTGGCAGCCTTTTCTTTCGCGCAGAAATTCCTTGACTGCATTTACCTTGTCCAATATATGAAATGCAGGTGATAAGGAGTTTGTATGAGTGTCCTGGAACCAGAAAATCTCTATAAAAATATCTTTGATCATGCTTTGATAGCCATTGGCATAACGGATACTGAGGGCAGATTCATCCTGGTCAACGACACCTGGTGCGATCAGCTCTGCTATTCCAAAGAAGAAGCGATGCAACTGACACTGAAAGACATTCTGCTGCCGGAGGATATGGAGATCAGACTCAGAAATTTTCAGAAGCTGGTCAATGGTGAAACAGACTGCTTTCAGAAGCTTTCCAGATACAAAAGAAAAGACGGCAGCGGGTTCTGGACCAATCTGAGCGTGACTTCCATCAAGGACTCTGAAGGTGTGGTCATCGCTGTGCTTAACATTTTCCAGGACATCGATAAACTCATCAAGACGGAAAACAATCTCAAGCATCTCAGCCTTTCCCTGGAAGACGTCAATGAGCAAATGAAAACAGCCAATCGCGAAATCCAGCAGAAGAATGATGAACTGCAACTGGCATATAAAAAACTGGAAGAACTGGCCAGAACTGATTCCCTGACCGGACTTGCCAACCGCAGGCAACTGGAAGAACGCTTGCTGATGGAGGCGCGCCGCACGTTGCGGACCAGGAATGAATTCTGCATCTGCATCTGCGACATTGATGACTTTAAGCAGATCAATGATAACAACGGTCACGATATCGGAGACAAAGTACTGAAAAATCTGGCTGACCTTTTCCCCCAATGCATCAGGGAAACAGACGTGGTCGGACGCTGGGGTGGAGAGGAATTCATGATCATCCTGCCCGAGACTCCTTTGAAAGATGCCATGATCCCGATGGAACGGGTCAGGATCGCGGTCAAATCACATGAGATACTTGCTGGTGACAAAACCTTTAACGTGACCACAACCATCGGATTCAGTTGTTTCTATCCCGACAGCAAACTGGAAGAAGTGATCAAACAGGCAGACCTGGCACTGTATGCCGGCAAAAAAAATCAGAAGAACATAGTGATTCAATATACCAAACAACTGGAAGCAATCCACTCCATCTATCTGAAAAACCGGACATAAAACAGATTCAGCCCGATGCAAGCTGACTCTGTCGTTTATAGATCGATCACTTAACTCTTTCTGGGAAATACATCCTGTTTAACATTCTTCATGTCGTGCAGATCCTTCAATCTGGCGTTCACTGTGAATGACGGTAACATTGCTTTCAAACCGACTTCCTGCGGCACCTGGATCATTTCTGCTTTCTGCAGGAATAGCTCTGCTTTCTGGTTCCAGTACGCAGGTTCTGCCAATGCGGGAGATATCCAGTCCAGCTCGTATGCCAGTTTCAGCATCTGGTTGAACAGAGCGCTCTTGGCAGGATTTCTGAACTTAGTTACGATACCGGCATTGGCAATGGCTGTGCCGTCAATTTCCAGATATGTGGGCTGCGGCAGTAATAGATCAGCCGGTGCAGAATCTTCGAAGAAGGGAACGACGGCAACTTTGAAGGCTTTCTTACCTGCAGTTTCAGGATAAGCACCGTAGCTAAACACAAAGTCAGCTTCTGTCTTACCAGGTTTTATGCCTAATGTGAGTAAACCGGTCAGGTTGGCATAGTCCGAGGTCATCAGTAGATTGCCTGGATCGATACTGACCTGAGATGCTTTGTGCCAGACTGCGAGGGCTTTCTCTTCACTTATGTGGTTGAGATTGTAGATAAACAGCATATCCATTTCAGGCTGCAGTTCATCAAGATCCGTAAACAACGCATCAGCAAAGCGGTTGAAGTTACTATCCGGCGGATCGATCAGAATCAGTTTTTTGCCTCGGCGTTGATGCAATCTGATCATGGTTCTCAAGGTATGACTGATCTCACCGATCACAACATGGGTATTATATTTTTCCAGTTGATAATAGGGTTTATCGGCAGGATGATTTTGCCACAAGCTGTCTGTGAACATGGGCCTGTAACCGTTGGAAGCCAGTTGTCCTCCCGTGTTTTGGGCAAATTCCTGCAACATTATCATCTCTTCCAATGTCAGCATCGGCGTTGCTTCAAAACTCATTACTTTGTCAGACTTCTGGTGCGCTTTGATCAGTTCCTTAGCTTCCTGCCAGGTGATATCCTTCCAGCCCTCTTTGGTTTTTGCCTTGGGCTGTGTCAGCCTGTCTTTGCCCAATAAGCTTTGCCAGCCGAAACGTCCATTAAAACAGATGTTACGGCCGTTGAATCCGGCATTGATGATGGGTTCATCCTTTTTTTCCGGAGTAGTGATCCGCGTGATCACACCGGTTTGGGCTTCCACTTTGATGGAGCAGCCGGTTCCGCACAGGCCGCAGCTCTGGACGGTGGTTTCCTTTGGCAATGGATTCATCTTGTAATACAGATTGCGATCCACCAAGGCTCCCACGGGACAGACATTGATGCACTTGCCGCAGGATTCACAACTGGTCTGGGTCAGGCTTTCACCAAATTCCGGTGCCACCAGGGTCGGGAAACCTCTGTAAATATAACCTAAAACCGCTGCTCCCTGAACTTCGGAACAGGTTCTGATACAGCGTCCGCAGTTGATGCACTTATTGGCATCCCTCAGGATATAGGGATGGCTGGCGTCGATGGGATGACGGTTCACGCTGCCCAGAAAGCGGATAGGGTTAACCTCATAGTCTGTGCAGTACTGCCTCAGGAAACAGGTCTCATTGACCTGGCAGCCGCATTCCAGGCAGCGTTCAGCTTCCAGTTTTGCCTGCTCTTCCTGGAAACCGAGTTCGACTTCTGTGAATGAACTGCTCGCTTGTTTTACCGATATCTCAGGCATGGCAACCCGGTCTCGTTTGTCATACTGCTCATATTCCTTGCGTGAGATCTCTTTTATCTTTTTGCCTTTTTTGGCATCAAACCTGTCTTGGGGCGGATTCAAGGGCAATCCCTGCAGGAACTTATCCATCATTTCAGCAGCCAGGCGTCCATCTGCAATTGCTTCGATCGCTGTGGCGGCACCACGCCTGAAATC
>CAZWJK010000083.1:0-3874 GCA_964634035.1 uncultured Candidatus Cloacimonadota bacterium | reverse complement strand
CCCAGTTTCATTTTTTCCAGTTTTACTTCTTTCAGAATGCCTTTCTCTCCAAGGTATTCCACGGGATTGGAAAGCATGTAGAATTTCACTCCTTCATGTTCGGCAGCGTCAATTTCAAAAGGTTCTGCCGGCATTTCATCACGGGTTCGACGATAGATGATACTGACCTCGGCTCCCAATCGGACCGAGGTTCTGGCACAATCAATGGCCGTATTTCCGCCACCCACGATAGCCACTTTTTTACCCAGCTTGGGAGTGTTGCCCTGGGCATGTGCCTTGAGAAAATCCACTCCCAGATAGCAGCCTTCCAGGTCGCTGCCCTTGACGGGCATGGGAACTGCTTTCTGCGCACCAATGGCGACATATACAGCATCATACTTTTTACTCAGTTCATCCAGGTAAAAGTCCTTACCCATCACTTTGTTACAATGGATCTTCATCCCGTTGCTGCACATCAGGGCAATCTCTTTATCCAGAACAGCTTTGGGCAGACGGTATTCCGGGATCCCATATCTGAGCCAGCCGCCGGCTGCAGGGGATGCTTCAAAAACATCGACCTCGTAACCATTGGTGCTGAGATAGTAGCCGCAAGTCAATCCTGAAGGCCCGCCGCCGATGATGGCGACTTTTTTGCCCTTATCCGGTAGTCTTTCCGGAACGTAGTTCCAGTGATCGTTCAGATCCTCGTCAGCGGCATAGCGTTTGAGTTGTCTGATGGCGATCGGCTCTTCCACCAGTTGACGCCTGCACTCTTTTTCACAAAAGGCGGGACAGACCCTGCCGATGGATAGAGGCATTGGTAGTGTATCTTTAATCACTTTTACAGCTTCATGATATTGCCCGTTGGCGATCAGGGAAACATAACTCTGCGCGTCCACATGGTCCGGACAGGCGATCTTGCAGGGTGCTTCGCAATCTGCATAGTGATCGCTGATCAGCAGTTCCAGGGCCATTTTTCGTGCCTGGCGTATTTCCTCGTTTTCTGTGGTGATCTCCATGCCGTCTGTCAGGAAAGTTCCGCAGGAAGTGACAAAACCTCTGCGTCCTTTGACTTCCACGGCACAGACCCAGCAGGAGCCATAAGGCCTGAGTTCTTCGTCGTGGCAGAGAGTGGGGATTTCCAGCCCGTGCTGTTTAGCCAGGTCCAGAATGGTCATGGTGGTATCGGCAGCGACTTTGGTTCCGTTTAAGGTAACTTCAATTTTCGACATTTCCCTTCTCCCTACATTTTCGTTACTGCGCCAAACTTACACGCTGTAAAACAGGCGCCGCACTTGATGCATTTGCTCTGGTCGATCTCATGCACCTGCTTGACCACACCGCTGATGCACTGGACTGGACATTTTCTTGCGCAGGCAGTGCAGCCCACGCATTTATCACGTATAATCTCATACTTCAGCAATGCTGTGCAGCTATGCGCCGGACACCTCTTCTCTTCTATGTGCGCAATGTATTCATCCCTGAAATAGCGCAGAGTTGTAAGCACCGGATTGGGAGCCGTCTGGCCCAGCCCGCAGAGCGAACCTTTGATGATCTTCACAGCTAGTTGCTCCAGCATGTCTATGTCTTCCATGACGCCTTTGCCTTCCGTGATGCGGGTCAGGATTTCCAGCATGCGGCGTGTTCCGATGCGGCAGAAAGTGCATTTGCCGCAGGATTCGTTTTGGGTGAAATTGAGGAAAAAGCGCGCAATATCGACCATGCAGCTATCCTCATCCATCACAACCATGCCGCCGGAACCCATGATGGCACCGGTCTTGGTGATGGAATCATAATCCACCGTTGTGTCCAGAAGACTGGCGGGAACGCAGCCTCCGGAAGGCCCGCCCAACTGCACACCCTTAAACTTCTTGTCATTCTTGATGCCGCCGCCGACCTTGTAGATCACGTCACGCAGGGTCATGCCCATGGGGACTTCGATCAGGCCGCTGTTCTTGATCTTGCCGGCCAGAGCAAAGACTTTGGTGCCAGGCGATTTCTCAGTGCCAAATTTCCGGAAAGCTTCAGCCCCGTTTATGATGATCCAGGTGATGTTGGCCCAGGTTTCCACATTGTTGATATTGGTCGGTTTACCCCACAATCCTGATTCGGCGGGAAAGGGAGGACGGATGGTCGGCATGCCCCTCTTGCCTTCTATGGACTGCATCAGAGCGGTTTCCTCGCCGCAGACAAAAGCACCGGCTCCTTCCTTGATGTGCAGGTCGCAACTGAAATTCGTGCCCATGATATTTTTGCCGAGATAACCTTTGGCTTCGGCATCGGCAATTGCTTTTCTGAGGTGTTTGATCGCCATCGGATATTCGGCTCTGACATAGAGATAGCCTTCGTCCGCGCCCATGGCGTAAGCGCCGATGATCATGCCTTCCAGAATGGCATGCGGATCGCCTTCCAGGGTGGAACGGTCCATGAATGCGCCCGGGTCGCCTTCGTCGGCGTTGCAGACCACATATTTCTTATCGCTTCTGGCGCTGTAGGCAAACTGCCATTTCAGGCCGGTGCTGAAGCCTGCTCCGCCGCGTCCGCGCAGACCGGAATTCTTGATCTCGTCGATGATATCCATCGGCTTCAGGCTGAGCGCTTTTCTGAGTGCCTGATAACCTCCCGCCGCTTCATAGTCTTCCAGGCTTTCGGGATCTATGATTCCGCAATTGCGCAGGACAATGCGCTGCTGGTTGCCGATCAGATCGTTGTGCACGGCCTCTTTATGCTCATGCAGGATGATGTTGTCGTATTCCAGCGAATTGCTCAAATAGCCGTCCAGGATTGACTGAATGTCAGAGGGCTTGACAGTGCCAAGCATGATGCGTGGTTTTCCCGGTCCTGTGAGTTCGAGGACCGGCTCCTCAAAACACATCCCGATGCAGGCAGTTTTTTCTATCCTGACAAGATACTTGTTTTCCGTAACGATTTTGTTCAGCTCGGTCCAGACTTCATCTGCACCGGCGGCAATTCCGCAGCTTCCCAGGCCTAATCTGGCTGTCATTTTTTCCATTCTTCCGCTCCTCAGTCCGCAAACTTCTTCAGCACACCCGGAATGGCTTCCGGAGTGAGTTTACCAAAGGTCTGATCGCCGATCATGATGACCGGAGCCAGGGAGCAGCAGCCCAGACAGGCCACTTCCATGACCGTGAACTGCGTGTCCTGCGTGGTGTCTTCTCCGTCTACCAGTTTTAGATTTTCCCGGATGGAATTCAGGATCCCGTTGGCGCCGGAAACGTGACAGGCAGTGCCTTTGCAGACCCTGATCACATGCTTTCCCTGCGGCTTGAGCCGGAACATCGAATAAAACGTCGCCACACCAAAGATCTCAGCCGCTGAAATGGTGATCTGTTCCGACACATACTTGAGGGTGTCCTTGTTCAGATATCCTTCCAGGGCCTGAATCTCCTGCAGCAGCGGAATCAGGGCGCCATGCCTGCCTTTGTATTTGTCCAGAATGGCGTCAATTTCCTGCTTTGAACTGAGCATCTTGACTCCTACTTATCTATATTTTGAAAACAAACAGCATTTCAGTCAAATCTCTATCATCATATATATCAAGCAATTACAATTAATCTATCAACTTCCGGTCCAACTTTCCACTTAATTGCAAGTTCTCAATTGAAGCTGAATTGTCAATACAAATCTTGTGCACGAATACCCCCGTTTTTTTTGCAGAACTGTATCTGAAGCTGCAAGGAGTCAATGTTTGATCACCCTGGCCATACTTTTTCCTTAATCGAAACCCGACTGCCTCCCGCTCGCCTCCTGCTGAGCTCCTGTGCCCGGGCACAGGTGACCAGCAAGCGGACAGACAGATACTATCCTGCCTGGATCAGGGCTGCAGCATCACATCAGACTGCATCAACTCGCGAATATTCCTGTCTTATTTTTT
>CAZWJK010000082.1:8332-9830 GCA_964634035.1 uncultured Candidatus Cloacimonadota bacterium | reverse complement strand
TCCCAGGGGATCTGGTTATAGCCTTTGGCTGCGGTCCACTCGATGGTTTTGATCTTTCTGCCTCGGATTGTGTAGATGGAGAGCTTTACTTCAGATGCTTCGGAAATCTTGAAGGTGAAGTAGCCGCCCTTCTGCATGGGATTGGGATAGGGCAGGAAATCCTCAATGGCAAAGGATTTGCTCTTCCTGACCACAAAATCGATCGAGGCGACGGAAGGACGGTTAAAGTTGTCAAAGGCGATGAGCTGGATCTTGTGACTGCCTTCGCTCAATCCTGAGAGCTGATAGGACAGGCTGCCTGTGGTAAAGGAATCCTTGTCATAGCTGAACCGGTCGGTGACATTGATGATGGACACAGTCTGGTCGATGATGAGCAGGATGCTGTGTCCCGGGGAATTGGTGATGTTGATGCCGTTCTGGTCTGACAGATAGGCCAGCAGCAAGGGATTGGGACCCACGGTGTCGCCACTGGCAAAGTCCTTATCATTAAGATAAAGTTCGATCTGCGGCGCATCAGGATTCAGGGTTCCGACAGACTGATCGCTGTAGGAAACCGGAGCCAGATAATTCACGTAATCCTTTTTCTGCAGCGGATCCCAGACATACGAGACCACCAGTCCAGTGTTGCCGGTGGTGACATCATCAGGCACCACAAAAGTGGTGTTATACTGCGAATCAGTGACCGTGACATCTCCTTTGAACAGGTTTCTGCCTCTGAGTGTGTAAGGAGAATTATTCGCCATGCGCTTTTCGATCTGGCAGTCATAGACCTGCACTGCTGCTGTGTTGTTGATCCCGGCTGAAGGAAACTGACCCTGCAAGGCGACCTGTTCACGGGCGCTGAAGATATTCTCCAGATCATCACCCAAAATGGTCATGGTGCTGTCTCTCTGCGGAGTTGTGATCAAGAGCAGCGGATCGCCCAGGATCACGTATTTCTCGTCATTGGTGTTGTATTCGGTATAGACGACCTTTGCCATCACCAGAGAGTAGCCGATGGGGTTGCGCAGGTTTAAAGAATAGTTGTAATACTGCTTGAGCAAAGCGACATTGCTGGGACCGTTGCATTCGCGCGTGGCAGCAATGGAAGCGATGGCGGCGGCGTTATCGACCAGAACGACTTTTTCAGATAAACAATCAAAGGAAAAGCTGTCAAACTGGGCAATGTCACAGGAAGCGGCGACAAACAGGGTGAGTTTGTCTGCATTATCGAAACGTCCCATATCCAGAGCGCCTTTGAAGTAATCCTCCGCTCCCAGGGTGTCGAATGAGCCGTGGCCGATGTAATACCAGATCAGCTTGCCGGCATTGATGGCAGCCATCATGTCATCGCGGGCGGCAGGCTTGTTCTGAAACTCGTCGAACTCATATTCGAGCGCAAAGATCTTGTCGACCAGGATGCTTTTATTGATGATGTTGGAAGTGTCCTGAAGCTGCTCTGAATGGGAGTATTCGCCAGTGGTCGGGCCATTGTATTCATCATCGGCAAGAAAGACCA
>CAZWJK010000082.1:2967-8232 GCA_964634035.1 uncultured Candidatus Cloacimonadota bacterium | reverse complement strand
GTGAGGGATGTGATTGCAGGGGTCGGATAGTTGCTAACAGCGTGCTTCATAAACAGTCTGACAGCATTGGGATCCGGCATGCCGGCATTGAATTGATTGAAGATATCCTGCAGCAGAACGACTTTGCTGCGTTTGTTGAAATGCTGGCTGTAGAAGGCCGCCAGGCTGTTTGCCTGGGACAGAAATTCGGACGGGGTGATGATGATGTTGTCATATGACGAGTTTGACTGTGCCAGATTGACAGGCTGCACGCTCTGGATCGTTGCAGGTGTGTAAAGATCAGCATCCTGCACCACGTAATACTTCACTGATGGAGTGCCTCTGCCGATGAAATTGAAACCGCCGGTAACGACAGACGCAGATAGCTCTGAAACTTCATAGGCATCAGTTCCGGCCAAGGTCTTGAAGATTCTGATGCCGGTGTTGCTCCCAGTGAAATCATAACGCACCTTTTGATTGGTAAAGGTGTTGGGGATCGAGACTGTGAACTGCTTGCTGCGCTTGACCAGCTTTTTCTGATACGCCACCTGATAGTAATCCAGAAAGAGGTTGTCCGCCCTGTTTCTGATCACGTTGATCAGGATGTTGTTGCTGCCTGCGGAGAAATACTGCCCTGTGTGAGTGATCGTGATGGGAGACAAGCCAACCCAGGCCCATTCCTGCACCGTGCCGCTCTGGTTCAAGAGCTGAACGCCGTTAACTTTTAACCTGATCCTGTGTTCGATGTCTGAACCGGACCTGATGTATTCCTGCTTGAGCAGCAGGGAAAGGGTTTGCTGCTGTGATGTGTCAAGGTCTTCGAGATCAATCTGATTATTGTATTCGGCAGTTGAATTGCCAAAGAACCTGCCCATGAACCATTCAAAGCCGACAGGGATTCTCTGATAGTTCTCAGTCTCGATGCGCACGGTTTCAGGAGTTGTGCCTGCTGTTGCGTCCCAGGTTGTTTCCGCCGGTTCTGTGACAATGCGTCTGGGACTGCCTTCAAAGGAACCTCCGAAGGTCAGCCAGTAGGAAACGTTCTTGGAATAGGGATTGATGAAAAGGTTGCCGCCAATGCTTTGATTCATCTCGTGACCATCTCTGTCCCTGCCGAAAAAGAGGATGTAATCTGAAGCATTGAAGATGCCGTCAGACTCGCCATGAACATAGATGGGAACTTCTCTGAAGACAGGTCCGTTGTAACTCACCAAAGTGGAGTGGACTTCTCCGCCGGTGGTGAACATTCTGAACGAACGCGGGTCAATGTCATTGACCGGCAGCATGTTGAGCTGCGCAGGCGTGAGCTTGAACATGCCGTCCTTGTCAGCGTCGATCCTGACCCAGAAATCAGACAAAGTAAAATCAGCATAGTTGACCTGCCGTCTTTCAACGGTGCGCCAATTCAATGCCTGAACGGGATTGATCGTTTGCCGGGCAACAAGTTGGGTCAGTTCATCAACGGGATCGCTGTTTCTATAATTGAGGTTACCATCAATCGTGACGATGAATTCCAGACTGCTGATCACCTGCAGATCATATTGGCCGTCATAGATGAAAGGATTGATGCGAACAGGGATAAAACTCAAATTCCTGAAACGCTGCTGAGTCAGAATTGTCAGAGGCTCTAATGCAGTTTGAACATAGAGATTTTCGTCTATGAAGTAAGTATATGCATCAGTTTCGTTGTTTTTAGTTATGGATGGGACGGGCTGCAGACGCTTTTCCAGTCTTATGTTTTCACCCTTTCTTGTTATGCTGCCGACCTGAATTGAACCACCCTGGGGAACGGCGATCTTGCACTCATCAAATGGCAGAAGAGGCATTCCCGGCTCAGCCGGAACACCAAGATCAGCAATCTTCAGAGTAGTGAATTCACTTTGTGAACCAAGTTCCCAGGCGGGGATCCGCCATTCGACTTTATACTGGTTGGGGCTTATTTGCGTGATCTTGGTGGCAGCAAACAGACCTGACACTAATAGCAGAAGAGCTATTGGGATAAGTGTGCGTTTCATTTTTCCTCAGTGGTTTTGGGTGTGAAGATCTTGTTCAGCAGGCTGATCAAGCCATAAAAAACAGCCATGAAAACAAAGATGCCTGCCATGCCCTGAACCATGATCAGCAAAGACTGCCGCAGGGCTGACATCGCTTCGGGTGAAAAGGGTGCGTTCATAAAAGTCCCCTCTGTTAATAGTGATAGGTTTTGCCGGTGCTGATGGTCCAGGCGCGGTAGAACTGTTCCATCAAAATCACTCTGATGAGCTGGTGCGGAAAGGTGAAAGCGGAAAAACTGAGTGTGCGGTTTGCCCTGTCCAGTAAAGCTTTATCCAGGCCATACACGCCACCTATGACAAAGACAACTTCACGTGAATTGATCAATGCGGTCAGTTCTTTGGCAAAGCTGACAGAATCTGTGGCTTTTCCTCTTTCATCCAGAGCGATCAGATAATCCTGCTCAGAGACCGCTTTCAGAATCGTCTGTGCTTCCAGTTGCCTGACCTTGGAAACGCTGCCTGCTGTTTTCAGAGAAGTGTCTTTGAGTTCAAGCCAGTCGATCTTCCAGTGTGGAGCAAGTCTTTTGCGATATTCGTCAATACCCTGCTGAATCCAGCTTTCTCTGGTTTTGCCGAGGCAGATAATTTTAAGGGACATAGTGTCACATGCAGAGCAAAGCCATCGCAATGCACAGCATTTTGGTCTCGCCTTCATCCGCTCTGGACGGGATCAGGATGGGGACCTTGGTGCCCATGACCACGTGTGCGATGCGATAATGGCAATAATAGACCAGCATTTTACCAAAGATGTTGCCGGCTTCGATATTGGGCATAATGAGGATATCGGCTTTCCCCGCCACCGGAGAGACAATGCCCTTGATCCTTGCCGCTTCCTCATCCACGGCATTGTCAAAAGCAAGCGGACCTTCGATCTGACAGCCGGAGATCTGCCCCCGCGCATTCATCATCGAGATCAAAGAAGCATCGACGGTGGAGGGCATTTTGGGATTCACGGCTTCCACCGCTGAAAGCAGAGCGACCTTGGGATTGGGAATGCCAAAGGCATGCGCCACGGGAACAGCATTCTTGATGATTGCCACTTTTTCCTTCAGCTCTGGCAAAATGTTGATGCCGCCATCCGTCATGAATTTGATCCCATCGGGATGCTCATAGGCAAAGACATCTGAGATCACCTCACTGACCCGCAGTCCTTTTTCCTTGTCCAGAACGGCTTTCAGCAAAACTGCGGTGTCTGTCTTGCCCTTCAGGATGACATGCCCTTTGCCTGCATGCACATATTCCACTGCCAGAGCTGCTGCCTTGCTCAGATCACTGCCGCAATCCACGATCTCAAACTTGTCTGCCAGCTCGGGAGCCATGGACGCAAGGATTTTCCTGATCTCGGGCTCATTGCCGATCAGGATGCTGTCCGCCAGGCCGTTTTTGTAGGCAAGCACAGCGGCATCGATGGATGATTCGGTGTGAGCTGCCGCTATGATGACTTTTTTGCGGTCTTTGGCTTTGACCAGTTCCAGCATTTCGTTAAAATCTTTCATACTCCTCTCCCCGCTTTGGTTCTTTATGAATAGTTGTATTTATCGATAAAGTCATCCACCAGCTTTTCCTCTTCCGGCTGCAGGCCATTCATGATCTTTTTCAGAGCTTCTTTCTGGATCTGTCTGACGCGTTCTCTGGAAAGGCCCATTTTATCAGCGATCTGGGCAAAGTTCTGAGCTTTGTCATGTTTATTGATGCCGTAATAGGTGCGGATGATCTCTGCTTCCCTGGACTCCAGATTATCGATGGCCCTTTGCAGTTTCTTTTTCAACCTTTCCCTATAGTATAGGGTCTGGGGATCAGGCGCAGTTTTGTCTTCCAGATTATCCCGGATACTGACTTCCTGGCCTCCGGCCACAGTGTTCAGATCATCAATTGAAATTGTCTCAATGATATTGGTGCGCAGTTGATCGATCATCTTGGGATCGATGTCCATCCACTCGCTGAGTTGTGCGTCAGAGGGATTTTCTCCTGATTCTGAATACTTCTTATCCGTCAAAGCCTTGAGTTTACCAGCCTGACTGGTCTTTCCGAGAGGGACGCGGATCAGGGTGTTTTTCTCTGATATGGCGAGCATGATCCTTTGTTTGATCCACCAGATGCCGTAGGAGATCAGTTTGATATCCTTATCAGGATCGAATTTTTCGATCGCTTTGATCAGGCCGATATTGCCTTCGCTGATCAGTTCTGAGAGAGAAAGACCCCGATTTTGATAACGGCTGGCGATCTTGACCACGAATTTCAGATTGGCCATGATCAGTTTATTGAGGGCCTCCTGATCACCGTTTTTAGCCTTGATGGCAAGGTCGTGTTCCAGTTCACGGGGCAGTGATTTGAATTTGGAGATCTGATTCAGATAGCTCTGCAGCGCTTTATCGGAATAAACTGATTCTCTTTTCTTTTTCTGCATCATGCCATCCTCAGCATCTGTCTATGCTCCGAGGGGAAGGACTTTGCGCGGATTGATCGCTTTGCCCTTGATGCGGTATTCAAAGTGCACGTGAGGCGTTGTCGCATTACCTGTCGAACCAATGGTGGCGATCAAGTGACCTTGTTTGACAACATCGCCGACACTGACCAGGTTCTTCTCATTGTGGGCATATACCGTCATCACAAAGTCAGGATGTTCCAAAACCACCACATTGCCATAATTACCCTGAATGCCCGCATAGACTACAGTTCCATCCAGGACTGCATAAATCGGGCTGCCTGCAGGAGCACCGATGTCTATGCCCTTATGCGGCCTGCCATTACGGATACCGTATTCAGACAGAAGTTTGCCGTCGATCGGCATGATCAGGTCTTCCCTGATCTTGGCTTTGGTCTTCAGATCCTCTTCTGTAATCACTTCAGCCACTCTGCTGCCGGGCGGCCTGTCTTTGGGCGGAGTGATATAGAGTTTCTGGCCGACATAGATATTATTGGACTTCAGGTTATTCAGCTTCTTCAATTCCTCCACCGTCATGTTGTTTTCCAAAGCAATGCGGTAGAGATTGTCTTTTCTCTGAACGATATAGATCTTTTCGATCAGAACGGAATCCGGCTGCGGAGGAGCGGTGAATGCCAGATCAGAAGTTCTTTGTTCTGTTTCAGTTGGGCTTGGGGTTGTCGTTGCAACATGATAGGAGGCCGGATCTTTGATGATGATTTTCTGATTGGGCTGAATTATGATGTTGTCGGTTTCAAAATTATTGAACCGCAGCAGGTCTTTCAAATCTATGCCTGCATTTTTTGC
>CAZWJK010000082.1:0-2867 GCA_964634035.1 uncultured Candidatus Cloacimonadota bacterium | reverse complement strand
TTCTTTTTGAGGTCATCCACGCTGACATTGAAGCGCTTGCCGATGTTGTATAAATTGTCACCTTTGACAACCTCATAGACCTGCCAATCGCCTGAAGTCTCTGTCAGGACAGGCTGAACTGCCTGTTCCTGTTTTTTGACCGGTTGGGGAGCAGGAGTTTCAGGCTTGATCTTGAGCTTCTGACCGATGTCCAAACGACTGTCCCGCAGATCATTCAACTGCTTGATATCGTTCACGGTCACACCATACTGCCTGGCCAGGCCAAACAGCGTGTCGCCTTTCTTGACCGTGTGCATCTGATAAGATGTTTCAGCCAGAAGGCAAACTGTCAGCATCAGCATACTGACTAATATGGCAGCTTTTTGTATTACTCTATGCAATGAAAAATTCCTCGTATTCGTGATATTGGGCCAGTTCCGATATCTCTACATTATCTACTCTGGAATGCCGGTTTCCCTGCCTGACTTCTGCACCGAACCGCAGCAATTGTTCAGCAATTCCTGCTGCAATTATCTTCACCGATCCGTCGGGCAGATTTTTGACATATCCCTTGATGCCGTTACGCAAAGCACAGTCCAGCACAAACCAACGGAACCCCACTCCCTGAACTCTGCCTCTGACAATAATTTCCTGACCCGGCATTCTTTTCCATCCTTGATATGTTGCACAATTTATTCCATCCTGTCTGTTTTAAGACTCCAAGTCCCCATCCTTCAACAAGATAGATTAATCATTCCTAAGTGTATAGATAGAAATCAAGCTGTTTATTCTGTAAAGGATTTTTTTTATTGAAGGTTTGATATTTGTCAAGCAAGTTATTCAAACATAGAAGCCACGCGGGGTCCACGCAGGGTCCACCCGGGCTCAGCCCGTGAGAATGCTGCGTGGATTGGAAACTTCATAAATGTAAAAAGCGCCGGACGAATCCGGCGCTTATATATTGCGATAGGGTTAA
Organism: uncultured Candidatus Cloacimonadota bacterium; assembly: GCA_964634035.1. Classification (GTDB taxonomy): domain Bacteria; phylum Cloacimonadota; class Cloacimonadia; order Cloacimonadales; family Cloacimonadaceae; genus UBA5614. The sequence goes on along the minus strand of CAZWJK010000082.1, from coordinate 1,912 downwards.
GTTATCAGTTGTTGGCTGTCACATGGTAGAAGCGTCTGCCATAATTGACGGCTTCACCGGTCAGGATGACACTGTTTGTAAAGACGGTGACGGGATTGGCAAAACCGGTGTAGGGTTCAGGGGAGGAATAAACTTTCCAGCTTGTTACAGAGATATCGGCATCCCATGAAATCACTATATCATTTCCGGAAACGGAGATCATCACATTGACAGGGGCCAATGGTGCAGCGATGTTTTGAGTCGTGGCTGTCACGATGTTGGAATTGGGGCCGGCAATGCCGTTATAGACAGCTCTCAATCTGTAATAGTAGGTCGTATTATGGTTCAGACCGGTGACATTCAGACTCGTTCCCGTCACGGACAAAGCATTATAACCGGGGACAAAGGAACTGAAAGAACTGCTGGTGGAAAGATCGAACTGGTACTCAGTTATGCCTGAGACCGGTTGCCAGTTGGCAGTGAAACCTGATGTAGTGATGTTTGTGGCGGAAACGGCAACAACTGCCGGTAAAGCCAGAGTCACAGACAAATAGGGCGAATACATGCTGTAATCAGTCAGAAAATATGATCTCAACCTGTAGAAATAAGTTCTGCCGGGAAGCAGGCCTGTGATGGATCTGGATGTCACAAGATTAACATCAAAATTTTCATAACCGCTGACCAGACTGGTGAATAGGCTGTCGGTGGCAACCTGCAGATAATAATCAGTAGCTGACAGGGGCGTGCTCCAGTTTCCTGTGAAACTGGTGGTGGAAACATCGGAATTATACAAGGGACAGGGCGTCCAGATCCTGGCAGCGTAACCGGGCCTGTCAATAAAGGGATTGCGGTTGCCCTGGCGTTCGGCGATGCGGTTGTTGCGTCTCAGCTCCCAGGCGTCGGGCGGGTCCTGGACATGCCATTGCAGCAGGGTTGCCAGCTTCCCATAATACGGTTGACTGGTTCCTGCATCTGAATAGACATAATCCACCAGTTCCAGGTCATAGGAAGTGTCAGTGCCTTCATAGCGGACTGCCATGTACATGATCATGCGCGCCACATCACCTTTGTCCTCAGGTCTCGGTTCCCAGGTGTTGTAAGTCTGATAGCAGCCCGTGTTTTGTGTGTAGCCGGGAGGCGGAGAGCTGTCCAGAACAGCGGTGCCGCCATTGTTAAAATCCTTGTTGCTCTTGGCAGAATTGACGGTTGCATCGCAAGGCCTGAGATGGTGAATGTCAGTTCCTGCCGGCGCATTATCGCCAAAGTCGCCATGACTTTTGGACCAGACATGCTCCTTGTTCCAGTTGGCAGGGTCATTGCCATAGCTTTCCTTATCAAGACTCCAGCCGGTATAGATCTCGATCACATTGTTCAGGTTGGAGGGATCCTCGTCAGTGTATTTGAGCTGATTTGTGGTCGAGGTATATGAAAATTGAGTTGTGTGCGTATCCTTGATCAGGGTGTGCAGCAGCCCTTTCAGGGTGGCGCCGTAGCCATAGATGCCGGAATAGTAGTCCGAGCCGGAAGTCTGCAGAGTTGTGGCTGAGAGCGGATTATTGGTTGCCGTTGTGCTCAGGTATCTGGTTTCATCACCGGTGCCGTTGTATTCATAAACCCTGAACCAGTAGATGGTGTTGGGGATCAGATTGGTCACAGTGCAGCCGTTGTAAGGCAATCCTTCAATAAATTCTGTGGCGCCATTGTAAATGACCTGCTCGCCTGAACCGGAATAACCGCTGCTGACTGCAGGACTGGTGCCGTCTGCCGGAACAGTGAATGAATTGATCGTATTGATCTTCACCACACGATAAGATCCGTTGCCGGGAGTCCATTCCAGAGTCAAGGAGGTGGTGGATGGATAGGGAACGATATTGGAAGCCTGCACTGTCGGTGCAACGATTGCTCCTCCTGTCACTGTTCCATAGACATACAG
>CAZWJK010000081.1:4144-9862 GCA_964634035.1 uncultured Candidatus Cloacimonadota bacterium | reverse complement strand
CCCCCCCCCATCAAACATTTTGATTGACAGAATTTAACTGTTAAATATTATGTGGGTGTCGTTGGAAATAAATTTCAAACTACACAGCTTGGAGAGAAATCATGAGGCCGGTTCAAATCATCTTTACTCTTGTGTTCTGCTTTGGTCTGCTCAATGCCCTGGAGATTCCTTTTTCCCCTGTTCCCGTGAAAACAGATGATAACATGATCACCAACCTGGTCAGAATCGATCCGGATGACAAAAAAGATGAAACCTTACCGACAAAAATCTGGCTCTGGCATGATGAGGAAAGCTTTTTTGCCCAAGTGGAAAGCGTGATCGACAGCACTTTCACACCCGGCACTTTTGCCCAGAGGGATGCAGATGCCAAAGGCGATTACCTGTTTCTTTACATCATTACCAATCCGCAAACCAAGTATGCATATCACTATGCCGCCACGCCGTCCGGCTCTCTGGCGGAAGGGACCAAGGACGTCAACCTGGGCAGCACTTATGACTGGAACAGCTCCTATTCCTATAAAACCGAACATAATGATACCCTGTGGACAGTGGTGTATAAAATTCCCTTCAAAGACATGCGCTTTCACAAAAATCCGCCCTACAGATGGAAGTTCCGGCTGTCCCGCTACCATGAGAAAAACAAATATTACTACACTTATCCCTATTACAGGGAAAGCGACAGCAAGGAGTTCTTTGACAAAGCGGTCGAGATCACCATGAACCATAAGATCAGCGGCAGAAAGGACTGGAAGTTCCGTCCCTACTTCGTGAAAAGCTATGATCTGGTCAATAAGACAGACACCTTTGACCCTGAAAACGTGGGCCTGGACATCAGCTTCAATCCCAGCACCAAAACCAAGCTGAAGGTGGCGCTAAATCCTGATTTCACGGATGTCCCGCCCGATGACGCGAGTAATATTTATAATAACAAATACCCAACCTATTATTCGGAAAACCGCTTTTTCTTCATAGAGGACATCGATGCCTTCGGAGTCGATGAGCAAATGTTTTACACCCGCAATATCGTGCAGCCGCAAGCAGCGGTCAAATTCACCGGCAATCACAATAAATGGAATTACGGTTACCTGGCAGCCAAAGATAAAAAGATATCAGAAGATGGAGAAATCATCAATCCGGACGACTTCTACCAACTGGCATCCGTCATCAATGCCGGCGACAGGCACCGTTTCGTTGTTTCCGGAGCCAGCAGGCTGAGCAAAGGTAACTACAACCATTTCGGGATGGGAGATTGGAACTATGAAGTGGTTAAAAACCTCTATGCCGGCTCTGCGCACCTCTACAGCACCAAGTTTGCGGAAGGAGACTCTCTGACCGGTGAACTGGACAAGCAGGGAATGTACAACAAAATAAAACTGAATTTCACTCCCGGCAATTGGGATATATCTGCAGACTACCAAAACCTGCAGAAGGATGTTGCCCTGGATATGGGCTATCTTTATGAAACAGGAATGGAAGGATATTCCGGTTCTGTAAGCTGGTCCATGCGGCCACGTGAAAAATACCTCAGGACCGCTTTCGCATCCGTTGACGGAGGATATTACAACGGTCTGGAACCCAACCGGCCTTTTAAAAGTGTGGGTGGCTCAAGCATGCTACTGTTCAATTTTCTGCCCAAATATACGATGTTGTTCATGGTCACCAGATCCACAGATGAATATATTGGCAAAGAGCATGATACCTGGAGTGCAACCTTCAGTCCAAGTCTGGCACGCTGGTCTGTCTTTAATCCGGCCCTGGCAGTATCCGGAGGAAAAACTATCATTTATAGCCTCAACCAGACCAAAGATTATTACTATCTGAGAGCCAACGCATCCGGCAGAGTGGGTCAAAGCGTGATCTGGAGCGTGGGTTTGTATCATTATGAATACGGCTATGACAAGCTCAATTACATTGAAACACCGATCGGTCCGCTGCCTCTGATCCTTGACAACAGCTACCAGATCGGCAACGCCACGCTGATCTATAATTTCTCCAATGCGATGACCATCCGCAACGGGCTCAGCGTCTCCACCTACGAGCGCAGCAGTACGTATGCGGATTTCTCGTTCTACAGCAACTTCCGCTATGAATTCAAAAAAGACTGGTTCCTTTATCTGGGATACAAAACAAAGCAACTGCAGGACGAGCCATCCCAGATGGAAGACTGGTTGGGACATTTCAGACGCAATTCCGTCAGCGCTTATCTGAAACTGAGCGCAACTATTTGATGGTGAAGTTATAGTAAGGAATAAAGCTATTTGAATTATCGCTGCTGCTGCTGACTGGAAATCCCTGTCTGCATGGCCTTCAGGCTTTCCAAAGTGTTAATGAAGACCGGGGCATCACGCACGAGCCGAAACTTTTTGCTTTTCTCGAATCGTTTTAGATTACGGTAGCCATTCAAATAGGACTGGGTCACATAATGGGCAGCAAGCTCCGGTTCATTCAGCAGAGCATAATTGACAGCCAGTTTATAGAGCGTGTGTTTGTTATCGGAATCATCCTGCAGACGGGCAAGATATCCATCAACTGCATCCAGATACTTCTGCCTCTTTGCTTCTGCAGAGCGGTCTCTTTGCACACCCACAGAAGCGCCGACCGGTGTGGAACGCTGCTTATATGTATAAGGGACCTTGTTTCTGGGATTGGGGCCGGCAGAATTTTCCTCCGGCCTGACCACATCGCCGTGCAGAGCTGTCAGACAGCATAAAAGCGCAATGGCAAACATCAGCAGTTGTCTTTTCATAATCAAGCTCCCTCGCAAAAATCTGTATTGAAAAGCTATACTCACATATGATAAAATAATTCGGGTTTATAACCGTCAAGAAATTTTCATATAACATCAGGCGATTCCTGAAATACATTTCCTTAACTGACAATCAGGCAAAGAACTGGCAGAGATATTTAAATCAAGTTCATTAGATGGACAGTCCTTACTATGATTTAGTTTGACATAGTAGTTCTTTCAAAAACATTGTTACAAGATATGTCATTCCAGCACTGGAATGACACATGTAAAAGGATGACGCATTTATGAGCAGACCAGTGATCGGACTCAGCATGAATTATATGCAACTGGGGAGTTATCACCAGTTCCACATCAGAAATAAATACATAGATGCGGTATTTGACTATGGCGGGTTACCATTGCCGGTTCCGACTTTAACAGACAAGACCGCACTGCAGCAATACATCGATATGATCGACGCGCTCATCATCATAGGCGGGATGGACTATCCGCCCTCCATGTATGGTCAGAAACCGCATCCCAAGGCCGATATCATGGATGAACGCAGAGCAGAATCAGATCCGATGCTGGTGGAGCTGATCCTCAAAACGCAAAAACCGGTACTGGGAATCTGCGCCGGAATGCAGTTGCTCAATATCTGCCAAGGCGGCCAGCTCATCCAGCATCTGGAGACTGTGGAAAATCACCTGGGCGAGAAATATCATGAGATCGCGCTGACAGAAAGCCGCTGGCTTTCACAAATCTTACCCGACGAGACTATAATAGTAAATTCCAATCACCACCAAGGGATAGATCCCAACCACGTTGGCAAAGGGTTCAAGGTTGTTGCCACAGCTTCCGACGGAGTGATCGAAGCGATGGAACTGGAAGGCGAGCAGATGGTGCTGGCGATCCAATGGCATCCGGAACGGATCACTGATCTGGAACACAGAAAGAGACTGTTTGAGTTTTTGTTCAGCAAAACAGCATAGATTCCTGCCTGCGCAGGAATGACAAAAGAGAAGATTCCTGCCTGCGCAGGAATGACAATGTAGATACAGACGCCTCGTCTGTATCGCGACAAGCGAGGCGCATGTCGTTACGACGAAGAAAGATTCCTGCCTGTTCAGGATTGACTATCTCTGTGAAAATTTCAATTGACGTAAAATTAGCACTTTGTAAATGGTGTTTCAAATTCAAAAAGGAATTCCGAAAATATAGATGAGAGCTGATACATCTGTCCTTTGTCCTGCAATTCATAGATACTATCAATCCGTAAAAATAAACCAAGCTCAGAAAATAACAGGAGGAATGTTATGAGTAACAACCCAAAAATGGCCGAATTCCTGCAAAAGGTGGAAGCCAAAAATCCGGGCCAGCCGGAATTCATTCAAGCTGTCAAAGAAGTTGTCGAAACGATCTGGGATGTCTATGAAGCCAATCCCGCTTATGTCAAAGCCAATATCATGGAAAGAATCGTCGAACCGGACCGCACCTTGATCTTCCGAGTGCCCTGGATGGACGACAAAGGAAACGTTCAGGTCAATCGCGGATTCAGAGTGGAATTCAACAATGCGATCGGGCCGTACAAAGGCGGCCTGAGATTCCACCCCAGCGTCAATCTTGGCATCCTCAAATTCTTGGGATTTGAGCAGATCTTCAAAAACAGCCTGACCACCATCCCCATGGGCGGCGGTAAAGGCGGTTGCGATTTTGACCCCAAGGGTAAAAGCGATGCTGAAGTGATGCGTTTCTGCCACTCCTTCATGCTGGAACTTTTCCGTTTGATCGGACCCATAACAGACGTGCCCGCCGGAGACATTGGCGTTGGCGCGCGTGAGATCGGATTCTTGTATGGCATGTACAAGAAGATCAAAAACGAACACAGCGGTGTGTTTACCGGTAAGGGATTGTCCTATGGCGGCTCCTTGATCCGTCCCCAGGCAACCGGCTACGGTATAGTCTATTTTGCCGAGGAAATGCTGAAAACCCGCAATCAGAACTTCAAAGGGAAGAAAGTGGTTGTCTCCGGTTCCGGAAACGTAGCTCAGTATGCGATCGAGAAAGTCACCCAGTTGGGCGGCAAAGTTATCACAGCTTCCGACTCAAATGGCTATGTAGTAGACCCCAACGGTATCAAAGGCGAGAAATGGGAGTACCTGCTGGAACTAAAGAATATCAAGCGCGGACGCATCAAGGAATACGCTGAAAAGTACAGTGCTGACGGAGTGAAATACTATGAAGGCAAAACTCCCTGGGGCGAAAAATGCGATGTTGCGCTGCCCTGCGCCACTCAGAACGAACTGAACAAAGAAGATGCGGAAACCCTCATCAAAAACGGGTGCATCTGTGTGGCAGAAGGAGCCAACATGCCTTCCACCGCAGAAGCTGTGGAAATCTTCCTCAATAACAAAATTCTGTACGGACCAGGCAAAGCTGTCAATGCAGGTGGAGTTGCCACTAGCGGTCTGGAAATGCAGCAGAATGCCTGTCATACAGCTTGGACAGCCGAAAAAGTGGATTGCGAACTGCACGAGATCATGATCAAGATCCATGCCCAGTGCGTAGCCAACGGTAAAGACGGTGATTTCATCAATTATGTGAAAGGCGCCAATATCGCCGGTTTCAAGAAAGTTGCCGATGCCATGCTGGCACAAGGCGTGATTTAAATCATAAATATCTAAAGTTTCAAGGCAGCACTTTTTCAGGTGCTGCCTTGATTTTTGTCAGGATTCACATATTTCTCTTGACTGCAATTCATTATTTTAAATAATAGTTTTTGAGGTTGGAACTTATTTAAATCTGTTTGTCCAGAAATAACAACAATATATACAAGCGAGGATACAATCCATGAGGGACGTTTTCAGTAAGTTTTCGCATATTGACGCAGGAATGGTGCTTGATGCCGCCACAGGACGGGGTGACTTTATCAACGTGATCAAACAGAGCTTCAAATCCTACAATCAGATCATTGGAGTGGACTTTTCTGA
>CAZWJK010000081.1:0-4044 GCA_964634035.1 uncultured Candidatus Cloacimonadota bacterium | reverse complement strand
GCCCAGGAAGGGCTTGCCTTTGTCACCGGCTGCCTGGAGATCATGGAAGACGGATTCGGATTTCTGCGCTTTCCGGAAAACAACTACAATCCCGGCAGGGACGATGTCTATGTCTCCCTGACGCAAATCCGCCGGTTCAACCTTAAAAAGGGACACATGGTTTCCGGTCCGGTCCGATCTCCCAAGGAAGGCGAGAAGTATTACGCCCTGCTGAGAGTCGAATCCATCAACTATAACTCGCCGGAAAGCACTCAGGAGATGCGTCAGTTTGATGAACTGACTCCCTATTATCCGACTGAGAGACTCAACCTGGAATTCGATCCGGGCAATTATTCCACCCGCATCATCAATCTCTTCACCCCCATCGGCAAAGGCCAGCGCGGCATGATCGTCGCCGCTCCCAGAACCGGAAAAACCACCCTTCTGCAGGATACAGCCAATGCCATTCTGGCCAACCACCCTGAAGTGCACCTGATCGTGCTGCTGGTGGATGAGCGTCCCGAAGAAGTGACCGAGATGAAGAAGATCCTGCGTCCCGGCAACAGGGAAGTCATCAGTTCCACCTTTGACGAATCTCCCCGCAATCACACCAATGTGGCTGAGATGGTTCTGGAAAAGGCCAAGCGCATGGTGGAGATGAATCAGGACGTGGTCATCGTGCTGGACAGCATCACCCGTCTGGCACGCGCCTACAACAGCGTCATGCCTTCCAGCGGCAAGGTCCTTTCCGGCGGTATCGATGCCAATGGACTGATCAAACCCAAAAAATTCTTCGGTTCAGCCCGCAACACTGAAGAAGCCGGCTCCCTGACCATTATCGCCACAGCCTTGATCGATACCGGCAGCAAGATGGACCAGGTAATCTTCGAAGAATTCAAAGGCACAGGCAATATGGAATTGCAGCTGGATAGAAGCATTTCTGACATGCGACTCTATCCCGCCATAGATCTGGTCAAATCCGGCACCCGCAGAGAAGAGCTGTTGCTCACTGCCAATGAGATCAACCGCATGTATGTCCTGCGCAAGTATCTGAAAACCATCAGTCCCATTCAAGGCATTGAGATACTGCGCAAGAAAATGGGCGCCGCCAGAACCAATGACGAACTGCTTAATTCCATGAGCAATTGAACTATCGCATAGATGGAAATAGTTGCTCCCGCCGGCAATCTGGAAAAGCTGCAATATGCCCTTGCCTACAAGGCTGACGCCGTTTACCTGGCGGGTCAGCAGTTTGGCCTGAGAGCATTTGCCGGAAATTTCACCCTGTCTGAACTCAGGGCAGGCATTGAGTATGCGCATGCCCTGCATAAAAAGGTCTATCTCACTCTCAATATTTTCTCCCGCAATCAGGACATCGCTGCCCTGCCGGAGTATCTGCAGGAAATCAGGAAACTGCCTTTCGACACTGTCATTGTCTCCGAACCAGGTGCTCTGAAACTTGTACAGAAACACACTGATTTTCCCATCCATTTAAGCACTCAGGCCAACACGACCAATCACGCCGCCGTAAAATTCTGGCAGGAACAGGGCGTCAAACGTGTAATACTGGCCAGGGAGGTAAGTTATTCCGAGATGCTGGAGATCAGGGACAAAGTTCCTGAAATGGAACTGGAGGTTTTCATTCACGGAGCGATGTGCATGGCGTGGTCAGGACGGTGCCTGATGAGCGCTCTGCTGAACGAGAGAAGCGCCAATCGGGGTGAGTGCACCCATCCCTGCCGCTGGGAATGGAATCTTCTGGAGCCGACCCGTCCCGGGCAGGTCTTTTCCGTTCAGGAGGATGAGCGAGGCAGTTATCTGATGCACTCCAAAGACCTCTGTCTCTTGAAGGAAATGCCTCTGCTTACCACTTCTGGGATCAGCGCCGGCAAGATCGAAGGCAGAATGAAAAGCACCTACTACGCCGCTCTGCTGAGCAGAACTTATAATGAAGCACGGCAAACATCAGATCAATTTTCAGACCATTGGCAGCAAATGGCTGCCGAGGTCTGCAAAGTCAATCACCGTCCCTATTTCACCGCTTTCTTCTATAATAAAGATGAAGCTGAACTGCAGCCACACCTGCCAATTATCGATGTCAACAAATGCTCTGAGCAATGGCAGTTCTGCGGCAAGGTTTCCGGCTCTGAGGACGGCTTGCTCTGGTTTGACTGCCTTTCCAAAATCGAATCTGGCGACACAGTGCAGATCATCTTTCCTGACCGCAATCAAGATGTGACTTTTTTCGCCGATAAGTTCTATGACGATGAAAAAAACCTGGTCACCATGACCAAACCCAACCGCCGCTTTGCTTTTCCGCTTCAAATTGAAACAGCGGACTGGGGCCTGGTACGCAAACTGGACAGCTCTGCATCGGAAGAAAATGCGTAAAAATAGACTAATACCGCTGCTCATTCTTATTCTGGCCATGATGTCGGCAGGCCTGAACGCTGCCATCGGCAAAGGCATCCAGGCCATCATTGACGCTTATGAGAAAGGCGAACTCAGCAAAGCCAATGCCCTGCTCCGAACCAATCAGCCTGAAAACGCTGATGAGCGGGCTGCAGTGATCTTTTACAGCGCTATGCTGACCACTGACGCCGCCAATGCCAAGAACCTCTTGCAAATGCTGGTGGACACATACTCCAAAAGCATCTATGCTCAAAAAGCCCTTTACGAACTGGGCAGTCTGTACCTGCTGGACAGGGATTATGACAAAGCGCTGAACAGCTTCAATCAGATCACGCATCCCGATTTTTCCGACAAACATTACTGGATCGCTGTCACCTACTTTCAGCAGGGTGACTACACCAAAACCATCGCCTCTGCCAATCAGTTCATTCGCCTCACCAAATCCGGTCCCAAACTGGAAGACGCACACTATCTGATCGCCGATTCATACATAAATCAAAAACAATATAACAATGCCATCAACACTTTGAAAAAGCTGCTTTCCCAACCCAAACTGATCGGGGACGAGCAGTATCTCAGATACCGTTACGGCTATGCTGCGGAAATGCTTGGGAACAGGGCTGAAGCGCTGAGTCAGTATAAGCAGGGTTATGAACTGGACCGCTATTCCCAACTCGCCTACCTGATCGAGGACAGACTGTTTGAAATGCGCGGCACCAATGGCAACTCCATCGATCTGAGCTTTTTGTATCCTCATACGGAGAGCCCCCTGCCTGATATCGTGCTGGCTGAGATCACCGGTTCCAGCACCTCCGAAGATCCCGCAAAACCGGATACAACGCGAACTTCAGGTTCGTCTCTACCCGTTGAAGTAAAAAACAATGAGCTTAAAGGGCTGTTTCTGCAGGCAGGGCGCTTCAGCAACAAGACAAATGCCGTCAAGCTTTGCGAAAAGATCATTGCGCTCGGTCTGAAGGCGCAGTTTTATGAATCAACGCAATTCAAGGATCCTTCCTGGGTGATAATTGTCGGTCCTTATGAGACACAACTTGCCGCAGTGAGCGCAAAGACCCTGCTGCGCGATAATCAGATCGATTCTTTCATCATCCAGAGATAGGTCATCCATCATGCAAGTTCAAACCACCTTCCTTAAATCAACCCTTTATTCCACGCAGCCTCCTCTCAGGCTCAGCCCGCGTGGACCCCGCGTGGACCCCGCGTGGATCATATGGTTGGTGGCTCTGTGAAAAAAGTGAAAGCTGAAGAAACCAAGATCACGCCGATGCTGAAGCAGTATCTGGAAGTGAAGAGAGCGCATCCGGACAAGCTGGTTTTGTTTCGCATGGGTGATTTTTACGAAACCTTTTTTGAGGATGCCTATACATCATCTAAAGTGCTCAATATCACCCTCACCACCCGTAATAAGAATGACGACAATCCCGTTCCCCTGGCAGGTTTTCCCTATCATGCGCTGGATAATTATCTGGATAAACTGATCAAGGCAGGCCTCAAGGTTGCCATCTGCGAGCAGATTGAAGACCCCAAAACCGCGGTCGGCATCGTTAAAAGGGACATCACAGAGATCATCACTCCCGGCGCCATCCTTGACCAGAACCTGATCGACAAGCATGAAAACAACTTCCTCTGCAGCGT
>CAZWJK010000080.1:3854-9955 GCA_964634035.1 uncultured Candidatus Cloacimonadota bacterium | reverse complement strand
GCGCTCATCAACCGCATGGATGAACTGGATGAGGAACTGAACCGTGAACGCAGGCAGAAAGCGCGCCTGCTCAGGCAACGCCGGAAAAATCAAATCAAAGCGTTCTTCCAAAGGCTGTTCGGAAGGAAAAAGCAGGATCAGAGTGAGAAAGATAATTGACTTAAATCGCTCTTTTAAAATCTTGTATCTGACTGAACTCCTTTGGCATAACGGAGGAATATATGCAATATGATGAAAAACGCCTGACGCGTATTGTGGCAACAGATTGCGGCAGTACGACGACGAAGGCAATTCTGATCGAATGGGTGGACGGGGAATACCGCCAGACCGTGCGCGGCGAAGCTCCGACCACAGTGGAAGCGCCGCTCAACGATGTGACAAAAGGCGTCATCAATTCCGTGCAGGAATTGGAAGAACTGGCGCGCCTGAAGTATAACAACCCGAACATCAAATTCATGGAAAACGGTGAATTTGTCATTCCGCGCCAGGGCGATGTCGGTGTGGACGCTTATGTGAGCACATCTTCCGCCGGCGGCGGTCTGCAGATGATGGTTACGGGCGTGGTTGCCAGCATGACCGGTGAAAGCGCTGAGCGTGCCGCATTAGGAGCAGGCGCCATTGTGATGGACCTGATCGCCAGCAATGACAAGCGCATGAACCACCAAAAGATAGAACGCATCCGCGAACTCAGGCCTGACATGATCCTGATGGCAGGCGGCGAGGATGGCGGCACTGTCAAGCACGTAGTGGAAATGGCGGAGCTGGTCTCTGCAGCAGATCCCAAACCGCGTCTGGGTTCTGGTTATAAATTGCCGGTTATCTATGCAGGCAACAAGCAGGCCATTCCTGACATCGAGGAAACCCTTTCCGATAAAGTGCATCTGATGGTCACGGAAAACATCCGTCCCAAACTGGAACATGAAAACCTCGGCCCTGCCCGCGACAAGATCCATGATATCTTCATGGAACACGTGATGCAGCAGGCTCCGGGCTATAATAAACTGATGTCCTGGACCATGGGTCCCGATCATGACAGCGTGCCGATTATGCCGACTCCCGCGGCCGTGGGCAATATCATGCAGGCCGTTGCCAAAGCTGAAAACATCGAAGTGGTGGGTGTTGACATCGGCGGCGCTACGACAGATATTTTCTCTGTTTTCACTGAGGAATTCATCTTCAACAGAACCGTGAGCGCCAACCTTGGCATGAGCTACAGCATTTCCAATGTGCTGGCCAGTGCCGGACTGCCCAATATCATGCGCTGGGTGCCGTTTGCCATTGATGAAAACGAACTGCGCAACATGATCAAGAACAAGATGATCCGTCCGACCACGATTCCGAGCTTACTGGAAGAGCTGGTGCTGGAGCAGGCGATCGCCAAGGAAGCTCTGCGCCTGGCTTTCGAGCAGCACAAGGAATTTGCCGTCACCCTGAAGGGAACCCAACGCCAGCGTGACATTTCGGAAGCTTTCAGCCAATCCACATCAGGTGCTACGATCGTCAACATGATGACTCTTGGTTTACTGGTCGGAAGCGGCGGAGTGCTTTCACATGCTCCGCGCAGACATCAGTCTGTCATGATGATGATCGATGCTTTCCTGCCCGAAGGAGTTACCCGCCTGGCTGTGGACAGCATCTTCATGATGCCGCATCTGGGCGTGCTTTCCGAGATCAGCACCAAAGCTGCCACCGAAGTCTTTAACAAAGACTGTCTGATCTACCTCGGTACTTGCGTTGCGCCGGTCGGAAAGAACAAACCGGGCAAGCCTGCCCTGTCCGCCAAGATCCAGCTTCCTGACGGAACTGTCTTTGAAGAGGATATTCCCTATGGCGAAGTGAGGCTCCTGCCCTGCGGCATTGGCGAAGTCGCCAAAGCGCATCTGAAGTCCCACGGTGGCACCATCCTTGATAAAGATAAGAACAAAGAACTCGACATAGATCTGCATGGCGGCCTGGTCGGCATAGTGCTCGACACGCGCGGACGCCAGCCGTTCAGCTTGCCGGAAGAGCCCCAGGCCCGCATCAGCGCTCTCAAGAAGTGGATGCGTGAGCTCAAGGCCTATCCGGAAGAGATTTTGAAGTAGGGAGGATAAGATGGGACAAGCATATTCCGCCGGATTAACCGTTACTGAAAGCATCGTTCTGCGCAAGGACCGTCTGCTTCCGCTCAAGGGCGAAGTCCTGGTCAAAAAAGGCGATAAGGTCAAAGCCGAAGACGTCGTGGCAGAAACCCTTCTGCCCGGCAAGGTCATTCCGCTCAATCTGGCTAACAAACTGGGCGTTACACCAGCCCAACTGGTCAATTACGTTAAGGTCAAAGCCGGCGACCAGATCTCCAAAGGCACTGTGCTGGCGGAGAACAAAGGCCTGTTCGGAATGGGATTTATGAAGAACGCAGTCCATTCTCCCAACGACGGGGAAGTGGAATCCATTTCCGCGCACACGGGACAGATCCTGCTGCGTGAACCCCGCATTCCCGTTCAGGTCAAGGCTTTCCTGGATGGCGTGATCACTGAGGTCATTCCCAATGAAGGCGTCATCATTGAAAATAAATCCGCTTACGTGCAGGGCATTTTTGGTATCGGCGGTGAAACCGTCGGCCACATCAAGGTCCTTGCCGCCGCTCCTGATGAAGAGCTCAGCGCTAAGAAGATAGATGAATCCTGCCGTGACAAAATTATTGTGGCAGGTGCTTTCATCCGTCTGGAAGCGATCGAGCAGGCCCGCAAGATGGGTGTCAAAGCCATCATCACAGGCGGTATCGATGACCAGGACATCAAAAAGATCCTGGGTTATGACCTGGGAGTCGCCATCACGGGACATGAACAGGTCGGCATTACCATCGTCTGCACGGAAGGCTTCGGCAAGATCGACATGGCCAGGAAGACCTTTGACCTGCTCAAAAAGTTTGAAGGATTCAAGACCTCCATCCACGGCAGGACACAGATCCGCGCCGGCGTGATCAGGCCTGAGATCATCATCCCGTTGGAATTCCAGGAAGAGGAGCTCACCTTCACGGAGAGCAAACTGCCCATCCTGGAACCAGGTACCCTGATCCGAGTCATCCGCCAGCCCAATTTCGGCCAGATCGCCAAAGTGGTCGGCATGCCGAAAGAGCTCACCAAAGTTGAATCCGAGACCATGGTGCGTGTTCTGGAAGCTCAGTTCGAAGATGGCAAGGTCATGCGCCTGCCCCGTGCCAATGTGGAAGTGATCGAGTCGTAAAGAATCATGCTGATAAACAAAGACCCGCGTTTTAAAGACATCTATTCTGCTGTGAAGCCGTATTTGCAGGAATACAGCATCAGCAGAATAGCGGTTTTCGGGTCTTATGCCAGGGGTGAAACGAAACCGGATAGCGACATAGATTTACTGGTTGAAATCAAGCAAAGTTACGGCATTCTCAAGTTCATTGAACTTAAACAATTAATAGAAAAGAAACTTGGAAAAAGAGTTGATCTGGTTGAACCGCAATGCCTGGAACCGCTGATCAAAGATGAAGTTCTCAAGCAGGCAATCACTATTTATGAACAGGGATAAAACTCTCCTGCGGATAATCCTCAATGAAATAGATATCCTGCAGGATATGACAAAGTCCATTCGTTAGCCTATTTTTGCGATGATAGAAGAATCAGATATTCTTCCAACCGCAGAGCGGTTTATCATTCGATAGCCAGTGGTTTCAACCACTGGTAAACGGTTTAATAAAGATAACCCCAGCGGGGTTTCCAATTCATGAGAGACAGATGGTTTAAACCATCTGCTGCAGATAAAAAACCCCGCCGGGGTTGTCACATCCGCCATTCTGACCTGTGACTGAAGTCACTGGCTAACGAATGGAAAATTCCTACGGGATTATGTGTAATTATTGAACATAAAATCTCAGCTTCAGGGAGTCCTTTTTTGCCCCAACCACGCTTAATTGAGACCAGGTAATTTATTGCTGTCCGCCTGTTTGATTCCTGTGCCCGGGCGCAGGTGCCAGGCAGGAGGATGGGGGGAGGGCAGCGGGCCTGGATTAGGGAAACAAAAGCCATTTGGTAAAATCAAGGTGTGGCAAGCTCCGGCTTGTCACTTGTCAAGCAGGAGCTTGACAACCCCTCTCCATTGGAGTTCAAATCTGGGAAAACTATTTGATATTCATTTGCTATGTGGATTTGGACTTCAATGGATACTTGTGTAAATGAAAGTGTTTTATTCAAGCAGCTTTGAAGTCCAAACGATTGAAATTACATGAATCGCGACAGTAAGCTTCTGCGTTTGAACTCCAAAGCTTTATTTCAGATTACTTTTGTGTCTTTCGTCCTTTGGAACTTGTTCTGGGCTTGCCGAAGGATGCATTTCGCGATCTGCCCTTATCCCTGTTCTGGTAGAATTTGGGACGTGAATCCTGCCTATCGGATTCAGGTTGGCGCCGTCTTGTTTCGGTTTGGCGTCTGGATGGTTCAGACCGGCGTTGGGGCGAATCAGACTGGCATCTTTTGTGTTCATCCAGAATGCCTGCCTGCACCATTCTGCCGGCGTATTTGGCGCGGTTCAGGGCCTTGAGCAACTGGTTGTCGTAATAGGAATCAAGCTCCACATAAGTGTCATTGTCAGTGATATCGATATGCCCGATCTCGATGCCGCGCGCCACGTTCAGCTTATTGATCAGCTTCATCAGTTCACGCTTGGTCAGATTATCCTCATAGCCGATATTGAGATGAAACTTACTGAAAGTGATGTCGCGTTTTTCCCGCGGTTTATTATACTGCGTTTCGGGTATCAGATCCAGGTCATTGGCATCTTTGTAATAATTGAGGAAACGGTTGAACTCCACTGAGACGAAGCGTTTGATGAGTTCTTCGCGGGAAAGCCAGCTCAGCTTTTTATAGACGTTTTCCATCAGGGGATCGATCTGGTCGTCGTCCACGGCGATGTTTTCCATGTTGTCGATCAGGTTGAAAAGCTGCTTCTCACAGATCTCGCTGCCGGTGGGCACGTGAGCTAAGGTGATTTCCCGCCCCAGTCTTTTTTCACAGGCTTTGAGCTGTCCCATTTCCTTGGCATGGACGATGGTGATGGCAACTCCGCTTTTTCCGGCTCTGCCGGTCCGTCCGGAACGGTGGATATAGATGTCAGGATCCATGGGCGTCTGATAATTGATGATATGGGTCAGGTCATCCACGTCCAGGCCTCTGGCAGCCACGTCTGTGGCGATCAGAAGCTGCACATACTTACTGCGGAAACGGTTCATCACCAGGTCTCTCTGATTCTGTGACAAGTCCCCATGCAGAGCGTCTGCATTATAGCCGTCGTGCTGCAGTTTGTCGGCAATTTCCTGTGTTTCGGAGCGGGTCTTGCAGAACACGATCCCGTATATCTTTGGATAGATATCTGCAATGCGTTTCAGCGCTTTGTATTTGTCCTTGGCATGCACTTTGTAGTAAAAATGCCTGATGTTGTCTGCGCCCTGATCCTGATTGCCCACAGCGATTCTGTGCGGGTCTGTCATGAAGGTTTCCGTGATGGCAACCACGTCTTTGGGCATGGTGGCGGAAAAGAGCAGGATCTGCTTCTGCTCGGAAGTGTGGCTCATGATCTCAAAGATGTCATCCTTAAAGCCCATGTTCAGCATTTCATCCGCTTCATCCAGGATCAGTCTGTCGATCCGGTCAAGTTTCAGGACTTCCTGGCGGATCATGTCAAATACGCGTCCGGGAGTCCCGACCACGATGTGAGCGCCTTTTTTCAGCGCTTCCTTTTGCGAATAGATGGGTGCTCCGCCATACACTGCCACGACCTTGACGGCAGGCAGGTATTTGGCAAAGTGCTGAAAATCCTTGGTGATCTGGACGCAAAGCTCACGGGTCGGGCAAAGGATAAGAGTCTGCACTTGCTTCTTACTGCTATCTGTTTTGGCCAGGGTGGGGAATCCGAAAGCTGCGGTCTTGCCGGTTCCGGTTTGCGCCAGACCGATCAGGTCGGTGTCATTTTCCATCAGCCAGGGGATGGTCTCCATCTGGATGGGAGTTGCTGTTATATAGTTTAAATCATTAGCTGCCTTATGGATAGCTTCAGGTAAAACCATTTCGCTGAATTGTTTCATTCATTCCTTCTTG
>CAZWJK010000080.1:0-3754 GCA_964634035.1 uncultured Candidatus Cloacimonadota bacterium | reverse complement strand
GGTTGAGTTTCATCCAGTGTAAAAGTTGGCTCCGGTTGATAGATCGCCAGCGAGATGTCACTTCCGGCGGCAATGGCAATATAGTCATTGCGGGGCGGGATATCGCATTCTCCATAGTTGTTTCTGCCCCAACCCGTTATAGTGCCGTCTTCGCGTAAAGCCAGACTGTGGTACCAACCAGCTGAAATGGAGACAAATCCATCGTCGGCAGGCACATTGCATTGTCCATAAGAGTAATCACCCCAGGCAACCAAAGTGCCGTTATCACGTAACGCAAGGGTGTGATAGCCGCCCGCAGAGATCTGAACAAAATCATTACCTGCCGGCGGATAGCATTGACCGTAAGTATTATCCCCCCAACTGTATAAGGAACCATCTGCCAGGATCACGGAATTGTGATTACCGCCTGCAGCGATCTGGACAAAATCCATCTGGTCAGGAACATTGCATTCACCGTGGCTGTTCAACCCCCAGGCCAATAAAGTTCCCTCATTATTCAAAGCCAGACTGTGATATCCGCCGGCTGCGATCTGACTGTATTCATTGCCTGCCGGAGGGGTTGCCTGGCCATAGTCATTACGTCCCCAGCCCACGATTGTTCCGTTGTTTTTGAGTGCCAGCGCATGCTCGGAAAGGCTGCTGACGATGATGAAATCGTTTCCGGAAGGATAATCCGTCAGGCCATATGTATCATAACCCCAGCCTGTGAAGGATCCGTCCTCTCTTATGACAAAGCATACTTTCCCTGCCACAGGTATGGTGAAATCGCTTCCCGCCGGCACATTGCACTGGCCGTAATCATTCAGGCCCCAGCAGATGATGTTTCCCTCATGGTCGATTGCTGCACTGTGCCATCCGCCTGCCGCAATTTGTGTTGCTGACAGGTTTGCAGGCACGCTGCATTGACCACTTGTATTTCTGCCCCAGGCCACAACGCTTCCGTCATTGCGCAATGCCAGGCAGTGAAATTTGCCTGCGGCAATCTGGATAAAGTTGTTTCCACCCGGCACGTTGCACTGTCCGTATTGATTATCTCCCCAGGCGATCAGGGAACCGTCTGTTTTGAGTGCCACGCTGAAATGGTCTCCGCAGTCGATCTGGCTGAAGTCAGTGCCGGCGGGCACATTTATCTGTCCGTCATAGTTATAGCCCCAGCCGATGAGCGAGCCGTCAGTTCTGAGTGCTATGCCGTGAAAATATCCCGCTGCGACATCGGTGTAAACATAACCCGGAGGCACATTGATCTGACCATAATTATTGCTTCCCCAACCGATCAGCGAACCGTCCATGTTGACGCCCAATGAGAAATACCAGCCTGCTGCGACTTTGGAAAAATGGACTCCGAAGGGAACATTGCACTGTCCGTAGTTGTTCAGGCCCCAGGCCGCCAAAGTGTGGTCAGCCCTGATCGCCAGGCAGTGCCCGCCATTTGTGGAAATTGCCGCATAATCGTTTCCGTTGGGAACCAGGCATTGTTGAGAAGTGTTGGCACCCCAGCAGAATAAGCTTCCGTCTGCCTTGATGACCAGATTTTCTCTGCTGCCCGCACTGATCTTTGAGGGATTTTGAGGTAAGATCCCACCCGTCATTTTGCCCCAGGTCATCAGCGCACCGGTTTCAACCTGACAAAACAGACAGGCCAGGCCCAGACCAAACAACAGCAAGCAGATCTGTTTACGCATGTTCATCCGCCTTATGCTTTATAATAGCAAACTTATAATGCGCTCTGATTATGACAAGTTTTTTTATGCAGCAATTGCATCTTCCGGGAGTCCTTTTTGCCAAATGAGACTTTTCATGGTACGCCAATCCTAGGGCAAAATGGACTTCGGGCAGGGAGCTGTTTCTTTGTGCGAAGTCCAAAATTCCCTTGGGTTTACATGACCATATATGGCAGAACTGGAATATTGAACTCCTGCAGGTTTCCTGATCTTACTTGATCAGCACCAGCTTTTTTGTCTGGCTGCCGGATCCGGTTTCCAGACGGCAGAAATAGACACCGTTGGCGGCAGGTTTTCCAGTTTTATCAGTGCCGTCCCATTCTAATGCATGACTTTCTTTTTGGGCGTAGGCATCATGCAAACGCTTAACCAGTCTGCCCTTGACGTCATAGATGCAGAGGCTGGCCTGCTCTGCTTTTGGCAGGTCATAACTGATCTTTGCCGCTTCAGTAAAGGGATTGGGATAGACCGTGAGGTTGAATTTATTCTGTGAAGGAGTCGGCAAATTGTCATCTTCATTGGCCACGACCCCTGTTTCGTTATGGACCGTGATGCCGTTCTCCGTCGCTATCCACAGGTTGTTGTAGCTGTCGCAGGCAATGTCATAGATATCACTGTCGATCAGCGGATAATCATAGTCATAAAAGCTGATCCAGTTCGTGCCGTCATATTTCACCAGGCAGCCGTCCGTGAAATCATCACAATTCCTGAACCAGAGGTTGCCCAGATTGTCCTGACACATGGCAATTGCATAGTAATAAGGCATGCCTGAGTTGTCGGGGTTGAAGTAACTCCAGTTGGTGCCGTCGAATTTGGCCAGGCCGGCTTTGGAACCGATCCAGACATTGTCTGAGTTATCTACATAAAAATCCAGCAGATTGCCGATGGGAACTGGGATTGTGTCGTATTGCCAGACCGTCCATTCTATGCCGTTGTATCTGGCCAGGCCCCAGTATCCGTAAGCATAGATGTTATTCTGTGAATCCGCTCCGATATTGACGATTTCGTTACCCCAGGGAACCGTGATGGGCACGGTCAGTTCCGTCCAGGCGATGCCATCATATCTGAAAACCGTGCCATGTCCCGAACCCAGCCACACGCGGTTCAGATTATCCACTGCCAGGCAGTACGTATCGTTGGTCAGGATGGAATTGGAGGAGTTATACACAGTCCAGTTCGTTCCGTCAAAACTGACCACGTCCAGCGTGTCATAACCCGTATCCCTGGCCAGGCACCAGAGCTTGCCGTTGCTGTCTGAATCAAGGGAGAAAGCGCTTTCCTGCGGAAAACCGGAATTGGTATTTTTATAATTCGTCCAGGTCTGCCCGTCAATGCAGGTCAGGCCGTTTCCGCCCAGCCAGATCCTGTCCTGGCTGTCGGCATGCACGTTATATTGCCTGATTTCGGGCAAAGGGCTGTTGGCAGTGTTATGAACGGCCCAGTCTGTCCCGTTATATTCATAAAGGTGTTCCGTGCCTGTCCAGATGTGGTTTTGCGCGTCCACCAGGATGGCATAGACCCGCCAGGGGAAGATGGCATTGGGGTAGTCGCTGTATTGGGTCCAGTTGGTGCCGTCATATTTGACCAGACCGCCCAAAGTTGTTCCCAGCCAGAGGTTGTTGGCGCTGTCGCAATAGAGGGCGTTGGTGTAATCATTATAAATGATGCCGTTGTTAATGTCAAAAAAGGTCCAGTCCGTCCCGTTATATTTAAGAAGACCTTGATAACTGCTTGCCAGCCAGACGTTGCCCAGATGGTCACAGGCGACATGATTCACATCAAACCAGTTGCTGCCGGTATGAGAATTCAGGTTATCAAACACGGTCAGATTCGTTCCGTCGAATCGGTAGGCTGTGTTATAGTAGCCCAACCAGACATTGTTTTGGTTGTCCACTGCCAGGCTGTATATGTGATAAGGCAAACCTGGAGTGTTGGCAGTATTGTAAAGCGTCCAGCCGTTGGTTTGACTGTATTTGTAGAGGCCGTCAAAGTAACCGCCCATCCAGATGTTGTCCTGAGCGTCTATGGCAAAG
>CAZWJK010000079.1:8348-10070 GCA_964634035.1 uncultured Candidatus Cloacimonadota bacterium | reverse complement strand
GATTAACAGATAGATAGAATCAAGGGGATTCCCTGGGGGAGAAATTCCAGTGGAATCCCTTTTTTTTATGCACTTTAAAACTGTAGGTTTTGAGGAAATTGATTGCCTGGTGGATGGAAAAATCCGCCGGTATTATGACATAGTTAAAAGCATCCCAATCTTTTTCATATTCAGGTTTCCAAAGCGAAGCGGTTACATAGATAATGGAATGCTCCGGACTGAAGATCATTGCATCGGATCGGAGAACTGAAAACTGCATCACCCGGGGTCGCTCTGAATAGATCAGAGCCAGACTGTCCGCCAGGTCAGAGGCAAACAGGCTGTCCCGGGGAGAAGTGATAACATAGGCGTTGAAAGTGCTGTCAGCAGGATTGATGATCCGGGTCCGACTTTCCTGATATGCCTTGTGCAGATTGACTGCGCCCTGCCAGATGAACCATATGGCGATCAGGATGGATGCGAGCCTGGCAAGCTTCTTGACAGTTCCGATAAAAGTAAGCAGTCCGCTGAATGCCAAAGGTATCAGAAAAAGGGTGGTTCCTACAAAAAAACCCATAAATAAAAGGATTCCGCCGATCACTCCACCCAAGTCCACAGACTTGGTCAGAGCGATCAGGAAAGAAGGGCAGAAGTTCACTCCAGTAAAGATTCCCAGCATGAATGCGCTGTTGGACAACTTCATCCAGCCCGGAACCCTGCATTGCTTTTCTGCCTTATGCGTCCTGACCGAATTAACGATGAGAAAGACGGAAAGCAGCAGATATGAGATTCCGGTAAACAGAGTCCTTTCCTTGTAGGGAACAAAAGAACCCAGCCAGCCGGCCGCCGCGCCGAACAGCAGATAGGCAAAGAACCTGCCGGCGCTGATCTCCATGACCTTGTAAAAGCTCTTCTTCAGACTGCGGTCTTCGGAAACCAGGTAGGGCAGATAAATGGGGGTGCAGGTCAGAAGACATATGGTTCCGGTGGAAAGACCCAGCAGCAGACCTTCAGTCAGAGTTTTCAGCATGATCAGAAGAGGAGTCTCAGTCCAGCGGAGGAATAGTTGGTGTATTCCTTGTATTCAAGATCATCAGAATAAACATAATCAAGGAAAACTTCACTGAAGGGGGTGATGAAATAACGCGCCAGGGCTTCGTAATGAGTGTAACGGTCCAACATATGATTGATGCCTGCCCCCAAATAAAACCTGGACAGAATTTTTACTTCAGAACGGCCATAGAGGGCAGTGGATTTGCGAGTAACATTGCCCCTGGGAGACAGTTTCCCGCCCAATTCCACAAAACTGGCATGAGACAGATCATAAGGCAGGGCGTATTTTCCTGAGGCACGCAGAAACTGTGAATTAAAGAGCATTTCAGCCGCTTCCCTGTCATAGAAATTGCGCAGTTCATAAGAGGCGAAACCAGTCAGTTGGGGAGTCAGTGTTCTGCTGTAGCGGGCTCTGCTGGTGACGGGGATCAGTCTGTCTTCAGAAATTGCATCACTCTCGATCCAGTCGATGCCTGTCTGCATTTCCAGGTGTTGGAGTGGTGAAGGGGATGCATCCAGCTTCACACCTGTGCCGACCGCCGAGATATCCTGCCCGGCAAAATCATCATCCAGGGCAAATTTGTCATACAGGTTAACAAAGACGGAAACAGGCTTAAGCACCTGCAGGTCCAGGTGAGCATCAGTTTTCAGGTTCCTGCCGTCAATCTCATCAGAAATCATCCCGATCAC
>CAZWJK010000079.1:5946-8248 GCA_964634035.1 uncultured Candidatus Cloacimonadota bacterium | reverse complement strand
GGCGTCATGCACCCTGTCCGTGTGTAAAAAACGGTTCTCCAGTTCAAGATCAAAGCCGCTCGCCTGGCCATTGAGTATGAGGTCGGATCGATAGCCTGTCAGGTGCTCTTTGTATATGCTTCTGTAATGAAAAACCGCTGAATTGCTCCAGAAGGCCAGCGGCTGTGCGCAAAGGCCCGAGACAAGAACAACGCAGGCGATCAGTAAATGGCGTTTTGCGGGCATTCTCTGACGCATAATCCATCCTGTTTGCATAAAGTCTGATCGATGACTGCCTTGCCGTTGCCATCCAGTTCAATGGCATCATAGGGACAAACCTGCAGGCAGCGTCCGCAGCCGTTACAGGCGCTACGGTCAACATGAACTTCCACGCTGGAAGGTTTTCTGCATGAGACCGTTAAAGTAAGCAATAAAACTACAAACAGTAGAATGATGGGTTTCATAAACTTCATTGAGGGCTCCTGATTGCATTGTAGTTGCAGGTTTTGACGCATTGTCCGCAGTTAATGCAGTTCTGAGCGTCGATCACAGCCCTTGAACCGCTGAGGCTGATGGCGCCGGTAGGGCAGATTTTAACGCAATCACCGCAGCCGACGCAGAAATACCTTTGGACATATGGTATGCCGCTAATCACTGCTCCAAGCAGGATTCCAATCAGCATGACAGCAATCAGAAGAAGCTGTTTCCGTTTCATCATTGCACCAGGCTCAGTTTGATCGAATGCGTCTTGTCGCCGTCTTTGACAGAGGCAATGTAAATGCCGGAGGGCAATCTTTTGCCGGATTTGTCTTTGGCCTGCCAACGCAGGATAGATGATGTCTTTGTCAACTCAATGGTGTCTACCGTCTGGCCTTTGTTGTTAAAGATCCTGAGCATGGCTGCTGCCGATTTTACTGGCAGGTTGATGTGAAAATCAGTGTATTCTCTCAGTGGATTGGGATAGCAACTCAGAACATTCGGAACCAGCGTTGCGTGCTCATCATCAGCGGCAGTGACCTGATAAATGGCATTGCGGGTGCATTGTGAGACACAGGTTCCGCAGCCGTTGCACAGATTGGGGTCAATGTAATAATGATAAGTTATCGTGCTGAACGATATCGCTCCGTTGGGACAGGCCATATAGCAGCGCCCGCAATTCGTGCAGCGGTTGGGGTTTATTTGGTAGATCACGGGCCTGAAAGCCAGCAGCAAGCCCATAAAAGTGATAAATACCAGAAGGAAGATCAACCATTTCGGCATAGTTTTTTACCTCTTGATGGCGCCTGTGGGGCAGCCGTTAAATTTTTGACTGTTTCCGGTTATGCAGATGTTGCAGCCGGTGCATTGATCAGGATCGATCACTGCCTTGACTCCCTGATCGGTTTGTTTCATAGTGATCGCACCCACGGGGCAGAAGTGAGTGCATAACTTGCAGCCGATACAATCCTCAGCGACAACATTCCAGGTTCCCTGTCCCGAAGTCAGCGGCTGGTCAAGACTGTCCCTGAATACATAAGTAGCTCGTTTCCAGACCGCTTCTCTGACCACCAGCGCGCCTTTGCTCATAACTCCCCTGACCGTAAGGGTATCTCCTTTGATGGGCAGAAAGTTCATGCCTGCCAGGGCAGCGGGTGGCAGAGCGGCCAGGATCACTTTTTCCTTTCCGCTGTGCAGAACAAGTTTATCCTTACCATAAGATGCCGTGCCAGTGATTTCACGGTTTTCTGAGGAAGAGCTGAGCGCTGTCAGCAAGTTTGCCGTTATCACTAAAACTGTCAATGAAACAACCAGGGGTTGGCTCAACTTTCCCTTTAAATGAGTAAAATCATATCCTATTCCTTGCTCATGTTTCAGTTTTCCTAACATTCTGTTAGCTAATTCATTCCATCCTGCAGTCTTGGTATCCTGAAGTTGATTTGCATTGTTTACCTGTTCCTTCACTATATTCAGCAGGGCGGGAACATTTTCAATGCAAAAAATATTCCCATCTTCAAATATCTTTCATTTTTAAGGCACCTGCAAAGCATTTTTGCACGCAGAGGGAGCAGCCCACGCACTTGTCCTTGTCGATGACGGGAAGTTTTTCTTCATTCAAAGTGATCGCCAGATAGGGACAGCGGGTGCAGTTGCCGCAATGCACGCAGAGCTCTTCGATCAGGGATGAGACTTTCTGTTTGGGGGGCAGGTCCATGAAATCGGTCACAGGACTGGGCAAAGCAATGCCGATGAGTTCTTTCACGCTTTTGATCTTGCGCGCTTCCATTAGATAAGAAAGGCCGCTTTCCAGTTCGTCAATGATGTGGTAGCCATACTTTTCCACGAT
>CAZWJK010000079.1:1862-5846 GCA_964634035.1 uncultured Candidatus Cloacimonadota bacterium | reverse complement strand
GCTTTGTCGGCAGCGTCGTCTCCTGTGACGGGGCCGCCGGTCGAGGCCATCGTCAGGCAGTCGGGATACTCTTTTATCAGTTGCTGAATCTCGCTGCAGACACGGCTGATGTCGTGGTCGGAAACATTGTCGCAGTTGCCGTAGGTGTCTTGGTTAAAGACAGTCATGTATTCGCCGGGAATGTGGATGGGAACATTGTCAAAGGCAGTTTTCATGATACCGCCGGCCCAGCCCGCCTCGTAGGCCTTTTTCATCTGCTCGTAACCGTCGGTGGGAGGCGCGGCAGAAAGCAGAAAGGGACTGCAGATCCTGCGGCCGAAGAACTCCGCTTCCACGGAGACAGGTTTTATTACTTTTCCGGGAATCGGTTGCCGGCTCTTGGTGGGCTTGTCTATCAAAGGTTTTTCCGTTTTGGCGAATTGCGCTGCGATGGTGAAGGCGGTGTTCTTGCCGGCTGCCACGGCTTCCACTACGGTGGTGGGGCCATTGACCATATCGCCGCCGGAGCAGATGCAACCAGGTTTTTCTTTGTCCGAGACATCAAATATGCAGGGTGCATAATCTGACGGTTTCAGACTGGAACGGTTGCCGATCGCCATGAAAACTTCGTCAAAGGAACGGGTCTGTTCACTGTTGTCAGACTCGTCCCTGATCTTGGATGGATGGAAGGATTCGCCCTCAGGCAGATAAACCGGCCTGGTTTTGATGGCGTTTACTTGCTCATTGTCATGCAGAACTTCCGCTATCCGGGTCCTGTTCGTAATATGGATTCCTGCTTCGATGAGCTCTTTCTTTTCGATATCGGTCAGAGGCATCTCGGCAAAGCTTTCCAGGACGATCATCTCGACGTGCTTAGCACCAAGCTGTTTTGCTGTGAGAGCAATGTCCGCTCCGATCGCCCCGCCTACCACGGCAACCTTCTTTCCCTTTACCAGAGCGGCGTCTTTGGTTTTAAGAAAATCCATGCCCCAATGCACAGCTTCCTTGCCAGGGATATCCAAAGTAACCGGTTCGGTCAGACCAACGGTGAGAACAATGGCGTCGTATTCCTTTTTGTAATGCTCCAAACCTGCGCCGATGCGCTTTCCGAAGTGGAACTTAATATCGAAAGAGCTCTCCAGAAAAGCGATGTCGTTGTCCAGAACGTCCTTGCCTAATCTGTGGTCCGGAATCAGGTTGCAGGCACCGCCCGCTTTTTCGTTTTCATCAAAGACATCAACCTGCCAACCGAATTGCGCCAAAGTGACCGCTGCTCCCAGTCCGGCAGGGCCTGCGCCGACGACCAATGCCTTTCTGCCATTGGGTTTGGGTTTGGCAAAAACAGGCATCTGGCCCAGTTCCCTGGCTTTTTTGATGATGGTCGCCTGCACGGCAGGGATTTGGATGGGTGTGTCAAAATCCTCTCTGGAACAGGCCTGCTGGCAATGGTAATCAGGACAGACAGCTCCGCAGATCCCGCCCAGAGGATTGCTTCCCAGAATTATGGCAGCCGCTCTTTTGTAATCCTGAGGCATGCCCCTGGCGGCAGCCATGATGAAATCAGCCGGTGAGCAATCAGCCGGACAGGCAGTTTTACAAGGTTTTTCCTCACAGTATTCACAGCGCTCGATCTCGCTTTTGAGCTGAGCGTCAGTCAAAAAAGTCTGATACATGATGTCCTCTTTATTCTATTTCTTCTTGTTCTTAAGCTGTTCTACCGCCATTAGAACGGCTTCCGGAGTAGCGGGAAAGCTAAGCGGAGCAATGATTTTATGATTGTCAACGGCACTGACGGCATCCCGGATTGCGAACCAGACCGCTTCGCCATAGATGAAAGGCGGCTCTCCGACCGCTTTACTGCCAAAAACACTGGCCTCTTTGCAAGGCGATTGCACCATTTCCACCACCAGTTTTTCAGGCAAATCACGGATTCCTGGGATCTTGTAAGTGGATGGAGACAAGGCCAGATACTTTCCCTTGGCGTCATGGGGAGCGTCTTCCATCGTGCACCAGCCCATCGCCTGAATGAATGCTCCGATGATCTGACCCCGGTCGATATCGTCATGCAGGGAGGGTCCTGTTTCATGCACTATGAAAGCATCCAGCAGCCTGCTGTCTCCCGTTAGGGTGTCAATTTCCACCCTGACCAGAGCGCAGCCGTAAACGAAATAAGCAAAGGGATGACCCTTGCCCGATTCACGGTCAAAGTGCACCTTTGGTGTTGAGTAGTACCCGTAAGCACCTAATGACACGCGGTTGTAGTAAAGTTCCCTGACCAGGTCAGGAATGCTGATGTTATGCTTCGGATTGCTTTTTACAAAAGCTTTATCATCTGCCAACCCAATTTGACGGGTTTGGATTTTCTTTCTACTTCTTTCAGATAGTATTTCCGCAGCTTTTTTGACAAAGCGTTCCCGTAGCTGTTCTGCTGCTATGCGGGCTGCGTTTCCGTTGATGTCGGAACCGGTGGAAGCCGCAGTGGGAGAGGCATTGCCCACTCTCTGGGAATTGCTGCTTTCCACTCTGATCTTATCAAACGGGATGCCTAAAACACTGGAAACCACCAAAGCCACTTTGGAATTGACTTCCTGACCCATTTCAATGCCGCCTGTAGTGACGGATACCGTGCCGTCTATGTAGATCCAGATGAGGGCAGAACCTTGATTGAGCAAAGCGGTGGTAAAGGAAATTCCGAATTTGACAGGCACGGTCCCGATGCCTTGTTTAAGGGCTGAATTGGCTTTGTTAAATCTTTCCACCTGCCTCTTCAGCTTGTCGTAAGCGGAGATTTTCACCAGTCTTGAGAAAAGGGATCTCAGGTTTGTTTCATTTATCTTCTGACCATAGGGTGCTGTCTCACCTTTCCTGTAAAGGTTTCTCAGGCGCACCTGCAGAGGGTCAAGCTGCAGTTTATGGGCAATTTGTTCGATCACATTTTCAATGACAAAGATGCCCTGAGGCGCTCCAAAACCGCGGAAAGCCGTATTGGGAGGCAGATTGGTGCGACAGGCGCGGCCCCTGATTCTGATGTCGGGAATGTGATACGCGTTTTCGGCATGGAACATGGCTCGTTCCAGGATGGCAATGGAAAGATCGGCATAGGCGCCGCCGTTGGCGAGCAACTCAATGTCAAAAGCAGTGATCTTTCCCGTGTCGTCAAAACCGGCCTTGTATCTGCTTCGGAAGGGATGGCGTTTGCCGGTGGCAAGCATGTCTTCCGTTCTGTCCAAAAGCACTTCTACCGGTTTCTGAGTGACGAAAGCTCCCAGTCCCGCCAGGCAGCCCCAGAGTGTTCCGGCTCTCTCTTTTCCGCCGAAAGCGCCGCCCAAACGGCGCACATCGATGACTATTTTGTGTGCGGGTATTCCCAAAACGTGGGACAGCACTTCCTGCACTTCCATGGTACTTTGCGTGGCGCTGTAAAGGGTGATGGTCTGGTCTTCGCCAGGCACGGCCCAACAGCGCTGTGTTTCCATGTAGAAGTGTTCCTGATTGCTGTTTTCGACCATGCCTGAAAGCGTGTGTTTCGCCTGTTTCAGAGCGGCTTTAACGTCGCCGTTCTCTATCTTGCGCTCAGGAATGTACCACTGCTTTTTCTTGTCCGCTTCGTCGATATCAAATATAGGATGCAGCTCTTCAAACTCAAGTTCGATCAGTTTCACGGCTTGTTCTGCTATCAGAGGATAGGGCGAAAGCACCATTGCCAAAGGCTGCCCGACATACATGACCTCAGTTTCCGGAAAGAGCGGTTCGTCTTTGATCACGTGCCCGATCTGATTTGCGCCGGGGATGTCTCTATAGGTCAGAACAGCGGTTATGCCTTTCAGGGCTTCAGCTTTGGAAGTATCCAGTTTCTTCAATTCTGCATACGCCACCGGACTGAAAAGAAACCTGGCATATAGCAGGCCTTCCGGTTTCTTGTCTTCGCCGATGAAGACGCTGTCGCCTTTGACATGCAGCTTTCCGTTGATGTGCCAGGGAAGTTTTTTCATAGCATACCTCCGG
>CAZWJK010000079.1:0-1762 GCA_964634035.1 uncultured Candidatus Cloacimonadota bacterium | reverse complement strand
TGATTTCTGATCAGCACGGAGCGGTATTGCTCAGTTCCGCGCACGTCTGAGATGGGCGTAAATTCTTTCCGAGCCATTGCTGCCGCTTTTTCAATCAGTTCTGCATCCGGCTTTTTTCCTTGCAGCAAAGCCATGGCTTGCTTTGCCAGGGCTGGATAGGGCGCCACTCCGCCGAAACTGATGACAGCTTTGATTATTTTTCCGTCTCTATATGCAATATCAACAGCGGAGACCACTCCAGAGATATCGACGGCTTTGCGTTTGGCGGATTTGATGAAGTTGAAGTAGTGTTTGTTTTTGTCAGGCAGGGGAAGAATGACTGCCTTGATGATCTCATCTTCTTTGAGCTCGGTTTGCTTGTAACCGTGATAGAATTTGCAAAGCGGAATTCTGCGTTCACCTCTGCATGACGCGAGGATTACTTCCGCTTCCAGGACCAGCAGAGCCGTGGCTCCATCCGCGACTGGCGAGGCATTGGCAATGTTGCCCGCCAGGGTGGCGGAGTTGCGGATCTGCGCGCTTGCCATTTGGCTGATCGTCTTGATTAAAAGAGGAATGTGCTTCTGTATGAGTTTGCTGTTCTGCAGTTGGGTAAATGTTACATTTGCGCCGATGTGAATTTCGTTCTCGGCCTGCTTGATATAGTCCAGTTCGCTGATGCCGGAAAGTTCTATCAGATGCTGATATCTGATATGTTGAATATTGGCCAGGACCATCAGGTCGGTTCCGCCGGCCAGCAGTTTGAAGTTTCCGTCCTTTTTGCAGGTTTTGATATTATGCCAAAGTTCGGCTAACGAGGATGGGACAAAGCAGTTCAGAGTCTGCCATCCTTCAGCATTGTCCGCCTGTCTGAACTCAACCGGTGCGCGGTTGTTTTTGAGATGTTTTTCCACAGCTTTAAGGCGGACGGGGAGAAGTTCCTTTTTATTTTTGACTCTGCTTTTCAGAAGTTCGGCAGCCTTAAAGATGCTGTCATAACCTGTGCAGCGGCAAAGATTGCCTTCCAGGGCGGCGAGGATCTCTTCCCGACCGGGATTTTTGTTATTCAGAAACAGCCCCAGCAGCGACATCACAAAGCCCGGGGTGCAGAATCCGCATTGGGTGCCGTGTTCGTCCAGCATCGCGGTCTGGACCTCGTGCAGTTCATCTTTTCCGGAAATTCCTTCCACCGTGATCAGATGTTTGCCATGCAGCCGGAAGGCCGGATACAGGCATGAATTGACTGTCTGATAAACGATCCGCCCATTTTCCATCTGACCGATGATGACGGTGCAGGCACCGCAGTCGCCTTCGTTGCAACTGCTCTTGGTTCCGTGCAGATGCAGCTTTTCATTCAGTAACTGCAATGCCGTCAGGCCGGGCGGGACGGTGATCTTTTGTTCAACGCCGTTCAGCCAGAAGCTGATTTGCGCCAGCGCGATTTTTTCCTGTTTTTTCATTGATTTTTCCATAATAAAATTCCGTAAATTTAACTATCTCAGACTACAGTAGTTTGTAAAGTCTTTTTTCTGTGCGGGCCTGCAGATAGCATCAATCTTAGGTTAATGTCTTGCTAAACAATATAATTATAGAATATCTTGTGTTTTTTTTGGCGCTTGCTTCGATTTTGATTATTTTATGTTTAGGAATGTCTGTCAGGCCGCTAGAAAGTCAGACCAGAGCACCCCGCTCTGCTGATAACGGTTTCTGCAAGATGTTCTTTTGCTCATCGGATCCTCCTATCACGATGGCTCAACAAATGCGGCAGGGCTTCTCCCCCCTG
>CAZWJK010000078.1:5242-10420 GCA_964634035.1 uncultured Candidatus Cloacimonadota bacterium | reverse complement strand
GAATGACCTTGATCAGTTATAATTGGAGTGACCATAATCTGGTATTTCCTGCTTTTAGTTGACACTAAAAGCAAAAGGGACAGGCGGTTAAGCTTGTCCCTATTAGTATGTTACCAAGGTTTGGATAGATTATTTGATCAGCAGCATTTTGCGGGTCAGGGTGCTGCCGTGGGCAGTCAGTTTGCAGTAGTAAATGCCGGAAGAGCAGGCATTGCCATTGAAGTCAAGGCCGTTCCAGGACGCTGTGCCGCTGCCTTTTTCCTGCATTGCGCTCAGGATGGTATTGACTTTCTGGCCCTTGACGTTATAGATGTCGATCCTGGCTTTGCCTTTGGCGGGCAGGGAAAAACCGATACTGGTGGCTCCGGTAAAGGGATTGGGATAGTTCTGACGCAGCACTGCCTGTTCCAAAACAGATATCTCGTCCTGATTGGAGACAACTTCATTGCTGAGTTTTTGGGCATAGATGTCATAACGTTCGTAAATCTCGTCGTCACAGCGGCTGGGATTGTGATAAAAATCGCTGTCCAGCCAGATCAGATAAGCTTCGTTGCCCACGACAGCCAGGCGGGGTTGAAGCTGCTTGTCAAAGACAGGCAGGGTGAGAAACGAACCGATGCCGCCCTGAACGCTGCCATCAGGATTCAGGTAACGGAAATTAAGGTCATAGCTGTTGACCCCATTGGGCTGTGGTTCCCAGACATGGTGCTCCCAGGCAACCAGCATGCCGCCATTGGGAAAGACAGCAGGCTGGGGATAGGCACTCATCTGGTTGGGTAGATTTTGCGAGATCAGAATGTCAGTATCACCGGTCAGAAGCTCTCCGGCCAGAGAAATTCTGCGCAGATTGACTGAAGTGCTGATATTACCCAGGGCTTTCATCCAGACCAAATTGATGGCATTGTCATTGAAGAGCAGCGAGAAATCCGAGTTATCATAAACGTTGGCAGTAAGGTTCACTCCGCCGGAATCCCAAAGCTGGACGCCCTGCGGAGAAAGCATTTGACCGTATATGTCGGGAACATAATCAGTGCGGTAATCCTGCCAGGCAACCATTAACCCGGCCGGTGTCAACAGCGCCTGAGGCCTGATCTGTATGATATCCCAGTCAGTGTAATCCGAAACTGCCATGCCTTCCGGGGGCCAGCCCTGTGCAGTACTGCCGTCAGGATTGAGCAGTTTTACCATAATTTTATAATAAGACTCGTCGGAATAATTGTTGTGCTGCTCCCATGTGAAGTATCTGCCTGTCAGATTTTGTAAGACAGCTTCCACATATCCGGGTGCATCATTCCAGACAGATACCAGAATGCCATCGGGACCCCACTGTTTCTGTCCGTTGATCAGTTTCTGGCCAAAGATCCTATATGCATAATAAGTTGACCCGGCAGGCATGGCCAGTTCCGACCAGCCGATGTAAAAAGCGCCGTCTTCATAGCTGATGCGGGCATTATTCTGACGCAGAGGTTCTGTTTCGGTAATATACATCCCGTTCTCGCCCCAGAGCCGGTTGCCGTCAACATCAATGAGCTGGGCCTTGAGACGGCAGTTTTCGGTCCAGGCCACAGCAAGCTGATCATCAGGAGTGATAATAGCGGAAAATGTGTCCTGACTGCCTTCCGAACTGAGAGTGAGGGGTCTGCCATTGGGCTCCAGATCCACAGTTCCATCCGAATTGAGGAACTGAAAATGAATTATTTCTCCGCCTGAGTTTGGATAATGACGCTGGTCAGACCATAAAACAACTGCATCAGTGCTGCGGGGCAGGATACTGAATCTGTCCGTGTAAAATTCAAAACTGCTCAGGCCCTGGTGGATGAGCTTTCCGTCCGCCTGAAGCAAGGGAGCGCCTGTCTCATTAACGACCTGATAATGCAGGGCAGGAGAACCGGAACGCCAGTCCATCCAACCGATAAAGTAATTGCCGTTGATCCTGCGGACCATGGGATTCAATTGCTCGCCCGGTGCAGAACAGATGGCTGTGCCGTTCTGTTCCCATTGATCGTATCCGCCGGCGGAAAGGTTCTGGGCATAGATATCGGGATATCCATAATTATATGCCCTGAAGTCATCCCAGACGATGACTGCCCCACCGCTGCCGTTGGAGATCAGTCTCAGATTTTTCTGGTCCCCCATCGCCATGCACACCGGAACAGCTTGTGGAATCCAGCTTTGAACACCGTCGGCAAAGATCTTTTGGGCAAAAATGTCAGCTTCCTGCGTGTCGTACCTGTAATCTTCCCAGGCGATGATCACTTCGATATCACTGACCCTGACGATCCGGGGTCTGTATTGTACATTGGGATAGGGCAGCCCTGAATCGGAATAGACAGCGTAATTCGTGCCCCAATGGGTATAGCCGTCGTGGTCAAACTTTTGGGCATAGATATTGGGGTCTGAATTTGCACTGCTCAAGCCGCTCCAGGTGACTATGACATTGTTGCCATAAGTGCCGGCAAGCTGGGGCCTGTCATTAAGAGTAATATAGCAGTCAGCGATCCAGAGAGGTTGTGTCCAATTGTATACACCATTGCTGTTAATCCAGTTTACATAGAGAGGATTGGTGGAGTTGTTGATCACCTGGTATGCAACGATCAGGTCGCCGGTGTCGTCAACCAGCAGATTGGGATGAAATTCACCGCTGTTGCCGCTGTCAACGGTCAGCCCATCCAGAGTCCATAAAGCGTTGCCAAATGTATCCAGATGCTGGGCATAGACATCTCTGGAAGCATTGCGGCTGTCAGTCCAGATCAGATAAGCTCCGCCATTATGGTCGGCAGCTATGTCCAGATGGTCATTGGATACATCATTCAGCCCGACCTGAATTCCGCCCGCCAGCCAAAGCAACTGCCCGCCGGATGTGATCTTCTGAGCCCGGATGATCTTGTTGTTAAAATCAGTGTAATCCAGCCAGGCAATGATGAAGTTGTTATCAGTGCTTCTGGTGATGACGGGTTCGGTCTGTTTGGAAAACTTGCCGTCCACCAGCAGAGGCTGCTGCCAGATTATGTTTCCTGAGGCACTGACCTTCTGGGCAAAAATGTCACGGTCGCCCCTGGCAGTGCCGGACCAGACATAGATCATGCATCCGTCTGCAGTGACGGCACCGCAACGGCTCCAGTCCAGGTTGTCACCCTTGAGAATGGGAACAGGATTTTGCCATAAAGCCGCTGCCGAAAGCACCAAAGCCGCGCAGCACAAAGCCAGAATCAAAACAGAGCGTTTCATCTGATCCTCCCCTTTGAGGTTGGTTGTTTTTTGCAGGAATTCAAATCCGGGTAAAACTTAGTGCAAATCCTATTCCTTATTGTAACTTTTATGCTGCTGCCCGGATCCTGAACAATCCTCAGTCTTTTCATTTGACAGGCAGCCCCCTTCCTTAGAATCGGCTTCGGAGTATGTGAGCAATGATAGAAATCAATGACCTGACCTGCGGATACGGCGACATGGATGTCCTGCACGGCATCACGCTCAGGATCGAGCGGCAGGATTTTGCCGTGATTTTGGGTCCCAACGGCGCCGGAAAATCCACTTTGCTCTATGCTTTGAACGGCTATCTGCAGCGCAGGCAGGGCACCATCCTGATCCGCGGTAAGGCCCTGGAACACTGGCACAAAAAGGATCTGGCCAAGGTCATTGCCCTGATCCCCCAAGAAACCGCCATGCCCTTTGACTACACGGTGGAGGAAATGGTCCTGATGGGACGCTATCCCTGGCTGGAACTGATGCAAAGCTATTCCGGGCAGGACCTGCAGATCGCCTCCGATATCATGCAAAAGCTGGATCTGACAGCACTGAAAGACCGCTTCTATTCACAGCTCAGCGGCGGCGAAAAGCAGCGCGTCCTGCTGGCGCGCGCCCTGGCACAGCAGACCGAGGTCATCCTGCTGGACGAATCCCTCTCCCAGCTTGACATCAACCACCAGGTGGAATTCATGCAGCTGCTCTGTGGGATCAACAAACAGGACGGCAAATGCATCATCCTCGTCTCGCACAACATCAACCTGGCCGCCAATGTCTCATCCCATCTCATCTTTCTGAAAAACGGCAGGCTGCTCGCCCATGGAGCTCCCGCCGAAGTCATTACACAGGAGAAACTTAAGGAACTCTTTGAAATAGAACTGACCCTGATGAACAATCCCCTCTCCAGACGCCCCAATCTCATCTTTCCGGGCATCAGCTAAGCAATGGCAAGACCCATACCTGCCTTCATCTGTCTGCTCTTTACGATCCTGTTTCTGCTTATTTCCGACCTTGCCTTCGCTGTAATAATACAAGCACGCATCATTGACGGCAAGGGTGATCCCGTTCCGGACGTCACTGTCTTTGACGGCAGAAAGCATGTTTATTCCGGTGCGGACGGCAGTTTCAGCCTGGATACAAAAGCTGCCGAACTCACCTTTTCCAGATTGGGCTACAAGCGTCAAACCCTGCCTGTAAAAGAGATCAAGACCACAATAAAGATGCATGAAGAGGCCATTGTCCTGCCCGTTGTCAGGGTGACAAAGCGGTATGAATCCTTTTTCAGCAAGGCTTTGGACAAAACTGTCCTGAGTCCTGACGCGGAGAAAACAGCCGTCTCAACAGCCGATGTCCTGCTGCAGGAAAGCGCTTTTCACACTTCCGAAACCCGTCTGGCTGGGGAAAATCAGACCCTGTCGCTGTTGGGAAACCTGAGCCGGCACACCCTGGTCATGCTGGATAACGTGCCTCTCAACCCGCACGGAGAGCCGTTTGACCTCTCCTCCCTGCCGCTTGGGAACATCCAACGTATCGAGATCGTCAAGGGCAACGCTTCGCTTTACGGCGGCGCTTCCGCCATCGGCGGCATCGTCTATCTCTTTACCGATAAGGCCCAGACCCCCGTTCCGCTGAAATTGCAGCAGAGCTTTGCCCTTGGCTCCTTTAATCAGATCAGGCAGGAATTCAGTCTGGAACAGCAGTCACCGCTGCTTTCCTACAGGGTTATGGTCAGTCATCTCTCCGCCGACAACGATTTTAAGTACAAACCGCGCCCCTGGTGGAGCCTGAGCGGAGACCTGACCCGCGCCAACAACCGCAAAGAACAGCAGAACCTAGCCCTGAAACTCAGTCTGAACCGTGATCCCTTCAACCTTAGATACAATCTGGACGCGGACAATATCTACCGCCAACTGCCCGGTCCCGTGAACTTTCTCG
>CAZWJK010000078.1:1429-5142 GCA_964634035.1 uncultured Candidatus Cloacimonadota bacterium | reverse complement strand
TCCCGTAACACGCGATCTGACAGCGCTTTCACTCAGGGCCGGGAACGTCAACGAGCTTGACCTGTGGACCAATCAACTGCAGGCGGGAGCGCGTCTGGACCAGGTTTCGGACTTTGCTGACCACGTTTCCTGGCGGCTGGAGGATGTGATCACTTATGACGGAGCGGTTCAGTTCAAGGCGGGAGCGGCTTTGGGAAGCAGTTTCAGCCTGCCCTCCTTTTATGATTTATACTGGAAGGGCGATGCCCAGTCTTTGGGCAATCCTGACCTGGAACCGGAAACAGCAATGGGCGGAAACGTCTGGCTGGAGGCGGTTTACGGCGGTTATGCGCTGAGGGCTGCACACTACCTGAACAGGGTAAACAAGCTGATCCAGTGGCGCCAAGTTTATCTTTACGGCACTGCCTGGAAACCTGTCAACATCGGCAAAGCTGAGCTCAGCAATTGGGAATTCACAGCGGAACTGAATCCCCTCACCTGGCTCGCTTGTAAAAGCTCGCTCACCCTGACCAATGCCATTGACAAGGACATCAATACTAAACTTACATACACTCCTGAAGCGAAATGGCTCACGGCTCTGACTGTAAAGTATCGGAACTGCTCGCTTGAACTGAATAGAGACTACACCGGCAAGCAGTGGAAAACGCGGGATAATCTGATCGCTCCGATCCCGGCCTTCACCCTTTACGGAGCAGGGATCGGATACTCCTTTCAGTGCAGGAAACTGCAGACAAATCTGTCCCTGCATCTGAACAATTTGTTTGACAGGCAATATGAGATCTATGACTATGTTCCGCAGCCCGGGTTCAACTGGCAGAGCGGGATTACGCTCGCTTTGAACTGGTGATCTGTGTCACCCTGAACATAGTCGAAGGGTGTATAAATATGTGTCTGAGGCTTCGACTAAGCTCAGCCTGACACATGTTCGTGTATTTCGTCATTTTCGATATTTCGTGTTCCGAATGAAATAAAACCCTCGGAGGTTTGAATGAATAAGACAGTTTACGGCATCCTGCTTATGCTGATATTAGTCAGTCTGGTCCTGACCGGCTGCGAAACCGGCGGTAAGCTTAAAATCCATAACCGCACCTCACATCTGCTGTTTGCAGGGATCCACGGAGAGCTTTACACCATCGGCGCTGATTCCACCCTCACCCTGAAATTCGCCACGCCCACCGAGTCTATCTTCAACCCCGACACCAGCATAGAAGTCGATATGTACCTCTCCGGAGAGACTTTCCAGATCTTTGACGAGTATCTCGGAACCTTTGTGGACAGCACCTTTGTCGTCATCAACACGGGTGAGACCACCAAGGTCTTTGCCGATGCCAACCGCGCCTGCGTCAAGGTCGTCAACCAGTCCCAGCGCTGGATCAAGAAGATCATCGTGCAGCGCAACACGGTCTCCACTTCGATCACGAACTCCTATGACGTTTACATGGCTCCCGGCGATTCCTGGTTCCGGCAGCAGATACCTTCCACGCCGAGCCAGTCCTACTTCTACGTGGTCCAGATCCAGTTTGAGAACGACGATATGGTGACCTATGGCGGCATGGACAATGTCCTCTACTCCGACGACCTCTTCCTGGTCAACGTGCAGGAACCGGAATAAAAAAAACCGAAGAATTGTATAGTTACATACCCTCTCATTAGTTCATTGGCTATAGCTATACCTTAGCTGGTAACACGCTAATAAGATCTCCTACAAAATAGATAGAGATTCCGCTTGCCTTTAATCCCCTACCTGATTAGTATGTATTTGAGAATACTAACCACGGGAAGTAAAAATGCAGATCAGCACCCGCACCGAATATGCCCTGCGCGCTTTGCTGGAGATGGCTAAGATGAACAGCCGGCCCATCTCCGCGCGTGAGATCTGTGAGCGCCAAAGGCTCCCCCGCAAATACATTGAAAGATTACTGAACAATATGAAGAACGCCGGACTGGTGGAAAGCATCTCCGGAGCCAGGGGCGGTTACATACTTGCCAAAAAGCCAGAGCAGATAACGCTGTTGTCGCTCATGCAGGCGGTCGAGGACCACTCCTGGGAAATGGGCTGCATCTCCCATCCTCCGGAACACTGCAACCGTCAGGAATGCGGCCTGCACGTGGTTTGGGGCGATGTCTACCAGAACATGAAGACCATCCTGGACGGCTACAGCCTGGAGCGCATAGATGAAATGATGGAATTCAATCCCAATGGGAGTGCCAAATGAGCAGCGGTGAATTCTACTTTGACAACTGCATGACCTCCAAACCCGCGCCGGAAGTGCTTTTAGCCATGCAACCCTACCTGACTGAGAAGTTCTGGTATCCCGGCTCATTCATCAGCACGGGTGAAGCTATAAATGAAGCTTTGGCTGAGTTCAAAGGAATTGTAGCCAAAAGCCTGAACGCCGATCCCAGGGAGATCCATTTCACCATGGGCGGCACTTTGGCCAACAATATTGCGATCAAGGGCCTGCTGACCGCCCATTCCGACAAGGGCACCCACATCATCTGCTCCCAGGTGGATTATCCAGACATCTTAACCAACGCCGCTTTCTTTGAGCAGAGCGGTTTTGAGGTCACTTATCTGCCGGCAGACAAGGAAGGATTTGTTTCTGCGGATGACCTGAAAGCTGCCATCCGGCCAGACACCATCTTATTCATGACCACCATCGTCAATCATGTGGTGGGAACGATCCAGCCCGTCGAAGAATACAAAAAAGTGCTGTCGGAGGCAGGCCACAAGATCTTCTTCCATGCCGACGCCGGACAGGCCTACGGCAAAATGCCTCTGGACGTCAATGCCCTGGGCGTGGACACTTTGTCAGTCTCGGCTCACAAGATCCACGGACCGCAAGGCGCGGGCGCTTTGTATGTCAGGCAGGGAACCAAACTGGGACAATTGATCCATGGCGTTTCCAGGGTGGACAATCTGCAGACCGGCGGCGTCAACATCGCTCTGCTGGCGGGTTTTGCCAAGGCGGTGGAACTCAGCTTCACCGATCTGCAGGCTCAGATCGACCATCTGTATGAGCTATCAGATTACCTTTTAACCTCGATCGAAAAGAGCATCCCGCAGGTCGAACTGAACGGTCCGAGAGGCAGAAAGCGCGCCGCCCATAACGTCAATGTCACCATCGACTACATCGAAGGCGAGGCCCTGACCATGATGCTGGACCTGCAGGGCATCACGGTGGCGACCGGTTCCGCCTGCGCCTCGCAAGGCCTGACGCCTAATTACATCCTGCTCGCCATCGGCAGGAACCACATGCAGTCGCACGGTTCGCTGAAGTTTACCATATCGCGCTACACAACCCAAGAGGACATCGATTTCGCCGTTGCCAAACTGGCTGAGATCGCCATAGAATTGCGCAAACGCAGCCCGCTTTACAAACCATAAAAAACTTCACACAGAGACACAGAGGATAAAAGAGAGAATATGTTAAACCTAAAGTTGAAAGATATAACAAGCAAGGCAAGACTCACAGATTATCTTTGTGAAACTTTGTGTCTTTGTGCCTTTGTGGTTAAATAAAAAACTTACAGGAGTCATAAATGCAATACTCACAGAAGGTCTTGGACCATTTCATGCACCCGCACAACGTCGGCAAGATGGAAAACCCTGATGCCATAGCCACTGAGGGCAGCCCTGCCTGCGGCGACCAGGTCACGGTTTATCTCAAGGTCAATGAGCAGAACAAGGTCATAGAGGACGTTTCCTTCCT
>CAZWJK010000078.1:0-1329 GCA_964634035.1 uncultured Candidatus Cloacimonadota bacterium | reverse complement strand
TCGCTCAAGATGGTCAAGTATGTCGGCTTCACGGACGGCGAGGTGGTGATCGATCTGAACATCCCCGCCTTTGACACCTGGCGCGACAACGTTGTGGAAGAGATCAGAGAGCATCTTGAGAAATACAAAGAGATCAAAGACCTCAAGATTAACCTGCCCTGATATCCTTATCTGAAAGGCGTTTCTACCTCACGTGGAATATCTGAAGCATCACAAATACTTCGCCCAGGTGGCTGGCAGTCTGGAAAAGCACGCTGCGCTTGAACTGACAAACCTTGGTGCAGAAGTCATTCAGGAGATCTCGCGCGGAGTGCGTTTCACCTGTGACCGCGAGACACTTTACCGCATTGTTTATAACTCGCGCCTGGTGCAGAGGGTGCTGGCGCCCCTGATCAGCTTCCAGTGCCACAGCGAAAAGTATCTCTACAACCAGGCGCATGCCAATCTGGACTGGACTTCTCTGTTCAAAGTGACGGATACTTTCGCCATCGTCACCAATGTCAGCAACAGTCACATCAGTAATTCCCTCTATGCCGGACAGGTGCTTAAAGACGCCATCTGCGACCAGTTCCGGGATAAGTATAATGCCCGTCCCGATTTCTCCGTCAAAGAAGCGGACATTCTGTTCAATTTATACATCAATGACAACTGGGCCACAATATCCATTGACCTCGCCGGGCACAGTCTGCACAAACGGGGTTACAGAAAGGGCATGACGCTTGCCCCGCTGCAGGAAACACTGGCTGCGGCGGTGGTGATGCTGTCCGGCTGGGAAGGCAGAAACACTTTTTATGACCCCATGTGCGGCTCCGGAACCCTTTTAGCGGAAGCTTTGATGCGCCAATGCAGAATCCCGGCAGGTTATCTGAGAAAGGACAAAGCCATCGCTTTCCTGCCTGATTTTGACGAAGTGCTGTGGAACAAGGTGCGCCGGGAATCCGATGCCGCAATCAGACCCCTCCCGCAAGGCCTGATAAGCGGTTCAGACATCAGCGCCGGCAATATTGAGCACACCCGGAAAAATCTGCAAAGCCTGCCCTATGGCGACAAGGTCGAACTAACCGTCAGCCGCTTTCAGGATCTGCCCAAAATTCCCAACCGCACCATTGTGACCAATCCGCCTTATGGAGTGCGGCTGGGCGATACTGATTCCACCCGCAGACTCTATAACGACCTGGGTGACTGGCTGAAGCAGAAATGCCCCGCCTCCGAAGCTTATGTCCTGTGCGGAAACGCTGATCTGGTCAAGGATCTGCGCCTGCGCGCCTCCTGGAAAAAATCCCTCAAAAACGGCGACCTCGAGACCAAATTAGCCAAGATCGTCATCCG
>CAZWJK010000077.1:7117-10425 GCA_964634035.1 uncultured Candidatus Cloacimonadota bacterium | reverse complement strand
ATCAAAGAAGCCGAGTTCGATCTCCATTTCGCTGTGTGCGTCGGCTTCCAGTTCGCTGATCGGCGTGTAGGGAAAGTCCACTCTGAAGCTGCAGTTGATATTATTGGAGTAGCAATCGAGCCCTGAGAAGTTGTGTATGACTTTGGCACAGAGGGACTTGGCGAAGTAGAATTCAGAACCTGCCCGCTGAAACTCATACCAGCTCTCGAAGATGGTGTGCTGCGCTATGAACTCATCCAGGACATCATCATCGCCATAGACCTCCAGGATGCGGTCGATGCGGCTGTCCTCCTCAAAGTAATCCCGCATGGGATAAGGGACTTTGAACTCGATGAAGGCGTCGATCATTTCTGACAAATGCGTGAACCTGGTGTTGGCAGTGATGAAATCCACCGTAAAGAGATGGCCTTCCCAGATGTCATCACCGGGTTCGACCTGCTTTGCCAAATCCATCATATCTTCTTTGTTGAATAGGACTTCCATATTTCCCTCCGCTTGCTTTCGCTTTTTAATAACATAACCAGACTGTCCGAACCTGAAATCCCGTAAAGCAATTTCTTATCAAAAATCATCCCCTTTCCCGTTCTCCAAGCATAATTGCAAGTCATAATCCAGTCGATATCCTATCGGGATCCAGTCGGGATTAATCCGACTGGATATCGACTGGATTATGATAGATTTTCGACCTGGATTTAAGGATTATGGATGGGTGAGGAAAGCAGAAAAAAGGACAGGCGGTGGCCTGTCCTGAGGGGTGTAAAAGTTTTATTTATGAAATAGTTGGGTTATCTGAAGTAATAGTAGATGCCGACGGCGGGGACATACATGATGAATTCGTGCTTGCCGGTGTAGGTAACGGGGAGTTCGATGCAGAGCTTGAAATACCTTCCGGCCTTGATCTCGACGCCGGGGCCGAGGCCGACATTGACATAGTTTTTGGTATCGCGGGTGGTGTAAACTCCATCTGAATCGGGATAGAAATAGAGGGTGTCAGCAGCGGAGGGGGCATAATCCTGGTTGTAGAATTTTTCGGTAAAATATTTCCAGCAGAGGCCGCCGGTCGCATAAAAGGTGAAGAGGTCGGTTTTCTTGAGGGGGTAGATGACATTGGCGCCGAAGTTCATGCTGTATCTTCTGCCCTTGTCACGTTTGGTGATGACTGTTTCGCCCGGCACAGCATTGATCTTGTCACGGAAGGAATATTCATTGTTACCGGCGCTGTAGCCGCCCAGTACGGCCTGGAAGCCCACTTTCTCCAGGAAATAGCGGTAGGCGAAGCCGTTGCCGGAAACATTGCCGAAATGCAGTCCGAACGCCTGCTGCCAGTCCTCATTGTATCCGCTGGCGCTGGTCCATTCCTCATAAGCGTTCAGGCCGATCACCAGGGATAGTATGATCACGCAAAAAACGAGTCTTTTCACAAATCCTCCTCGCGGCAAAAGAGCTTGTCGCCGTCTGCCGATTAGCTTTGAAATCCTGTATAATTATGCTGAGCAAAGATGTCAAATAAAAAGATTGGCGACAGAGTCCAATATTGAACAATGCCATTTAGTTGTAGCACGCCTGAAGAATTCATCCTAAAGGAAACGGGAGCTTTGCTTGTATAAAAGGACAGGGCCGGGCAGCTTTTGTATAAAGAACTGCGCCGGGCCGGAAAATCAAACGCAATGATCTGTGCCGGACTGCTGTCTGAACTGCTGCGCTCTGCCTGAGGGCAAGGGTTTTTTATTGACACAAACCCGCGCCGGGATTTGTTAGCCGTGAGCAAGACCTATGTTCGGAAATCAGATCATCAGCCCCGAGAGGAAGAAAATGAAAAGATACCTGTTTATTCTGCTGCTGCTGGCAGCAATCGCGCTTTCCGCCAATGAATATACCCTGGACCAGTTCATCGAGGCCGGACTCAATAATTCCTACAGCATGCGCCAGAAAGAAGTGATGCTGACCAACGCCGGACTCTCGGTCCGGTCCGCCGCGTGGAACCTTCTGCCCTCTGCTGATGTGGCTTTCAGCCGCTCCAACCGGGATGAGAATTACAGTAACAACGGATCGCTGACCGTGGCGCGCAGCCTGACTCTGAATGAACCGAGCCTGTTTAATTACAAGCAGTCCAGACTGGATAAATCAATCGCCAGAATCGACTGGCGCCAGACCAGAAAAGAGCTCGCCTATGACATATTTGCCGCCTGGCTGGATATTTCGCAGGTGCAGAAGGAAATCGCCATCCGCACCGCCAACCTCAATGTCCTGCGCAAAATCAAGGAACAATCCGAGCTGCAAATGCGCCTGGGACAGCGCACCCAGTATGAAGTCAACCAGAGCGAGATAAATGTCATTAATGCGGAACTGGCGATCGCCGACCTCAACAACCAACTGGTGCGCCTGCGCGCCGGCCTCTTCAATAAAGTGAAACTGGAAGACGAGGGCTATGCCTTTGCCGCTACCGATACGACCATTACTTCCGCCATTCCAGATGCGCCGGTCCTGGAGACCGAGCCCCTGCTCCTGACAAAGCTCAAAACCGACCTGCGCAAGTCCAGACTGGACAAGTGGCAGCAGATGATAGGACTGTTGCCTTCTGTGTATGTCTCCGGACGCTATGAGCAATTATCCCAAAACAATGACGTACTGAAATTTGAGGATTACAAAGATACTTATACGTTGTCGCTGGGTGTGAGCTGGTCCTTGTGGACGCCCTTCACCAAAGGCAGCAACTATGGCCAGGTGCGCAACAGCCTGATGCTGAAAGAGTGGCAGTTGGAAGAAAACGAAGCTGCCCTCATCCTGGACAGGGACAATCTCAGGCGCGAATGGATCTACCTCTCCGAAACGCTTTCCCTGAACCGCAAGAAAGCTGCCCAGTCCAATGCCAATCTGCTCATTGCTCAGGAAAAATACAACCTGGGCAGCCTCAGTCTGATCGAAC
This sequence comes from uncultured Candidatus Cloacimonadota bacterium, assembly GCA_964634035.1. GTDB lineage: Bacteria > Cloacimonadota > Cloacimonadia > Cloacimonadales > Cloacimonadaceae > UBA5614. The sequence goes on along the minus strand of CAZWJK010000077.1, from coordinate 7,499 downwards.
TGGAGCAGGCCAGGGTCGATGCTTTGGAAGCAGAACTGGCGGTCAATAAGATCACCTATCAACTGCAGAAAAAGATCCAGGAATGGAATCTGCTGAATTCACTGCCGATCTTGAATAAATATTAAACCATAGATTTTGGGGGTGGGATGAAACGCAAGAAATGGCTGATCATCATTATCGTGATCATCATCATCGTCGTAGCCTTGGGAATGAAGAATTGCAGCAAGGCAAAGAAAGCTGCAGCAGCCGCTGTTCCGACTGAAGACAGCTATACCGTCAAACGCGGTCAGATCATTTCCACGATCGAGATCACCGGCGAGATCCAACCGCACGTCACTGTGCAGATCAAGAGCAAGGTTTCCGGCAAAGTCGTGAAGTTTTA
>CAZWJK010000077.1:0-7017 GCA_964634035.1 uncultured Candidatus Cloacimonadota bacterium | reverse complement strand
CTCGACACCGGCAGCAAGGTCACGCATGTCTATGCCACGGCGTCGGGAACAGTGATCCAGAGAGCGATCCAGGAAGGCGAAATGATCACCTCCTCCAATTCCGCTTATGGCGAAGGCAGCGTGATCATGAAAGTGGCGGACCTCAGCAAAATGGTCGTCAAAGCCAACATCAACGAGGTCGATATCGCCAAATTCAAGCTGGGACAGGCCGCCACGGTCAAAGTGGACGCGCTTCCCTATGAGACCTTCACAGGCAAGATCACCAAGATCGCTCCCATGGCAACCACGCTCAACAACGCCATGGTCTTTCCTGTCGAGATCAGGCTTGACAGTCCCGGTTCCATGCTGAAACCTGGCATGACGGGCAATGTCTCTATCACAGGCGACAGCAAGGAAGACGTGCTGATCATACCCATCCGTGCCGTCTTTACCGATGACAAAAATCAGGACATTGTTTATCTTTATAAATCAGGCGAGCCGTCTTCTCCTGCAGGTAAGGATTCCGCCAAAGCAGACAAAACAGATGCGGTAAAAACGCCGGAGCAGCCTGTCGCCACACCCGTCCGGCTGGGCAGCAATGACATGCAGATGGTGGAAGTTCTGGAAGGGCTGAAGGAAGGGGACAAGATCTCCCTGACCGAGCCGAACAAAGGCTTTAACGCCAATGTCCGCTTCGGAGTTCAATAAACAGAACATTCATCAAAATAGATCAAAGCAAAAATAAAGGGTTCGTAGGAAACAATCTTGCATTGCTTAGGTTTTGTCTTTTATTATTATATGCAACGGAGAGAGGATGATTGAAGTAAAAAATCTGACCAGGCATTTTGACACTATCAAGGCGGTGGATGACATCGCTTTCAGCATCAGGGAGGGCGAGATCGTCGGTTTCCTGGGCCCCAACGGAGCGGGTAAAACCACTACCCTCAGGATGCTGGTGGGCTATCTGCAACCGAGCGCAGGCACCATCACGATCATGGATAAGGACATCAATGAAGAGCCCCTTGCCATTGCGCGCGAGATCGGCTACCTGCCTGAGCACAGCCCCCTGTATGACGACATGGCCGTCTATGATTATCTGCAGTTCATTGCAGAGATCAGGCATATGGATAAGGCAAAGTTTGCTGACCGGCTGGACTACGTCATCGATAAATGCGGCCTGAGAGAAGTGATCGGCCAGCAGGTGCAGACGCTTTCCAAAGGCTACAGGCAAAGAACAGGTTTGGCTCAGGCCATTCTGCACGATCCCAAGGTCCTGATTCTGGATGAGCCGACCTCCGGCCTCGACCCCAACCAGATCATGGAGATCAGAGACCTGATCAAAGAGCTCGGCAGGGAAAAAACCGTCATCCTGTCCAGTCACATCATGCAGGAAGTGCAGGCTGTCTGTGACCGCATCATCATCATCAACAAAGGTAAGATCATTGCCGATGAACTGAAGGAAAACCTGGGCAGACAGATCAGCGGCCAGACCATCCTGACAGCCGAGATCGAAGCAGAAGATCCTGACTTCGAACCCTGGCTGGCTGCTCATCCGGAAGCCAGTCTGCAGAGCAGTTCCAGCCAGGACAACCACTGGAAGCTGGTCTTCAGCTATCCCGCCGAAGCTGATCTGCAAAGGGATCTTTCCCAATTCATCGCTTCACGGCAGTGGCTGATCTTGAGCATGTTCAAGCAGCAGCAGAGCCTGGAAGAAATCTTCCACGTGCTGACAACGGAAACTGAAACCATCCCTGAACCGGAACCTGAGAAGCCATTGCAGGAAGATAAGGAGGACGCTGATGCGTGACATCATGACCATTGCCCGCAAAGAGATGAAGTCATATCTGAACTCGGTTTCCACCTACATCGTCTTCGTCGTTTTTCTGCTGCTCAGCGGCTGGTTCTTCTCGACCCTCATGTTCAAGGCCGGCAAGGCGGAACTGAGGCAGCTTTTCACCATTCTGCACATGGTCTATCTATTCTTCATTCCGGCCCTGACCATGGGCATGATCTCCAAAGAAAAGTCAACTCAGACCATTGAACTGCTGGCAACTCTGCCCATCCGGCTGAGATCCATCGTCTGGGGCAAGTTCATGGCTGCATTCGGATTGCTTTTTCTGATTTTACTTTTCACTCTGGTGCATCTGCTGACCATTATGATCTTTGGGGAAAACCTAGACTACGGCTCGATCCTGGGTGGTTATCTGGGCATGGCGATCGCCGGCGCGGCCTATTGCGCCATCGGGATTTTTGCCTCAACATTGCACAGCAACCAGATCCTGGCTTTCATCATCGCCTTTGTGATCTCGCTCTTTTTCTACGGGCTGCAGTATGTCCTCGTTCTGCTGCCCGCCGGGACTGTGGACTTCTTTCAATACCTGACCTTCGATTATCACCTGCAGAATTTCCTCAAAGGTGTGATCGACACGCGGGATGTCATCTTCTTTGGATCTATCATCGCAGCCTTTATGCTGCTGGCGGAATTCATGCTCAAACTCAACAACCGGATGCAGGAGAAGTAAGATGGAAAACACAAATCCGACTCCTTCCGCTCTGAACAAGAAACCTACCAAGACGCGCTCCCTGCTGACGGGACTGATCCTTTCCCTGGCTGTCCTGGTGCTGCTTAATCTGGTATCCGCCTTCCTGTTTTACCGGCTGGATCTATCCTTGGGGAGGATCCACACCTTAAGCAAAACCAGCAAGAATCTGGTGCGTGACCTGAAGGACAATACCGTCGTCAAAGTCTATCTCTCAGACAATCTGCCGCCTGAGTACAATGTCCTGGCCCGCTATGCCAAGGACCTGCTTAGCGAGTACAATCAGTACGGCGGCAGCCGTTTTCGTTATGAGATAGTGTCCCGCTCCAATGAGGATGAATTCAGAGGCCAGGCGGCGCGCGACAACATCTTTGCCCAGCGCACCGTGATCCTGGAAAACGACCAGCAGACCGTGCGCGACATCTATATGGGCCTGGCATTCGAGCATAAGGGAAACCGCGAAAGCCTGAACCTGACCAGAGAGATCGAAGGCCGCCTGGAATATGAGATCACTGCCATCCTGAGACGCCTGACCAAAGCATCCCTGCCGCAGGTGACGGTCTTTCAGGATTCGCTGTACAGCCCTGATTACTACAAATACTTTGAACATCACATGAATCAGAACTACCGGGTGCTTCCAACCAATCTGACCGCTCCTGTCAAGGCTTCGGACGTGCTCGTCTTTCCCGGAGTGCTGGATTCACTTTCCCGGCTGCAGCTTTACAACCTTGACCAATACATCATGCACGGCGGCAAGGTCGTCTTTCTGCAGGACAGGGTCTTCGGCATGGTGCAATACAACAGCGCTCAGGAGATCGATTCCAATCTGTTTGATTTCCTCGCCAATTATGGCATCGAGATCAAGCCCAATCTCGTGATGGACCAGACCTGCGCCCCGATCAACATGAGCCAGCGTTCCGGCATTTATGTGATCGACGTGCCGGTGCCGTTCCCGCCCATTCCGCTGGTGCAGGGAATGAAAAACTCAGTTATCAGCAAGGGTTTGAGTGATATGATATTTTACCTCAGCTCCGAGATCAACACCAATCCTGAGGTCAAGGACGTGACCGTCACTCCGCTGCTGAAGACCTCTCCCAATTCCGGAATCCTGGAAGGACCGGTGTTTGACATCAGTCCCGATCGTTATCTCAGAGAGAAGATCATGTCCAGCCTGACCTATCCCCCCGTCACGGTCTCAGCGCTCTACACCGGCAAGTTCAGCAGTTATTTTAAAGATGATCCCTCCATATCTGCCACGGAAGGATTCATCTCCGAGACTGACCAGAGCGAGATCATCGTCATTTCGGATTCCGATTTTATCCGTGATTTCATTGCCGGTCTGTCCAGCGCCAATCTGATGTATTTGTTGAACTCGATCGACTTTCTGCTGAAGGATGTCTCCCTCAGCGAAGTGCGCTCCAGAACCATCCCCAACAGCCCGCTGGACATCGGCAACTGGCTATATAAAAACAACTTTGACCAGGCCAAAATCGCTCAGTTTGAACCCAAAGTCAAGAATGCCGTCAAGTATGCCAACCTGCTGCTGCCCTCTCTGCTATTGGTTTTATTCGGTCTCAGCAGAATGATCAGTTTAAAAAGACACCGCCAAATAATCAGAAACCGTTTTCTGCCCATGCGTCCCGAACCTCAGGCGCAGCCGGCATCCGAACAGGAGGAGAGTTTATGAAAAAGAGTCATTGGATCGTTCTGATCGTCCTCATTGTCCTCACCGCCGTCTATTTCCTGGCGCGCTCCAGACAGCCTGTGGAAAAGGAGATCCGCTTCTTCAAAGCCGATTCCTCCGATGTATATAAACTGGAATTTTTCACTCCCAAAGACACCATCATAGTGAGCCGTGAAGCGGATGCCTGGCGTCTGGTTAATCCCGTTGACTGGGAGGTCAATCAGCAGCAGCTTGAATATTTCTTCACGCAGGTGCTTCCGATCAGGACTTCCGCCACTTCGATGTCGGATGATCCCAATCTGCAGGCCATGTACAAGGTTAATGCAGACCTCGCCATCCAGGTAAAAGTCTATGACCGAAACGGCAGACTGCTTGACCATGTCTATATCGGCAACGGCGCCAACACCACCTTTGACTATGGCAGAAGGCAGAACGACCGCAAGATCTACCAGTTCAAGCACAATATCACCAACCTCGTCAAGCCGGACATCTTCCTCTGGCGTTCCACCAACATTACCAACCTGAAGCGTGACCAGATCGATTATATCGATGTCAAATACACGAAAAATGCTTACACGCTCACCGTTCTGGCAGACAGCATCCGCTATTCCGACAGCCGTGAGACCTTTATGATCCCGCGCTACAACAGGGCTCAGCACAAGGTCATCAACGCCCTCGAAAACCTCGTGACCTGGCAATTTCTTGACAAGGAAACCGATCAGTGGAAAGCTGCCTTTGAGAAGCCGGAATGCAGGATCGAGGTCCATCTCAAGGATAAAAAAGTGCGGACCTTCACTCTCATCCGCAAGATCACTCCCCTGGAAGGAACTCATCCCAATGAGCCGGACAAGGATGTTTATGTCCTGATGATGGTTGATGACAGGCCCTCGCCCCTGTATCAGATGACGGGCGATTTCATCAACCGCTTTACCAGGGCGGCAATGCATTTTAAGGTGGAATATGATTAAGATCTCCATTCTCAAAGGCCTGACCCGCGACCAGTACTTGCATGTCTCTGCTTTGTGGGAACTCACGGGCGTCGGCAATGTGGAACGCGGCGACACCTTTGAAGCCGTCAACCAGACCCTCTATTACGGCGGCAGAGTCATCCTCATCTATGATGACGAAGTTCCCGTAGGAACGGTTTGGCTAACCCATGACTTCCGCCGTCTGTACATTCATCACATGGCGGTCAATCCCAATTTTCAGAATCAGGGTTTTGGCAAAATCCTGATGCAGGAAGCCCTGCTGGTCGCCAAGGAACTGAATCTGCAGGCCAAACTGGAAGTACACCAGGACAATCCCATCGCCTATGAACTCTACAAAAGCTTCGGATTCAAGACCCTGGAAGGCTTCATCACCATGATCAAACGAGACATCTGAGCATGCACTATCTCCCCACCCGCATCATCTTTGGTGAGAATGCTGTCCGGCGCGGCTATGTCTATCTCAATCAGCTTGGGAAAAAAGCTTTGCTGGTCACGGGTAAAAATTCCGCCCGCCAGTCAGGTGCTTGGGATGATGTGCTCAGTGTCCTGAATGGCCTCAAGATCGAATCTGTCTTGTTTGACGAAGTAAGGGAAAATCCGGTTCTGAAAATCGTTATGGCGGGAGTGGAAGTTTTCACCCAGAACCGTTGTGATTTTCTGATCGGGATCGGCGGAGGCAGCCCTATTGACGCAGCCAAGGCCATTGCCCTCACCGCCGCCAATGGCCTGACCCAGGACCGCATCTATGACACTTCCGCTTTAAAAAAGACCTTTCCGCTGGTCGCAATTCCCACCACTTCGGGAACCGGGACGGAAGCCACCCAGTATTCCGTGCTGACCGACTCCGCCACTCTGAAAAAAGCGGGCTTCGGACACGACCTGGCTTTTCCTGTTTTGGCTTTGGTCGATCCCAAATACACTCTATCGCTTTCAGAAAAAGTCACTCTGCACACCGGCATCGACGCGCTCAGCCATCTGCTGGAAGGCATCTATTCCAACAAGCGCACGCCTCTGATCTTTCCTTTCATCTTTCAGGGCATCAGACTGATCATCAAAAATCTGCCCTCCGCTTTGGAAAACCCTTCTGACCTCGCTGCCAGGACTGCGCTCTCTCAGGCCAGCCTCTATGGCGGCATCACCATTGCCCACACCAGCACCACCCTGCAGCACTCCATCGGCTATCCCCTCACCTCTGTTTACGGCGTCCCGCACGGCCTCGCCAACGGCATCGTGATGCGGCAGATCATGGAACTCTATTATCCTGCCGTGAAAGCTGAACTGGATGAGCTTTTCTCCTTCCTGCAGATGTCGCGGTCAGATTTTTATAGCTGGCTGGACAGCTTTCAAATGCATATGGAAACCAAGCTGACACCTGACTTCATCGAAGCAAAGATCCCCGAAGTCCTCGCCAGCCGCAATATGGCAAACAACCCCATCACAGCTTCCGACCAGGATATCCGCGACCTCTATCATAGTCTTTAATATCATGTAAATCTTAGAATTATACCCCTCATTACTGCAACATGAGGTGTCATCCTGAGCGACGGGGTCCCCGAAACGGTGCGGAGCGCAGTTTTGGGGTGGCTTGTCGAAGGATAAGACACCGTAATCCTTGCCGCGTGTCTGCATTTCGACTGTGCTCAATGTGACACGCTGATCCTGTCATTCCTGTAAAAGTGTGTTTGTAGTTCCGCGTTTACGCGGGTTTTGTTCAAAGCGACACATCTCTAACTCTGATTGCATACCTGCCTGAAGGCAGAACTACAACCACCTGTCATTCCTGCGAAAGCAGGAATCTTATGTAGTGTAGCTTTCCAAAGCTACA
>CAZWJK010000076.1:0-10461 GCA_964634035.1 uncultured Candidatus Cloacimonadota bacterium | reverse complement strand
TTACTTTCTGAGTGCTGCCTTGGTAAAGATATGCGCCGGGATCTTGACGTCAAATTCGACCCTGTCAACAATGAAGATGGTGCCCTTGCCGGATTTCAGTTCATCCTTATAGAGGACTTTTTTAGGGTACCAGCGTTGGCCGGATTGCATGACTTCCTGCACTTTGTAGGTTTTCAGAAGTTTGCCGCTTTTGGCATAAAGTTCCTGATACAGTGGCAGAAAACGCTCCTTATCGACATAAAGCTTCACATTTTGATAGGTGACATCAGCTTTTTTGGCCGTGAGATCCAAGATCCAGCAATCCCTTTTTTCATAGACCGTCTCATCCGTGACCACGGCAGCATAGCTTTCCTGCATTTTGGTCTCTTCCATCATGTCTTCATAGGAAAGGTCAGAACCCATGACGGACTGCTTCAGCATATTGCCTGAGATCTGAATGACCCTGTCGGTATTGGGATCATAGATCCAGAGGTTGTCGCCGTCCTTGAGCATTTTTGTGCCTTTTTCACGGGCCGGGGCAGTATATTCGGAAAACGCTTTATCCGTTCCCTGCGACCAGTTGTTGGAAACCATGGTGCGGCTGGCGCGCCGGGTCTGGACGATCATGGTGGTTTTGGCTTTCATTGTATTGGAAAGCATGTTGGCATCGATTTTGCGCAAAAGCTCCTCCCCTTCCGGAAAAGCGGCGCAGAGTTGAGTTAACGCAAAGGCCAGGATCATTATGATATTTAGTTTTTTCATGTTTCCAGTTCCTTGAAAAGTTGTGAGGTTTTACGGCGGAAGATGCCCAGGCCGGCAAGCAAAGCTCCCAAAATGGTGGCCATGATGCCGGGAAGCATTCCCAGCAGGACGTTTTTCCAATTCAGCGTGGTATAGATCACATTCTCCACCATCATTGAAGTATCCTTCAGTATGGCACTGAAGTTGAATCCCTTGTCCTTGAAGTAAAGAACCGCCACAATGCTGAGGGCGGCACCAATGACGGAACCAATGATGCCGATGACCAGAGACTCAATGAGCAGCCATCCGTAAAGATGGCCCTTGCTCTCACCCATCGCCAGGCGCAGACCGAATTCTCCGTAGCGGCGGATCCCATTCATCAGTCCAGCGTTCCACAGAACTATGCCGATGATAATGACGAACACAAAGCTGATCAGCGCCATGGCAAATTTCATATAGAGCAGCAAAAAACCCAGATCGTTCTGATCGGTCAGGGCCAGCATGACAGGATCAAATTCATCCCCGAGATTGTATTTGGCATTGAATTGCTGCTTGATGTTTTGCACTGTTTCATCGTCATATTCGCCGCCGGGCAGGTAGCCAAAGTATTCTGATGCGCCATCCTGCATGTCCAGAAAGGTTCTGACATCTTCAATATCAGCGATCAGGCCGCTGCGGTCAATGGCTTCCACGCCAAAGGTAACGGTCCCGCAGACGGAGAAATTGGCAAAACTCATGGCTCCAAAGAAACTGGAACCGAGCAAAGTGACCGTGGAATTCAATGCCAAACCGAGTTTGTCAAACAGAGTCTCACTCAGGATGATCTCGTTCGGTTTTTGGGGTAATCTGCCCCGCACCAGAGATTCTTGCAGGCGGAAATCATCCACCACGGTCTCATCTTTAAGATCAACAGCCAGGCCAAAAACATTGCCCTGTTCTCTGGTTTCGCCTATCGAATCCGGAACGTCCAGCAGTGCGCCAAAATAAATTCTGGGAGTCCAGCGGATTCCTGGAAAGTCCTTTTTCCAGTCATCCATCTCGTCGCCCATATCTATGAAGCCAAGGTCATAAGGTTTTTGGGAGATGTTTTCAGCATAGGCATTGGTTACAATTTTCAGATGTCCGGTCTCGAATCTGGCATTCTGATTGAGCATGGAACGGACAAAACCGTCCAGATAGGATGCCATGAAAACGATCACCATAACTCCGGCAGTTACTATCAGAATGGGGAAAAAGCTGCGGGAACGATCCCGGAGCAGGCCTTTCAGAATAAATTTCAACATCTACGCCTCTTCCCTACACCTTACCCAGCAAAGCATCCGTAGCTTTCATGCGTGCTATCCTGGCAGTCGGCAGCCAACTGGCAAAAGCGGTGACCGCCAGAACGATCAGAACCGTGGTTGTCACCATGCCGGGTGAATAGTAACATTGTATCGCTTCGGACATGCCGGCGATGTTGTAACCGGTCATTTCCTGCGGTATGGGATATCCTTTGGTGGCAAAATAATAGAAGAAGGGCAACCCTACCGTTCCCGTGAAAATGGTCCCCATTATCATATATAAAATACCCTCCAGGGTAAAGAGCCTGATGATCTGCTGTTTGGTCAGCCCCAACGCGATCAGGGTACCGATCTCCTTTCTACGCTTGAAGATGGCCAGGATCTGCGTGTCAAAAATGGCGATCATAGACAAAAAGAGCAATAGCGTAAACAGGACATATCCGCCTGCCCGTTTGGCATTTATCATGGCATCAGTGCCTGCCATCGCCTCATCGGTGCTGACATATCTCCAGTCTGCACCCAAGTCGGTGGATTCGGGTTTGTTTTTGAATACCAATATGGTGGCATTATTTTCCAAAGCCCTGGCTTCGTTCAGGCGGTCAAAATCTATCCAGACCTGACTCACATCAACCGTGGGCACAGGCGTTGCTATGACTCTTGCAATGATGAGGTCGGCAGCGTTATAGACGCCATTTACGTCCTTCCAGCGCAAAGTGACGATATCGCCTTCCTGCAGACGTGAGCTTTTTGCCATCTGGCTGCCGATCAGGGCAGGCACAAAACCTGATGTGGTATCTGTTTCCTTAAGCTCTGCCGATGGAATGCTCAGCACAGTTTGTCCCGCCGGGATGCCTTTGACCAGCACCGGTGTCATCCTGCCCTGCGGATAAAGTACTCCCGAGGAATACAATATGGGGACCGCTTTATCATCTTTGATCAACTGCTGCAGCGAGGACGGGATTTCAGCCTGGCTGTCATCCCAGGTGAAGCTGTCATATTTGTCATAATCCTTCTGCACAAAATGGCCTGAGCCGAATTCCCATTCCTGCATCTGTCTCCTGGCCAGTCTGCCCCACCCGTCATAGATGCCCTGCATCCAGATCATCCCTGTCAGCACGATGGACAGGATGACGACATTGATCAGACTGCGCCAACCGTTGCCCAGAATATTCTTAAACGCCAGTCCTGTTATCATCTTTCGCCACTTTTCCGTCTATCAGGGTGATAACTCTGTGCAAATGCTTGACCACCTTTTCGTCATGGGTGGAAAAGATAAAGGTGGTGCCCAATTCTTGATTTATCCTGCTCATTGTTTCCAGAATGCGCATTGAGTTTTCCGTATCCAGGTTGGCGGTTGGCTCATCAGCCAGAACAAGTTTTGGCTTTTTGACCATGGCCCTGGCAATGGAAACACGCTGGCTCTGTCCGCCTGAAAGCTGATTGGGACGGGATTTCATTTTGTCTGCTATGCCCAGCCATTCCAGAGCGTCCATGACTGCTTGCCTGCGCTTTTCCGGATTCATCTTAAGCAGCAGCAGGGACAGTTCCACGTTTTCATAGACGGTATAGACCGGCAAAAGGTTGTAGGTCTGGAAGATAAATCCGATCTGATTGCTGCGGAACCTGGCAGATTCCTTGGCTGAAAGTTTGGAAACTTCCTGTCCCAGGACCAGGACTTCGCCTTCCGATTGGCTGTCCAAAGAGCCTATGATGTTGAGCAGCGTGGTTTTACCCGAACCGCTGGGTCCGACAATACCGGCAAATTCGCCTTCCCTGATATCAAGCGTAACATCTTTCAGGGCAGCAAATTGACCCTCGCCGGTGGGGTAATACTTGGTCATCTTTTTGGTTTGTATAAGAATTTCAGACATGGTTACCGCCTTTTAGAATACATATGAAGCTATCAGTTTGATACCGCGTGAGTTATACAGTTTGTGCCGAGTCCCCGCATCCCAAAACAGGGACGCATCAAAGCTCCATCGATCATATTTCCGGCGCCAGATAACGCTATGCGTTGAGACCGTGGCATCGTCTTTAACCGTTCCGAAATAGTGGATTGTATCCAGCAAGCCGATGGGATAATTGGTTGTGTAAGCGAAAGTTAAGTATTCCCCGCTTAATTTATGGAGAGATGATTCCGTTTCCGACCAAAGCTGCGCTTCAGCCATCGTGTAAATTCCGTTGCCGATTCCTATCGTGTAGTCGAGTCCGACGGTGAGAGGAACCTGATATTTGCTCTCCAGAAGAAAAATAAGCGGAAGAGAATCAGTATAAGCAGGTATTAAAATCTCATAATCCTCCGGGATCGAGACATAACCCTCAGCCCAGATCCCGAACTCAAGGTCATACTTGGCATCCAAGCCGACCCGGGTTTCAGAACCGGTATCCTGACCCATGATCTGAGTCTCGGACCGGTGGTTGAAGGTCAAAGCCAATTCTCCCTTGGAGAGCGGATACTGGATCCTGCCACCCAGTTCGGGAGTGTTTTCTTTGGTGTAAGTTAGCATCTGTCCGTGCGTTTTGCCTTCGCCCCGGATGCCCCAGAGCCAGAGATTGGCATTATTCAGGAAATAGTATCGCAGCAGGGCGGCCTGCACGCCTTCGGTGCGTTCCAGAATATCGGTGGGATCGAGGGTATCGAACCATTGCAACGGCCGCAGGATCTGTGCCGAGCCGAAGTTAAGCCTTTGCAGGCCAAGCCTGGCCTCCATTTGCGGAGTGCCGGCTTTCAGCCAAAGGCGGTAGAGCTTTCCCCTCTGCGTGAAATCATCATCCCCTGGACGGAAGACCTGCCGGATCAGAGCATTGCCCATGGCTTGGCCCACCATACTGAAATCAGGGCTAAAGCTATGTGAGACATTAAGTTCCGGCTGATATAGCAGACTCAGGTCGGCCTTATCCTGTTCGTGCTCGAAATAGAACACTCCCGTGGCGGCGACCTCATTGCGCAGAAAGACGGAAAACCCGCTCAGACAATAAGATACGCCCAGCATCAGAATTAACACAAAAGCTGACTTCATATCGACTCCGATTGGCTTTTTGGGCATTGCATAACAATAAACCATAATCTGTTCAGCAGTCAATCTTTTTCGCTGTCCATTATACATCCTTTCTTCCAACTTCCTGCAGTAATGAACTTTGCTGCTTACCTCGCCGCCTCCGGGTAGCCTCTCCCTGAGCACCTCCGGCTAACCAATAGCGGTCAAAGGGAGACACAAGAGAATTGATCCCGTCCGGATTATGCTGAGTCCGGAAAATTTGTCTTGCAGGAAAAGGCAGGGTATTTAGTATATGGATTAGTGGAGAAAAATGAAACCTGAAAGCTTTGAGAAATTTCTGACCGAAAATGAAAAGCGGATCTATAATTACCTGCTGCGATTCGTAGAGGTCGATGATGACGCCAATGACCTGTTGCAGAATGTCTTCCTGGCATTCTATGAAAGGATCGGCGACATCGAGGAAAAGACTGCCACCGCCTATGTTTATAGAATGGCGCACAACATGGCGCTGAACTGGATCAAGCATCAGAAACGCATGATCCTCAAAGCTCCGGCAGACTTTCAGAACCTGAGGGACAGGTCAGGCCAAAGCTCTGAACCGGATTACGGTTTTCTCAACAAAGCCATTCAGGAACTGCCCGTAAAACTCTCCACCGTGATCCACCTGCAGTATTATGACAACCTGTCCTACAAAGAGATCAGCGCCCGGCTCGGAATCAGTGTCAAAGCCGTTGAATCACTCCTGGTCAGGGCCAAAAAACTGCTCCGTAAAAAAATAATAAAGGAAAACGGGGGAAAGAATGTATCAAGTTATGAACAGACAAATTCGGCTTTTGCCGAACAAGGATAAAGGTGAATAAAATGACGTGCCGTAAATTCAAAAAATTGCTGATTCCCTGGCTGGACGGTGAGCTCAGGCCTGAACAGGCGACAGAGCTGAAAGCTTTCCTGAGCCAATGCGGACAGGTGCGTCAATGTTCTGAGTGCCGGAAACTCATAGACGATTACCAAAGCTTTCATCGTCTCATGAACTCCATCCCCCAAAAGGAGTTTCCGGCCTTTTTGCATCACAGGATCATCGACGAGATCAACCGCAGGGAACCAGTTTATCACAAAAAGGAAGTGCGCGTGCGCTGGCAGACCGTTCCCGCCACCCTGGCGATCCTGCTCAGCCTGTATGTCGGTTCCCTGATCGGGATCAGGACTTTCAGCGCTCCTGCCCAAACCGTTGAAAATCAGGAGCTTTACAGCTATAACAGCAACTTCGGAGACCACGGTCTCGCCACTGATTTGAACCTGTCCGGAGGTACACAATGAGCAAACGCTGGATAGTTATTTTACTTTTTGTCTCGCTGGCTTTCAACCTGGCAGTGCTGGGCGTTTTTCTCTACACATCATTCTTTGGCAGAATGCCCTTCTGCCCGGCAGACAGCAGACCGGCTCGGGAACTGGCAGAACACCGCTTCTCCAGGGAAGACAGAGACAAGGCCCGTCCTGAATTTACTCTGGCCAACCGGGACGAGATCAAACAACTGAGAAGCGAATTCATGCAGAAACGCAGGGAATTCATCAAAGCTCTCAGCAAAGAAAACATTAATGAACAGGAAGTCCTGGCCGCCATGCAGACTTCCCTGGCCGCTCAGGAAAAGCTGGAATCCAAGATCGGAACCTCAATGCTGGAATTGCGCAAGAAGATGACGCCTGAACAGGCAAAAGACTATTTCCAGAAGATACTGGAAAGAAAAAGAGACCACAGGCCTGATTATGACAGGTCAAAAAGCATAGATAAAGAAAAAACTCAACAAGGAGAAAACCAATGAGAAAGATAATCCTGATCACGATCCTGATGATGACGCTCAGCTTCATGCTGTTCGCTCAGAACATGAGACAACACCAGATGAAAGACGACTGTGAAAATTGCGGCGACTGCAAAGAACAGCCGATGATGAAAGGCAAGGGCGTGGATAATCCCCAGCCCGGTCGTCAAATGATGAATTGGGACAAAGGCATGATGAAAGAACTCAACCTGACCGAAACCCAGATCAAGAAACTGGAAAACCTCAAAGCTGAACATGCCAAGCAGATGAATACCAACAAAGCCAGAATGCAAAACCTGCAGATCGACAAAGAAAAAGCCATGAAAGCCGAAGAATATACCAAAGTCAAACAGATCAACAAGACCATCGCTGATCTGGAACTTGAAATATCCAACCTCCAGGTGGACCATCACCAGGCCATGATGAAAGAACTGACCGCCGAACAGAAAGCCAAATTCGAAGAAATGAGAAAAATGGGCATGAGAGACGGTAAAATGCACAATAATATGGAAATGAAGAAAGAACATAAAGGCAAGTAAAGCAAGGAACTCCTCCCCATACCCCAAAAAAGATAAGCCGCACTAACCTGCGGCTTTCTTTTTTCTAAGATGTTTTATCGACCCCTATGTGAGCAGTTCTTTCACAAACTGCGGCAAGGCAAAACAACCCCTGTGCAGTTCCTCATTGTAATACCTGAAATCAAATCCATTCACTCTTTCAGCATTAAAATCAGTCAATGGGTGATATGTTTTACTTGCCATCTGGAACAGCCAAAGCCCTGCCTGATAGGTCTGGATCGCTGCCGTATAGGGCATCACGATGGGGAAGAGGTCTTTCAGATCATGATGCGCAGTTCTGATCACGTTCTGCAGATCAGGGATCCAGGGGCTTTCCGACTGGATGGTGAGGATGCCGTCGTCTTTCAGAGCTTTATGACAATCAGCATAAAACTCTCTGTGGAAAAGCCCTGCCGCCGGTCCGACGGGATCGGTGGAATCGATCAATATGACATCAAAATCGTTCCGTTTCGATTTCAGATAGGCGATTCCATCCTCGATCAGGACTTCTGCCCTGGGATCGTCAAATGCTTCTGCCAGAGTGGGGAAGAACCGACTGGAAGCATTGACCACCATTGCGTCGATCTCGACCAGAACAGCCTTCTTCACGCCTGGATGGCGCAAGACCTGTTTCAGGGTACCGCCGTCACCGCCGCCGATGATCAGAACCTTTTCCGGTCCGGGATGTGTGAACAGAGCAGGATGAGCCAGCATTTCGTGATAGACAAACTCATCCTTTTCCGTGACCATGATCACGCCGTCCAGCAGCATGACCAGCCCGAAATCCTGCGTCAGGACAATATCCAGGATCTGATACTGACTCTTTTCCTGATAGAGGTTTTGCTCCGCCTGAAAGGTCAGGCCCCGGGTTGGAGTATGCTTTTCCGTGAACCAGTAAGGCATCATGCCACCTCTGTTTCCTGATCTGGTTTGAACTTGAGCTTGGCATCGCCAACATCGAACAGGCCGCGCTTCAGTTCCATCTGGCTGACATGGCTGCTGCCTAGTTTCTCCTTCAGAAAATCAAACAGGATCCAGGGCTCGATGGTCTCTCCGCAGGTGAAAATATCCACTGCGGCATAGTTGTATTCGGGCCAGGTATGGATGGCGACGTAGGATTCGGCGATCACCACGACACCGCTCACTCCAAACGGAGAAAAGGAATGAAAGGTATGGGTCACCACGGTGGCCTTGCCGCGAATGCAGGATTCCACCATGGTGGTTTCAATGTATTTCTCGTCTTTCAGTGCTTCGCTGTTGCAGTCATAGAATTCGGCTAAGATCTGTCTGCCCAAAGCTTGCATGAGTCACCTCGCTTTTTTGTAAGGGTAAAAGGTTAGAAAAACTTCAGGCTGCCTTCAGAGAAACCAATCCCTTTGGCAGGATGAATAAAAAGCTGTCACCAGCGTGACAAGAGTGCCCAAAGGCAATGCAATATGTTAATATGAAATGGTTTAAAGGGGCAGGGGCGATTCCAATGAGGCGGTGAACACGGAAAGTTCCACCAGCACCTCCTCATCGTCAATTATGATGGGATGTTGCCTGTAAAGCTCCACATACAAAGCTTCTTTCATGCAATGTACTCTGGCAAAACGGTTAGCTTTCAAGGCAACTCCTTTGTTTAATATATTAAAACCAATTTCTGCAGGCAGTTATGCTGTCAAGTACAAATGAAACCACAGATTCAGCCGATCAATCAGAAAGGCCTGTCCAAAAATGGATTGACTAATATAAAGAGTTTTTTAGCTTGATTTTGCATGTGCGGAATTTGCGGTATTTATAACTTAAACGGCAAGCCGGCTGACCAGGACCTGCTGCTGAAAATGACCAGTCTGGTCAGGCACCGCGGCCCTGATGACGAAGGCTATTGCCTGATCGATACGCAGCGGGGGAGAGCTGTGTCCGCAGCAGGCACTGAAACCATCGCTGAACTCAAATCCTCATATCCTCACTTGCCTGTTCAGATGGATGCTGACCTGGCTCTGGGATTCCGGCGCCTTTCCATATTGGATCTTTCCGCCAAAGGACATCAGCCCATGGCAGATTCAAACGGCTCGTGTTGGATTGTTTTTAACGGTGAGATCTATAACTATCTGGAGTTGAAAGCAGAACTGGAAAAGCTGGGCTATCAGTTTGACGCGCATACGGATACGGAAGTCATCCTGAACGCCTACAAAGAGTGGGGCACGGACTGTCTGAAGCGGTTCATTGGGATGTGGGCATTTGCTTTGTATGACCTGAAGGCAAATGTCCTTTTCTGCGCCCGTGACCGTTATGGCATCAAGCCTTTCTACTACAGCTTTGATAACTCATCATTCTGCTTTGGTTCAGAGATCAAACAGCTCCTGGCCTGCCCGCTAAACAAGGAACTCAACTATCCTATGCTGTGGCGCAGCCTGAAGATCAATGCTTTGCTCGCCTATGGCGAGGAGACCTATTTCAGGCAGATCAAAGCGCTGCGTCCGGGACACTACATCATCATCAGAGACAAGCAGTTAAAGACCTTTTGCTACGATGAGTGGGATGCTTCATCTTTTGAAAAGAGCAAGCTCAGTTTTGAGCAGGCGGTGGAACAGTACAGAAGCATTTTTCTGGACAGCGTCAAACTGCAGATGCGCAGTGACGTCGAAGTTGGAAGCTGCTTAAGCGGCGGGATGGATTCCAGCGCCATTGTCTGCACGGCGTCAAAGCTGACTGATAAACCCTTCCAGACCTTTTCCTCTTATTATGACGAAGACCAAGCCCTGGATGAAAGAAAGTGGATACAGCACGTCACAGAGCAGACAGGTTCCGTCTCGCATTTGGTTTCTCCTGCTCCTGACAAGACCATCGAGTGGTTCGAACAAGCAACCTGGCACAATGATCTGCCGGTGGGAGCAGGCTTTGTTTCGCAGTATGCAGTGATGCAGCTTGCCAGGGAAAAGGGCGTCAAAGTGTTGTTGGACGGACAGGGCAGCGATGAACTGACAGCCGGTTACAATCATGCTTTTTACCGCTACTTTGCCGATCTGGCCAGACAAGGCAAGCTCATGCAGATGGACAGGCAACTGCACCAATACTTCAAAGGAAAATCCATCGGCTTCATCCT
>CAZWJK010000075.1:0-10478 GCA_964634035.1 uncultured Candidatus Cloacimonadota bacterium | reverse complement strand
TAGCCAGTGGTTTTAACCACTGGTACGCATAGAAAAAGGATCAACCCCGTAGGGGTTTCCCATTATCCAAACAGGAACCGGCTGATTTAAATCATACATTATTGAGGCAACACAATAGGAAACCCCGCTGGGGTTTTCATTTGCCCTTTACTGCCCAGTGACTGAAGTCACTGGCTAACGAATATAAAATCCCGAAGGGATTATTTGCAGACATATGCTCATGTTAAATGAAATGAGAAATCCCGATGGGATTAAATCTTACTAAAAATGTATCACATCATCTTTCGGAAAACTTAAACCTTGACAAGATAAAACCATATACCTAACATGAGATATCTTGATGGAGGTCTTATGAGGCATTTAGTCCTGATAGTTACCTTGTTATTCTTCGCTGCAGCAATATCCCATCTGTATTGTGAGAGATTGTCCAGAGAAGTATGGCGTCTGCATAATTATTCAACTGAATATTATAGCAGCGGACCCGGAGGTCCATCCGAATTGAACACCAGTTATCACTATATCTACAATAGTCAGAATCCCCAATTGATAGATTCCGTGCATGTGCACTCCAACTCATGGGGTGGTGAAGAGATCGATGCCACAATAGATTATAATGGCTCAATTACATATTTAGATGATAGGTATATCATTCAACAGAGCCACCTAGCGAGTTCAGTTACCATTCTTGATGTTATAGTCAAAGATAATAACGACAGATTCCTTTCCTATGCAACATATTACGGCATGAATTTGTACTACAGGTCTGATTGGACGTATGATAATTACGGAAAACTGAGTGAGGTTGTGCATTATCGTAATCCCCAGTATTGGGGGGATTGGTATAGCGGTTATTGGAGATATCTTCCTGAATATGATATTTATAACCGGAAGATATCTGAAACCAGATTAAATTCATCAGATTCACTTACTTGGAATCTCAAGTTTCGCCTAGTATACAATTATAGTCAGAACACCTTACCTGATTCATTCTTGGTCAAAGAAAAAGAACCATATTGGAATTTCAGGAGCTTTATATTTTTTGATGTTGTTAACGCTTACCAGATCGACTCACTTTCTGTTTATCAATATGCAGATAGTCTTTGGAATTGGGTTGGACGTCTGGTATACACATATTATATAAGTGATACAAGCATAACGGTTGGTTTCCAGGATGTTAGCCTTCAGGATGATATCTGGCTCACCATGCCACAGTTTGGATCATACATGGATTCAGTAACTTATTACCCGAATGGATTAATCAAATATTACAATTGGTATTGCGATCTTGATATACTGCATCCTTCAGACACGGATTTCTATTATGTCTGGATAGATGAAAACACTCATGTTTTGGATGAGTCCATACCCTCAGCCGGTTTGAAGTTAAGCATTTCACCAAACCCGTTCAGCAGTAGCATGAAAATTTCAAACAACAACAAAACCAGTATGGATGAAATCTCCATCTATAACATCAAAGGCCAGCTTGTCCGCACCTGGAAAGATGTGAAATCGTCTGAACTGACCTGGGACGGCAAGGATGCATCCAATCTATCTGTCAGCAGTGGGGTTTACCTGATCAAAGCCAAACAAGGAAACCATATAACGACCGTTAAAACTATAAAATATTGATAATGTGGTTTAGAAGAGGACTGGATTATGAATATAAGGTTGAAGTACTGTTTTGAACTGATTTTTGCCATCTGCTTGTATGCATCAATTTTGCAGGGTATGCGTATTGATTACCCAAGAATAATACGGCATGACAATCATTATAATGATAATGAAGCGTGCTTGTATCAACACTATGAAAATATATATACTTATTCGTCAATGCAGCCTTATGTAATCAGCTCTATTCAAACCGATTTATACACTTTCTCCATATCAGGTGAATATTATAATTCATATTTTCATAATTTCTCTTATAACTCGTATGAAGATAATGATCTGACAAAAATAACCTACATAAAAAGTGATTCATTGGGAGTTGAAAGACAGCGCTGGATTTTTATAATGAATGAAGATGATGATATTGTTGCTACAAAGCAATATAATGTGACTTCAGTCACACATACTGACAGCATATTTTATGAATTCCATTATCAGTCTCCGGGAAAACCTGACAGTATATATTACGATTTCCCCGGGGGCTGGAATAATAATAGGTATTATTATCTGATTTATTATACTCCTGATGGTAAATTTAACTATTCATATGTATATAGATTTCTGGATAACAATTGGGTGCCAATCAAGTGTTTTTTTGCTTGTTACAACCAAAATCCTGTTGTGTTTAATAAGCCATTGGAGTTTAATAAATTCCGTTTACACAGCCAGGTCTTTGGCACTGAATCCCTGAATTATATTATTGATCGAAGTGTTGCTGCTGACTCGGTGATGGTTTTTGAATGGAGCAACAACAACTGGCAGGTAATACCAAATAATACATTCTATTGCTCTTTCGACACTACAAATTCTATTTATACAATTTCAATCGGAAACGGACCGCCAGCATTGAAGTTTAATGATCAAGGTCTATTGATCTACAGATTTGAGTACATGTCTTACGGTGCGAGCAATACAGATTTCTTTAATTGGGAAACAATAACTTCTAATACAGATGAATATAGTATCTTAACTGATTCAGTTATAGCAATATATCCTAATCCCTTCAGCAATAACTTGAAAATCTCAAATAGCAACAAAACCAGTATGGATGAAATCTCCATATATAACATCAAAGGCCAGCTTGTCCGCACCTGGAAAGATGTGAAATCGTCTGAACTGACCTGGGACGGCAAGGATGCATCCAATCTATCTGTCAGCAGCGGGGTTTATATCATCAGGGCAAGACATGATAAAGACATCTCCACTGCCAAAGTTCTGAAGTATTAAGAGCATAATGATAACTTGTTAAACCGCGGAGCGGTTTTCCATAATTGAAACAGGGCAGCCTCCTGGCGGCCTCCTGCTGAGCACCTGCGCCCGGGCACAGGAATTCAGCAGCCGGAAACCAAGTTTTCCAAAGGTTTCAATTATGGATGATTCAGGTTTGAGAGAAGATCTGACCCTATTGGGATCACTCTTTCGCAATATGGATCACATATCCTTTTGGCAAACTAAAACCTTGACAAGATAAAACCGATTCCCGACCATGAAATCAGCGTGTTTGGAGGTAAAAATGAAAGCTACTGTACTGTTTATTCTGTTTTCACTGCTTGCCGTTGGCTGTTTCGGCGTGTTCCAGTTTGGAATAGGTATTGATGCCATGGGAAACCATGCTTATGATTTCTCTTCACAATCTTTACTGAATGATGCTGATTATGATGTGAGTTTAGGGATCTCCCCTGCTATCGAATATCTAGTACCTGTTAACTCATTTCTTTTAGGACTGGGAGCCGAATATCAAGTACAGCGAATGGTGGATTTCCCGCCTGAAGGACTGGATGGCAAAATGGGATTTATACCTCTGTTTTGTATTATCCGTTATCAGCTTGCATCTCAACGGAAATTCTTTCCAGAATTAGTTGGACAAATTGGATACAATTTTATGACTGCTGATGAAGATTATCTTGAAGGCGATGCTGAAGTTTCTGGAGGTTTGTATTGGGGTATTGGAGCAGGAATCAATATCTCAAAGATATATCTAATCCAGAT
This sequence comes from uncultured Candidatus Cloacimonadota bacterium, assembly GCA_964634035.1. Lineage (GTDB taxonomy): Bacteria > Cloacimonadota > Cloacimonadia > Cloacimonadales > Cloacimonadaceae > UBA5614. The sequence continues at coordinate 6,821 of CAZWJK010000075.1, read as the reverse complement.
GATGTACAAGAATAATTACGGCAGTTACGACCGCGAAATTGATAACCTAAAAGCTGATATATCAAATTCTCAGCTCAATCTTTCGCTCAACATGAGATTTTAGTTTGTAACCACGGAAGACACGGAAAAAACGGAAAAACGGAAATCAGCTTTGGATAAACCCCGGAGGGGTGACACATTCCAGACAACAAAACACGGACAGGATTGTCCGTGCCACAAATAAAATGGATAAGACTGCGCAAAAGAGCACGAGAGAAGGGAAAGCTGGGCTACAAATCATAGCTCCGGCAATGCCATTACCGGAGCCCAACAGATTACCAATCTGTGTTACGACACAACATGAAAATTCGTGGAAAAGTGGAAAAGTGGAAAGCTCCGCAGGAGCGAAAGATCATAGGCTGGGGTGTAAACCCCAGTAAAAACATTCATATTCAATTTAACCCCGGAGGGGTGACACATTCCAGACAACAAAACACGGACAGGATTGTCCGTGCCACAAATAAAATGGATAAGACTGCGCAAAAGAGCACGAGAGAAGGGAAAGCTGGGCTACAAATCATAGCTCCGGCAATGCCATTACCGGAGCCCAACAGATTACCAATCTGTGTTACGACACAACATGAAAATTCGTGGAAAAGTGGAAAAGTGGAAAGCTCCGCAGGAGCGAAAGATCATAGGCTGGGGTGTAAACCCCAGTAAAACATTCAGTTCATTCAAACCCCGCAGGGGTGACATAACATAGGCTGGGGTGTAAACCCCAGTTATAAGTTCAGCTTCATTCTAACCTCGGAGAGGTGACACAATTTAGCAGAGAGGATTAAAATACCTTTTTGCCAAAATCAAACTGTAAACAACCTCATATGTAAAACTGCCGATCTCCATAAACGAATCCTTCAACATCATGTCTTATTCTGAAACGATATCTGCATCTTGCGAGGTATCAGGCAGGAAAATCTCAAATTAATCATAAATCAGATACTTTTCAGAGATTATAGTTGTAAATGAAAGACGGAAAATAAATGGAGAGAAAAATTATGTTTTGATTACTCTCTGTCAGTCAGGGAATTAAAATTCAAACAGAATTATCCACAGCTTATCCACTTGCGTGGATAACTTTTTATCAGGCAGCATCTAACCTCTGATGTCATAAATCGGCTACAGCTAAAAGCTGGCATTATCACTGCTTGACAAATAGCAGGAAGTGAAAAACATAAGACGGTGTTGAGCGCTGACGCTAAGTGCAGAAAAGTGATAGAGATAGGAATTGACAGGCAGGGTGCTGCAGAAAACTTGTGGACAGCCTGTGGATAACTTTGGTGGATAAGACGGGGAGCCGATGGCAGGATGAATTATAATTATCATATTTTACAGGATGTTATGAAATTAAAATTGGCGCAAGTCCCGTCCCGTCACAGTTTGTGGATAAAGCTTTGAAAAATAGTAGGAAATGAGATTATGGATCAGGACGTTTGGCAGAACATATTGGATAAACTGGAAGAGAACATAGCCTCCAAAACTTTCAAGACCTGGTTCTCCGATACCAGGCTGGTCGATATGACCGATACCGCCATGACCGTTCAGGTGGGCACGCATTTTATCGCCAACTACCTGAACCACAATTACACGGATATGCTCTCCGAGATCACTTATGCCATTTACAAGAAGAAGTATGACATTCTCTTCGTGCCGCAGAAAGAACGCACCAGCAAAGAGAAAAAGGCGAAGACGGAGGAACAGAGCAACGGCGTGATGGGAAATCAGACCCTGAACGACAAATACAGCTTTGAGCAGTTCGTGGTTGGCAGGAACAACAACTTTGCCTATTCGGCTGCCTATAGCGTGGCTGAACAACCCGGCAGCAACTATAATCCGCTCTTCATCTACGGCGAAAGCGGAATGGGCAAGACTCACCTGATGCAGGCGATCGGCAATTTCCTCATGCAGAACGGGCGCAACTACAAGATCTACTACACTCCCTCGGAAGAATTCACCATCGAAATGATCGAAGCCATCCGCGGCAACAGAATGAGTGAATTCCGCAATAAATTCCGCAAGGTTGACCTGCTGCTGGTGGATGACGTGCACTTCCTGTCCAGAAAGGAAGGCACGCAGGAAGAGTTTTTCCACACCTTCAACGCCTTGTTTGAACGAAAAAAGCAGATAGTGCTGACTTCCGACCGTCCGCCCAAAGACATCCCGGACCTGGAAAACAGGCTGGTGACGCGCTTTGAAAGCGGTCTACTGGCTGACCTGAAGAATCCTGATTTTGAAACCAGGGTGGCGATCCTGAAGAAAAAGCAGGATCCGGAAAAGGTCAAACTGGACGACGATATCATCAATTTCATCGCCGATAACATCACCAGCAGCGTGCGTGCCCTTGAAGGCTCACTGATCAGGATATTGGCTTATTCATCCTATAACAAGCTGAAACCGGAAGAGATCACTCCCGACCTGGCGCGGGACATTCTCTCCGACATGATCTCGGAAGTGCGCAAGGACATCACTCTGGATAACATCACGCAAAAAGTCTGCGCTGCTTATGGCCTGACCATCCCCCAACTGGTGGACAAAACCCGCAAGCAGAACATCTCTTTTCCGCGCCAGGTGGCAATGTATCTGGCCAACCTGCTGATCCCGTCCCTGTCCCTGAAGGACATTGCCGAATACTACAAAAGAAAGGACCACACGACGGTTCTGCACGCCAAACGCATGATTGAAAACCAGTTCAATGAAGACAACGAATTCCGGATAAAAATAGAAGAACTGATCAAGACGATCCGGAGCTGATATTATATATGCTTAGAAGAGTGGAAGTTAACCTGAAAGCAATGGATTTATGCACAGATGTGCAGGAATCTGTGTGAACAAGTGTGAATAAGCTGATAAAAGGAATTCAGCGAGATTTTTCGGTGGACAAAAAAGGGGTAAGTTTAAAGTTATCCACAAGGTTTCCACAGGGAAATGAGTCTTATAAGAGTATAGGATATGAGAGCTTAGTAATGAGAAACGGGAGTTATGCCCATATCCACCGTTCCTACTAATACAACAGTTTAATATATAACTAAAAAAGAAGGTATTATATATATGGAAAGAAAGAAATTCGGCAGCATCCTCATATTGCTGATCGGTTTGATCCTGATCCTGTCGTTTTCAGCCTGTACCAAGAAGAACAACCTGACCGGAGACAATGTTTCCGGCATAGTTCCCCGGATTGCCATCGCAGATTCATTCAGTCTGGGATATTCCTATACGCATGAGGGCAAGGTCAAGGGAACAGAGAGCTACATTATCTGCGGTGAGGAAGACGGGATCGAAGCCATCGGAGTATGGAGATTCACAGGACTGAGGGATACGATGACTGTGATCGGCGAACCTGTCCTGAAACTGGTGGCGACCAGAAGATCACCACTGGACAGCAATCCTCTGGCGCTTTCCTTTCATAAACTGGCTCAACACTGGACACCGGATTCCACGGATATGATCCTGGACAGCAATATCAGTCCGCTGAGCATTCCTAATTTTACGGTGGCTGATTCCATCAGCAGCGCCGGTGATACCTTAGCCATCAGCATTCCTGCTGCAGTGATAGAAAACTGGAAAATGGAGAATGTAACAGGGTTTAATCTGGTCATAAAAACTGTGGATGGCGGCTGGCTGGAATTCAAAGCCAACGAGCTTGCCAACGGAGCGCTGCTCAACTTTAAATATAAGGTTCCCGGCTCCGCGGATACCCTGACCTACAATCAGAGAGCTTTTATCGACAGTTACAGGGTAACCGGCGATCAATCCGCAATCACAACGGCTGCCTGGAAACTGAAAAACCTGCTGCCGCAGCGGATGTTCTTCCGGTTTGCGCTGCAGGATGAACTTTTTACCGATGGGGAAGGGGTGGTTTTGAGCTCTCTGGACCGTAAAAGGATGACCATCAACAAAGCTGAACTGGTGCTGTTTGTGAAGGATAATCCCTATTATGGCAGTGTCAGATGCAATTTCTATCCCTACCAGGTTAAGATGGATACGTTGGCTGTGCCGACTGTCCTGACCGATAATGACCTGCAGATCATCTCCAATACCTTCAGCAGCGGAACCATCATCAGCGCTGACTCTGTCAAGATTGACGTGACTGCCGTGATCCAAGGCTTTACTTCAGGTAATGTCAGCAACAACGGCATCGTAATCAAAAACACGGCGGAAATGCAGAATTTCGGCAAAGTGGAGTTCTGGCATTCAGCCAATGCGCCTGCCGGCAAGAAACCATATATCAAGATACATTATACCACGCCTTTCCTGAAAGGTGACTGAAGAATCATATGAAAACCAGCTTTATTATCGTGATCATTCTGCTCAGTTTATCTGCCTGCTCCCTGTTTGAGAAAAAAGGTGAAATTGTGGCGCAGGTGGGGAAAGAAACACTGACAATGGAAGAGTTCAAAGTGAATTTTTCCGAAGCTGAATTCAATGCCCTGTCCAATGAACAAAAACGGGAATATATCCAACAGTGGATCAATCTGACCCTTTTAGCTCAGGAAGCGGAGAAACAGGGATTAGGAAGCGAGGAAGCAGTTAAAAATCAGATCAGATACGCGGAAAAGAAGGTTTTGGGCAACGCTCTGATCTCTGCCAGGCTGCAGGCGGAACGCATCAGCGAAGAGGATCTGTTCAAGTATTACAGGGTCCATCAGGGTGATTTCATCCAACCGCTGATGAATTATAAGGTTCAAAGGATCTATGTGAGTGATGCCAGCCTGGCTGCCAAAGTCAGGCAGGAAATCATAAACGGGCTCCGGTTTGAGGATGCGGCAAAGATCTATTCCCTGGAAACTTTGGGTCAAAACGGCGGCTATGCGGGCACGGTGACTCCCAACGATGCGGACAGCACATTCTGGCAGGCAGTCAGCAAGGTCAAGCTGTATGACATCGTCACTCTGCAGAAAGATAACGGCTACTATATCCTGCGCTCTTATGAAGAAGAGCAGGGAACGGGTGAAGCCGGTTTTGACGGGCTCAAGGATGAGATCAAAAGAAGAATTCTGGACGAAAGGCGCAAACAGGTTTATGACAATCTGCTGCGTGAACTGAAAAGCAAATCAGATGTCTATCTGATGATATAAAAAAAGGAACTGTAATGAAGAAATTATTCATAATATCGATCCTGATCATGATGCTGCCAATGCTTTACGCAGAAGTGGTGGACAAGATCATCGCCAGAGTGGGCAGTGATGTCATCCTGCTGAGCGACCTGATGAAACAGGTCAACCAGATGCGAAGCGCAGGAATGATGACAGAAGGCACAAAAGAGATCGATGTGCTGGGTCAGATGATCGAGAGCAGACTAATCATTCAGAAGGCGCGAGAATTGAACTACACAGTGGATGATAAACTGGTTAAAAGCAAGGTCGATGGCGAGATGCGCAGAATCAAAGCAAGATTCAGTTCTGAAGAGGAATACCAGCGTGAGATCCGCAGAATGAAACTGACCAACAGCGATCTGGAAAAGTTTTTCACCGACCTCTACACGGAACGCTATCTGGCAGAGGAATTCTACAAGCGTCAGATCGCGGTCAAGGTCATGGTCTCAGATAAAGAAATGCGGGAATTCTACAACGCCAATAAGGACACTCTGGCAGTCAAACCCGTGACCTGGAACATCGGAATGATCCTGCGCAACGTGGAGGTCAGCCCAGAAACCGAACAGATGAAACTAAGAGAGATCAAAGACATTCAGGAAAGGCTGCGCTCCGGTGAGAAATTTTCCGATCTGGCGCGCTTAATGAGTGAATGTCCCAGTTCGGAGCGTGGTGGAGACCTTGGTTTCATCACCAGAGGCATGATGGTCAAACCGTTTGAGGATGCAGCTTTTGAACTTAAGGTCGGTGAAGTAAGCGATGTCGTCAAAACCCAGTATGGCTATCATCTGATCCGTCTGGACGAAAAGCGCAATGACGAGATCAAAGTCAGTCATATCCTGAAGCTGTTGGTTCCCACCGGAGCAGACACCCTTGCCACACGCAGTCTGATGGAGAATATCAGGTCTGAATTTCTGCTGGGCAAAAGCTTTGCTGAACTGGCGCAGCAGTGGTCCATGGACAAGGATTCTGCCAAGGACGGAGGCAGTATCGGTGAATATGGAACCGCTGATTTTCCTGAATTGTTCAAGGTAGTGCTGACATCTCTGCAGGTGGGCGGAATCACTGAAGTGCTGGCCAATGAAGGCACTTTCTATCTCTTTATAAAACTGGAAGAACTGCCCTCCCGCCAACTTAGCTATGTAGAAGTTCAGTCCCAGATCAAAGAATTCATCATGACCCAAAAGCAGATGAAAGTCTATGATGACTGGGTGGATCAGCTCAAACAGGAAATCAACATCGAGATAATGCTTTGACGGAAAGCACCAATAACCCGATCAGACACGATATTCATACAGTCTTAAGCACCCTGTTCGGGATCGGGTTCATTCCCTTTATGCCGGGCACTTTTGGCACCCTGACAGCAGCTGTGGTGTATTTAGGCCTTCCGTCAGATTGGTTCAACAGCTTTCCCGGAGTATTTTATCTGATAACCGGAGTGATGATTCTGTTCTTTTTTGGTGTGTTCATATCAGGTAAAGCGGAAAAGAAACTGGGCCACGATGCGGGCTGTATCATCATTGATGAATTTGCCGGCTATCTGCTCTGCGTGCTGTTTCTGCCTAAATCGCTCCTGATGGCGATCTACACCTTTGCTGTATTCCGGGTGTTCGATATCGCCAAACCGCAGCCCATAAAGCTGTCACAGAAACTATCCGGCGGCTGGGGCATCATGGTCGATGATGTTCTGGCGGC
>CAZWJK010000074.1:9208-10544 GCA_964634035.1 uncultured Candidatus Cloacimonadota bacterium | reverse complement strand
ACATTCAAACCATAAACCAAGCTTGCTGACAAGCGGCTGACCTGTTGCTGAGCACCTGTGCCCGGGCGCAGGAGGCCGGGGGGAGGAGGCACACAGCTTCGGCTGTGTGAATTAAGAATTAAGAATTATGAATTAAGAATTGAATATGGTCACGGGGTATTGGACTGCCTGCGTCAATTAAGCAATAGGAGATAGTAATCAAGAGTTTTGAAGGGATAATATGCTGAAATTACAAAAAACAAGCCATTTGGAAAAAATCAGTTCAGACAACTGCATAAATATCTTGACAGTCAGATTAACATACTGAAAATTTGGTTAGATTGTTAGATTTATCGGAATATCATTCATCAGAGGGTTTCTATGCCGTTCGGCAGGCGAAGGAGTTCATTATGAAGACCCTTTTAATGACCGTCCTGGCGTTTCTGTTTGCATCTTTATCCGCTCACCTTGTCACCGACAAACCCATAGAACACATCCAGCCTGACGGCACCAAGCTTTCCCTCTATGTCAGCGGTGATGAATACTATCATCGAGTCCACGATGACAAGGGCTACACAATCCTGAAGGACCCGCAGACCGGTTATGCGGTTTATGCCATCCCGGACGGGGAAACGATCAAGGCTTCACCCTACAAGGTGGGTGAAGTCGATCCTGCCGGATTGAATATCAGTCCTCACCTGATTCTGAAAAATCCGGAAGCCAAAGCACGAAGGGATCAGACCTGGCAAAGCATCACATCAGGCAACCGGGCGCCCAATCCCGGCTCCTTCAATAACATCGTCTGCTTTGTCCGTTTCAATGACGAATATGAGTTTCCCAATGATGAGACTTATACCTATTACGCTGACAAATTCAATTCATATACGGAAGAATCCCTGCGCGAATACTATGAAGAAGTATCCCTGAACAGGCTGCACATCACTTCCTACTTGTATCCTGCAGCCGATACTGACGGCACTGTTGTTTCCATACAGGTATCACATAACAGGGGATGGTATCAGCCCTACAGTTATCCCGACAATCAGCTTGGCTATACAACGGACGGAATCGGCCAGAGTAGGCTGTGGTTCCTGATCGAGGAGATCGTGGATGATCTGGATGGCATGGTTCCCGGTACGATTGACACTGATCTGGACAGCCCTCCCAATGATGTGATGGATGCCCTGGTCCTGATCATACGCGGTGAAGCTGATAATTGGGGCAATATACTCTGGCCGGCTTACTGGACTTTTGGAATCAATTGCGGTGAGATCAACACTGCTGATGTCCTGCACTGCATCCTGACTTTTCAGGATGACCAATGGGGTGAATATGACGCTTCGGTGGTTTTGCATGA
>CAZWJK010000074.1:2975-9108 GCA_964634035.1 uncultured Candidatus Cloacimonadota bacterium | reverse complement strand
TGACTTTTCAGGATGACCAATGGGGTGAATATGACGCTTCGGTGGTTTTGCATGAAATGGGCCATAACATTGGCTTCCCGGACCTGTATCATTATTCCAGTGAAAGCTCCATGCCGGGTATATCGCCTTGTCGCTGGTGGGACCAGATGAACAGCGCTAATTCTCAGCATTCTCTCTGTTACATGAAATGGAAATACGGTCACTGGATTTCGTCTCTTTATGAAATCACACCCACCTCCACACCAACTGTGTATGACATAGCGGCAGTGACCCCGTCCAATCCGTATCCGTGCTATAAAGTTGCTTCGACCAACCCCAACCAGTATTATATGATCGAGTATAGAAAAAGGACAGGCAGATACGAAAACGGCATCCCCGGTTCAGGCCTGATCGTGTACCGCATCAACACTGCCTGCGGGGACGGCAATCATGACGGCCCTCCGGACGAGGTCTATGTTTACCGGCCAGGAGGAGTAGTAAACACCAACGGGGAGCCGGATTGGGCAGCTTTTTCCGCTGATTCCTCGAGGACTTCCTTTCATAATTTTACCGACCCCAAACCATGGCTTTGGGTCAATGATAGCACCACTCCCGACGGTAATCTGATCATTACAAACATCAGCGCCACCGGCGGCAATACCATGCAGTTCACCCTGCAGAATTCCATTCCCTTTATCTGGAACGGCGGTACCAGCACATCCTGGAACACTGCTTCCAACTGGAATCAAAGCTCAGTTCCAGGACCGACTGACTATGTGGAAATCCCTGCCGGTTGTATTCGCTGGCCATATATAACTTCAACTAATCCCGGCTCATGTTATCATCTGACAGTGAAAGGCGGAGCTTATCTGACCATCAATAATGGCACAATGACAGTTGCCAATGACTATGAAAACAATGGTACTCTGACCATGAACAGCAGCTACGGAGTTCTGAATGTGGACCGTGACCTGAAGTTTAACATAGGTTCTACCTGCAATGTTACAACTGCAGCCAATATCTATGTGCAGCGCTATGTGGAATTTCATATTGGGAGCACTATCAATATGGGCACCGGAATTCTGACTCTGGACGGCTCTATTCATGGTTACATCAGGACTTATGCGCCAACCTCAATCTATCGTCTGCGCTCTGACAAAGACGATGGCTTTGCTTCCGGCATTGGCAGCAATTCCACTGCAGTCCTGACAATTCTGGAAAATATATATGTTCTGGCGGGAAGCACATTCAACCACTATTACGCAGGCACAACGATCCTTCAGGGTAGCTTATATGTCTATGACGGCGCTATCATGAACTTCAACCAGGGCACTCTGAGCATGGAAGGCAATGTAAACAAGACCATCCATATTGTGAATATATCCAATGACCTGAACAATCTGGTCATCAACAAATCTGCCGGATATGGCGTGACATTAAGTTACCCGATCCAGATCTATGCCAGTCTGACCATCCAATCCGGTTATATCAGTCCCGGAGTTAACTCTATTTCCATCCGTGGCAATTGGATCAACAATGTCGGTTCAGGTGGTTTTATTGAAGGCTCTGGAACGGTAGTAGTTAACGGCGGCCTGGACCAGACCTTCAGCACGGAAACCTTTAACATTCTGGAATTGAGTAAAACAGGTGGAGCCTTGTTGGTGCCCACAGGTTCAACAATTTACTGCTCATCTTACAACTGGACTGCTGGTAACCTAAGTGTAGCAGGCGGCACCTTCTCCGCAGTTGACTTGGTCGATCCAGGTATTTATGGAACTGTAACTCTGAGTTCAGGCCTGATCGAGTACCAACAGGACAGTGCTCAATACTGCGACCTGTATGGCACGCTCACCATCAGCGGAGGCACCTTTAAAGTTTTCGGCACTCAGGGTGTTAACTATCTTTCAGGAGATGGTTATGGAGTTTTAAATATGTCCTGCGGCATACTTGACTTCGTTCATCAGGGTATCAGTGTTCCCGTTTCATACATCTTTACAGAAAATATCACAGGCGGTACCATCCGCACTTCCAGAAGTTTCTCGGTTTATCGTACCGATTTCACCCCAACCGGAGGTACAATAGAACTCTATGGCAGCACAGACGCCACATTGCACATGACAACCAGTCCCGGTAGCAATTTCTTCAATGTCACCATCAATAAATCCGCCGGCAGGGATGAATCAAGACAGGATATCCTAACCTGGAATACGGACAGGGAAGACTTTAGTAGTCCACCCACACGCGCTAACACTGTTACCGGAACCGGTTTATTGGATATCAATGGCAACTTCAGAATTGAAGCAGGCACTTTTATCGCTCCTGATTATATCAAACTGGCGGGGAACTGGACTAATCTAGTTGGTCCGGAATACTTCACTCAAGGGACAGGCAGCCAGACCGTCGAGTTTAATGGAATTGGCTACCAATATTGCAATTATCCTGAAGTTTTTAACATCGTCATGCTGAATAAAAGCGCCAGCGCTCTGCGTGTCAACCAAACCGGCGCTGATATGCAATGCAATACATATACCTGTTCACAAGGGAAAATACAGGTTTTCAATGGCGTTTTCACTGCCTGGGATCTCAGTCAGGATGGCATTTACGGCAACTTTGAAGTTGACACCGGCGGCACAATCAATCTTTATCAGGGAACGGGGGCACTGGACCACATTGATGTCAATGGCTGGTTCATTACCAATGGCGGTACCATCAATGTTTTTGGCGGAACGACAAACAGCTTCGTGGGCTATAATGGTTTGGGCGGTTTTGATATGAATGGCGGCATCATCGATTTTAAGGATAAAGGCGTCACAATTCAGACCGTTATAAATGAGTTTACTTTCAGCATCGATGGCGGTGGTTTATTAAGACTGGGCGGTTCATTCTATGATCAAAGAGGCAATGTCACCTTTGCGGAAGGAACTCTGGAAATGTATGGCTCAACCAGCAATAACATAACTTTGGGAACCGGCTCTTATCTGGATCATCTGTTTATCGCAAAAAACGGCACCAATTTTGTTGCCGCTCTGAGTGATATCGCAATAAACGGATCATTGACAGTGGAAAACGGTATCTTTAATACAAACGGCAAGGTTATTAACGTGGGCAGCCACATCTACAGCAAAATAACTCTCAGCGCAGGTTCACAATTGAAACTGGCTAACAACAAAAACCTGACTGTGTATAACGGCGGAATTTTGGAAATGGTTGGAACGGCAATGACTCCTGCTTACATTACAAGAATTTCCACCGGTTATTATGGATTCAATATAGAATCCGGAGGTACGATCGGAGCGCAATATGCGGTCTTTGAGTATATGAATGCATATGGCGTGAACATCAAAACCGGAGCCATAGTCAATTCTTCCTATCCCATGCATTATTGCATGTATCAGAATGGAATTGCAGGGGGGACCTTATTGACTGTTAACAACGCTCAAACCCTTACTATGAATATGGTTTACTTCTATTCCGGAGTAAGTTTGTATAACGTAACAAAAACCAATAACCAGGGCACTGTGCATTTCACTTCTCCCAATGGCAACTTCTATGGCGGCAACTATGAAAATGACCCCGACTCCAGAATCTTCTGGGGTACGGATTTGGAAAGAGTGCCAACACCGGTGATAACATATGACGAGAACCAGAACCAGATCTGGTTGGATTGGGTCTATCCCATTAGCTGTGATTACTTTAAAATCATGGGCAGCGATTCGCCCTCTGGTCCCTTTAATCAGGTAGGCACCTCCACTACCACAAGCTGGCATCACACTGTGCCTGGCCCTTACAAGTTTTATCAGGTCAAAGCGATAAGGAATTAATAAGTCAGAATAACAGGATATACTATCATATACTGATCCAATCTCAGTCTGCTGTGTAAACCACATCTGCAAGTTTTAAATTGACATAGGCGGGATTTCCTTTTTTGTATGTATTTATAGCATCAGAATGCAAGGAGGAAATCATGAGAGGAGTAGTTTTTTGTATCCTGGTAGTGGGATTGCTGCTATCGGCCTGCACCACCCATTCCTATCTGCCCTTCTATAACACATCCGCCTGGAAGGCGTTTTATCAGGGAGGGGACGGAAGTTCCACCGAAACAGCCATCATCATCAATACCACCGATGACAAAAAGATCGAGGATGCGGAACGCCACTACCTGGAAAACGTCATCACCCGGGAAGGCAGGACCTATACGGTTTCAGGAGAATCCGACTACACGGAAAACGGAAGGGTCTATAACGTGATCAGAGTTATGCTCGATAACAACACCGTGCGTGACTATCATTTTGACATTTCCATTCCCTATCGCGCCACCCTGGAAAAATAGGCAGACTGAATGCACATCACAGACGCAAAAATGTATAAAAGCATCATGCAGACTGCGATCGACTATCTTTCTGCCAAAGCAGATCCGCAGAACGTGATCAAGTATTCCCGCTATTTTAAGGAAGGTTATGACGCCTGGGGCTGTGCCGATGGATCCTCTAAGGAAGCAGTAAAGCTGATCGAGACCAGGCATCCGGATCTTTCCATACAGCAGATCATCGAACTGGGAGACCTGTTTTTCAAGCAGGGCAAGTATGAAATGGGCAGCACGGCTATTCTGCTGCTCAACAACAGAGTAAAAGACTTTGACAAGGACACTGTGCAAGGAGTCAAGGGCTGGTTTGACCATGGCGTAACCAATTGGGCACACAGTGACATACTGTGCACCATGATCACTCCTGTGTTTATCCAGAAAGGCATCATCGGCTATCATGACCTGCAGGATTGGATAAAATCATCCTCGCGCTGGACGCGCAGAGCTGTTCCCGTGACTCTGTTATGCCTGCGTAAAACGGAAAAGCCGGAAAACCTGATCAAATTCCTGGAACCTCTGATGCTTGATACAGAGAGAGTGGTGCATCAGGGCATGGGCTGGTTTTTGCGCGAACTCTGGAAGATCCTTCCTCTGCCTGTGGAAGATCTGCTTTACAAATACCGCAACACGGCTGCCCGCCTGATCATCCAGTATGCCACGGAAAAGATGAGCAAAGAGCAGAAAGAACGCTTCCGCAAGGATAAGAAGTAGAACAAGGATATCAGGATCACGAAATACACGAAAGATATGAAACACACGAAATTGTTGAATAGCTATCATTTCCGCGCAGGAGGGAATATTACCTGTTTTGACTAATATAAAAGACCACGAAATACACTGAACCCACGAAGAGAGAAGTAAAGGGGGATCAATAATGAGATTAATACTCTTGATTGTGCTGCTGAGCCTTATCCTGACCGCCTGCGCTCCCGGTTCCGGACATTGGGAACGCAAGCCTGCCGGTTTCTTTTCCGGAATCTGGCATGGCTGGATCGCACCCATATCCATAATCTGGCATTTGTTCAATCCTGAGATCAGGATTTATGAGCCCAACAACACCGGCGGCTGGTATGACTTTGGCTTTTACATCGCCATCATAGGGGGATTCGGAGGTTTTGCCCTGACCCGCAGGAAATGCCGCAAACCTTAGCAGACAACTTTTCTCTCTTTGTTGCTTGGGAGCCTTGAGGGGATAATGAGACGATTCTTCTCGGCGGCCATTCGCAGCAAGCAGGAAAAGGGCAATTAAGTGATCTTCTGCCTGATTTCCTTTTCCTCTTCCAATCTGCCCTGATCGTGCAGTAAATCAGCAAATTCCTTATATGCAACTTGCTTATGATCTATTCCGGGCGCGACCTGCTCATATTTGGCTATAGATTGGCGAAATAGGTCTTCGGCTTCCTGAGGGCGGTCAAGTACCTTGAATAGAGAAGCCAATTGATACAAAATATCCGCCATGGGAACCGAATCTTCCATACCGATGTTGTTCAAGTTGTCCCGGACACTTTCGTAAACCTTCAGGGCTTCCTCAAACCTCTTTGTCACTTTATAGAGGCCGGACATACTTTACCGCAGGCATCTATCTGGTTCGTCTGCAAACAGGGTCCACTGCCAAAGCAACAAAAGTTTTATACCAACCTCAATCTAAATAGGAGTCGCTTATGAAACGAATTATAGCTGCTTGTTTGATCCTGATTTTGATGACATTTATACTGACCGCCTGCGCGCCGGGTTCAGGACATTGGGAACGCAAGCCTGCCGGTTTCTTTTCCGGAATCTGGCATGGCTGGA
>CAZWJK010000074.1:0-2875 GCA_964634035.1 uncultured Candidatus Cloacimonadota bacterium | reverse complement strand
GGACATTGGGAACGCAAGCCTGCCGGTTTCTTTTCCGGAATCTGGCATGGCTGGATCGCACCCATATCCATAATCTGGCATTTGTTCAATCCTGAGATCAGGATTTATGAGCCCAACAACACCGGCGGCTGGTATGACTTTGGCTTTTACATCGCCATCATAGGCGGATTCGGAGGTTTTGCACTGACCCGCAGGAAATTCCGCAAACCTTAGCGGGCTAAGGTCTCATTCGGATACATGATCACTCCCCAAAGTGTTACTTACTGAGATACTGGCAGACCAACGAATACAGATACATGACCTCCTCATCAGGCAGGCCTTGTCCGAAGCAATACAATCCCTGTGTGCTTTTTATGATGATACCCTTTGACCTGGAGAATTTTTGCAGCCAATGCATCCAGCGCGGCAACGCAGTATAGGGAGCAGAAAGTCCGCCCACAGGCATTCTACCTCTGCTGTGCCGACCATGTTCACCGGTTGCAGAAACGAAGGCTGTTTCCCCGGTTCCATAGTCAACATCAATGATCTCGGCAATCGCCAGACGGACATTATACTTGCGGATTGCCGCCTTATGTGTGATGCTGATGCCTTCGGGATTTACGGTAACTGCCGTGAGAAAACTGCGGGAACGGATGAACGCGTCCAAAACCTCGAGCACGGGCAAAAGAACAAAGAACAGCCCGACAAAGCCGATGAAAAAGAATTGCACCATGAGTGGTGTGTTAGAAGCCGTGAAAAAAGTCAGCATTCCGGGGGCGAAGAATACAACAACCCCCAAAGGGATCAGCAAACCGATAAATATCAGTGGAGAAACACGCGGCCCGGGAATGCGGATCTGCAGCTCATCCTCAAAGTGCTGCAGATCTGACTTAAGCTCTGAAGGTTGGGCAACTGCAGGCAGTTCTTTTGCTTTAAAAGAACCGGTATGAGCTGACAATTCAGAAGGCTTGAGGACTCTTGGATTATCGGTTGTCTTGTCTTCCAGGTTGAAGCGAAGAAATGAGGCAAGCAGTTTTGCCTGTTCCAGAGCCGGTCCGTAACTGCTGAAGCTGGTCAGGTCAAGTTCTGTTCTGCCATCTGCTGCCTGCAGAGAAATGGGAAATCTTTCCGCCGTATCAGAATCTCCAGGATCATGTCTTAGCAGGACCGCTATATAATTAATCAGATCATACTGTTCACCCTGCATCGGCTTAAGCAGGCCCCTGGCTTTGTAGATGCGTCGTCTGGTTTTGTCAATGGTAAGCCAGTTGCGGCCGAAAACCAAACCTGCCCCCACACCCGTAAAAATCAAACCCATAAAAAAGAGAATAATCCAGCTCCACCATGGCATTTCCTTTGCATTGGAAAAGGGAATTATCTGCATGGTAGCAAGCAGCATAAATATCCCTGCCGCAAAGAAGGGAATACCAAAGCAGCCGATGCAACCCCCTCCTTTTTTAAGCTCCAGCTTATCATGAGAGGTCTGGATCAATAGGGATTCGGCAGTGTTCTTCATAGTTTTCTCCCCTCTGGTTATAAAAAGTTAGCTATTATGAACTGATTGGTTTGTCAACATAAAGCACAAAAACAGCAGTAAATCACTTGCCAAAAAACTCAGTTTTGACAGGATATGTTTTTGAGGAAGAAAGATGGAAAAGAAAATCAAGCTAGGCATCAGTTCCTGCCTTTTGGGCAACAAGGTCCGCTATGACGGACAGCACAAGTATGACTCCTGGTTGGTGGACGAACTGGGACATTATGTAGACTACGTTCCGGTCTGCCCGGAAGTGGAATGCGGCCTGCTGGTGCCGCGGGAAGCTATGCGCCTGGTGGGCAATGCAGAAGAGCCCAAACTGCTGACAGTCAACACGGGCAAAGACATCACACCCCAAATGCTGTCCTGGTCTGAAAAGAGGATCGCCAAGCTGGCAAAAGAAAACCTCTGCGGATTTGTTTTTAAGGCAAAATCCCCCAGCAGCGGAATGGAGCGCGTCAAGGTCTATCCTGCCAAAGGCGGCGCCGCTGCCAAAACGGGCGTCGGCATCTTTGCGCGTGAATTTATGAAATCCTTTCCACTGCTCCCCGTGGAGGAGGAAGGTCGACTGCACGATCCCGTCCTGCGCGAGAACTTCATCGAGCGCATTTTCATCAGGCATCGCTGGCAGGAAATGCTCTCCCAAAAACCTAAAGCCGGAGATATTGTGAACTTCCACACCCGCCACAAACTTCTGCTGATGGCACACAGCCCGGCGCATTACAGGTCTATGGGCAAACTGGTGGCAGAGGTCAGGAAATATGCTCAATCAGATTTTCAAACTGAATACCTGCTGCAACTCACCGAAGCAATGCGGAAACACGCAACTCCTGCCAGGCATCAGAACGTGATGCTGCACATCCTGGGATATTTCAAGACCGACCTGACCGCAGCGGAAAAAGCGGAACTGATCGAACTCATTGATAACTACCGCGCCGGACTGCTGCCTTTGATCGTTCCCATCACCCTGCTCAACCACTATGTCCGCAAGTATGACAAACCCTACCTGTCAGAACAATACTATCTGAATCCCCATCCTATGGAGCTGAAACTGCGCAATCACTCATAAAGAAAGTAAGTTTTTCTTTGAACTCCGGGTACCGGATTAAGTGTTGGACGGAGTGGATGGAGTTCAAGCGCATCGTTTATTATCAGGGGTATTTGGTTTCAGGCGCTTGGACTTCATCCATATAGAGAATTTATAACTGTTCGCAAACTTCCTTGAAGTCCAAAGCCCCGGAGTCTGGCATACTATCAATTGCCGGTATTGGCTTTGAACTCCAAGTCCCCATCCAATGGAGCTAAAACTGCGTAATCACTCATAAAGGTAACAAGCGTCCAGCCTGGGTTTTTGTGGCACGG
>CAZWJK010000073.1:5239-10591 GCA_964634035.1 uncultured Candidatus Cloacimonadota bacterium | reverse complement strand
ACCACGTAACCCGTAACTCGTAACCCGTAACTCATTACCCGAACCTTAAATCCAAATCATAATCCTGTCATAATCCTCTCGATATCCAGTCGGGATTAATCCGACTGGATCCCGACTGGAACCCGAGAGGATAATGACTTGCAATTATGGTAAAGGGAAGGAAAAATACCGGCCCGGTTGGTAACGCAATCAGCAGGAGAGCGGGTATTTTAGTGAAGGATAGTGAGTTAGGTCAGGGGCAATAGAAAATGGATAAAAGGGGAGTTTGAAAAATTTCTTGACACAGAAAAGGGATAAGAGATAAATAGATTTTGACATGTAAAACAGAAAAGTTTGATTAGTATGTGTGGGGTCTGAAAGACGGGCCAACAACAAAACCAACAGAAGGAATCAAAGGATAACTATGGATTGTTTGTTACTGAGACAAGTTTTGAAATCCTGCTGAGGAAGCAGATTCTTATCTCTGACAAAAAATCCAAAAGGAGTTCCGACATGTTTCACAAAAAGCTGATGCTGTTCATCACAGCCATTCTGCCCTGTTTACTGGCAGGGGTTTATCATCACACAGGCGATTACATCCAAAGCGGCAGCGTGCACATGGTCATGCGCGACAGCCTGGCATATCTGTCCTGCCGCACGGAAGGCTTACAGGTAATCAATGTAGCAGATCCCGCCAATCCTGTTCTGGCGGGCTCATTGGAATCAGGCATGCAGGCCAACTGCTCTGCCTTGTATGGAAACTATCTGGTTGTGCCAACCACCAATTCATATCTGAAAGTGGTGGATGTGACGAATCCGGCACAGATGAGCGTTGTGGGCAATCTGCAACTGGCTCTGTTTGGCAGGGTAATCGGGATAAACGGCGATTTTGCCTATGTGGCAAGCTATGACAGCCTGCGCATAATTGATCTGCAGAATCCCGCCCAGCCGGTCAAAATTGCCAGCCTGCCCATCCAATACAGTTATCCTAAAATAGCGCTGCGGGACAATCTATTGTATATCCTTGGGGAAGGAACGGTCAAGCTGTATAACATAGCCGATCCCTTCCTGCCGCAATTGCTCTCAAGCATAAGTTTTACCGGTGGAGCAGTGTCCATGGCATGGCAGAATGAATATCTTTACCTGGGTAAAGAGGATGGGAATATTCTGGTTTATGATGTCAGCAATGCAGCATTGCCTGTTCAAATTGGTCAAATGACAGCAGGGGAAATGATCGATGAGATATATGTCTCGGGAAACAAGCTGTATGTGGCTGCCGGAGACCAGGGGATGCGGGTTTACCAGATGCTTTCGCCCGTCACTATAGAATATGAAAGCTGCTATCAATGCCACCTTTGGATGGATAACCTGATCATCAGGGAAAATCTGGTCTTCGCCTCCGTCTGGAAATTCGGCCTGCTGGTCATAGACTGCAGCAATGCTGATTTTGCACCCCTGATTAATAATATACCCACGGTCGATAATGTAACCGGTATGGTTAAGAATGGCTCATACCTCTATATATCAAGTAATTCCAGGATATTCACTTATGATGTCAGTATTCCGGAAAATCCTATTTTGACCGATACTTATTACACTAACGGAATGAGCGATATTGCGGATCTTGAAATGTATGAAAACGTGCTGTATGCAGCCTCTCAAACTCATGTCAGATTGTTCAGTCTGCAGGATCCGGCCCATCCTGTCAGCATATCCACCATCGACCGGAGCATGAGAAGGATCGCTTTCCAGGACCAGCTTCTCTATGGGATATACAATACCAACGGACTGGGCATCTATGGCGTCTCAAATCCTTATCTGCCCCAGCAATTGAGCGAATGCGCCATCCAGGGCATAAATCAGGATTTCATGGTTTCAGGCAATCATGTTTATTACACGGGCGGATATCTTGACTCGTTATTCGTGATCAATGTCAGCAATCCCGGACTGCCTGTTGCGGGTAACGCCATTTCAATGCCCGTGGAAGTGGCGACCGGGATCACACGATCCGGAGATCTGGCAGCGGTCAGTTGCGACTATCAGATCAACCTGGCGGATATCAGCAGTCCCGGAAATCCGGTGATCATCAATAGTATGAGCTTTCCCCATGAACCCTATCCCATCGTCGGGCAATTTATCGGAAACGTGATGCTGGTGTCCCTGCCCAGATCCAATCATATCCTGCAATACGACCTGAGCGACCCCCTGAATCCGTTCCTGACCGATGAAATGCAGTGGAACCTGTTCACGATGCAGCTGCACTGGGATAACGGATACCTCTATACCGGCAATTATACTCTGGGCACAAGCATTCTGGATTATTCGGTCACAGCCGTTCCGGATGAGCCTGATACGCCCACTCCGTATAATGATCTGAACCTGAAGTGTTATCCCAATCCGTTCAATCCCCATACCAGAATTTCCTACGAACTTGCCAAAGACGAGAAGGTGACGCTCAATGTGTATAACCTGAAAGGGCAGTTGGTCAGACAACTGAAAAACGAGTTTCAACACAAAGGAAAACATGAGATCGGATGGAACGGTTTGGACAATAGTGGCAGATCCTGTTCGTCAGGAATGTATCTGATCCGGCTCGGGACTGGCTCCGCCACCTCAAACCTCAAAGCAGTGCTGATGAAGTAAATCTGGCATTCACCAGATCCAATATATTACCTGCAATGCGTCATACCTGCTGATGACACGTTGCAGGTTTTTTTATCGGGGAAAAAACGCCTGCCCCAAATCCGCTGTCCCGTAAATAGATATTGACCAAATTCCAGGTCCTGTGAGATGGTATAGTATTCTGCAGGAAACTGCAGCGGATTTAATGACAAGGACTTAGAGAGGGTTACAAACCTCGGGTAAAAAGCATGAAAGAAGGATACATACAGAAAAACGACTATAAGAGCATATTCTTTGCGGACAAGGCGGAGAGCGGCATTCACGACCTGAAATCGCTGTTCCTCAGCCATCTGGAATATTCTCTGATCAAGGACGCCACTACTGTCAAGGACTGGGACGTCTATTACGCGCTGTCCCTTTCCCTGAGGGACAGATTGATCGAGCGCTGGCTGCGCACGCAGTATGAATACCGCAAACGCAATGTCAAAAAGGTCTGCTATCTCTCGATGGAATTTTTGATCGGCCGCCTTTTGGGCAACGCGCTGATCAATCTCGATCTCTATGAAGACTGTTATGACATGCTCAAAGAGATGAATTATGACCTGGAGGAGATCGAGGACCTGGAACCGGACATGGGGCTCGGCAACGGTGGCCTGGGACGCCTGGCAGCGTGCTACATGGACTCGCTCGCCACGCAGGAATATCCCGCTTTCGGATACGGCATCCGCTATGAATTCGGGATTTTCAAACAGACCATCGAGCAGGGCTACCAGGTCGAAGTTCCTGACCACTGGCTGAAAAAGGGCTGCCCCTGGGAAATTCACAGGCCGGATATCACCTACAGGGTGCGCTTTGGCGGCAAGGTCATTACGGAAGAGCAGAAGGACGGCAGATATAAATACCGCTGGGTGGACACGGAAGACATTATGGCGGTGGCGTGGGACATCCCGATCCCCGGCTTCAAGACCAATAACGTCAATAACCTGCGCCTTTGGCAGGCGACGGCGACGGACGAATTTGACTTTGACTATTTCAACAGCGGCGATTATGTCAAAGCGGTGGAGCGCAAGGACAAGAGCGAAAACATCTCCAAGGTGCTCTATCCCAATGACAGCCAGCACTTGGGCAAGATCCTGCGCCTCAAGCAGGAATACTTCTTTGTCTCAGCCACCCTGCAGAACATCTTTGCGGACTGGAAACTGGACAATGACAATTACACCGACTTTCCCGACAAAACCGCCATCCAGCTTAATGACACGCATCCCGCCATCGCCATTCCTGAAATGATGCGCATCCTGATCGACGAGAAAAATCTCAGCTTTGAGAAAGCGTGGGAGATCACGCGCCGCACCTTTGCCTACACCAATCACACCATCCTGCCCGAAGCGCAGGAACGATGGTCGGTCAGCATCTTTGAAGAGCTGCTGCCGCGCCACCTGATGCTGATCTATCAGATCAACAACCTGCTGCTGAGCGAAGTCACAAGGCGCTATCCGGGCGATCTGAACAAGATGAGAACGATGTCCGTGATCGAAGAAGGTGCCGACAAAAACATCCGCATGGCACAGCTCAGCATCGTGGGAAGCCATACTGTGAACGGCGTGGCGGAACTGCATACCAAAATCCTGAAAGAAACGATCTTTCCCGACTTCTATGAGATGCAGCCGGAAAAGTTTCAAAACAAGACCAACGGCATCACGCAGCGCCTCTGGCTGAAACAATGCAACCCTCACCTGGCAAGCCTGATCTCAGAGCACATCGGCGACGGCTGGCTCACTGATCTCTACAGGATCAAAGGTGTTGAAGCCTATCTGGACGATCAGCAGTTCCTGAAAAACTTCGCAGAGATCAAGCGCATCAACAAGAAAAACCTCTCCAGGCACATCTATAAAGAAACCGGTGTACGCACTAATCCGGACAGCCTGTTTGACATCCAGGTCAAGCGCATGCACGAATACAAGCGGCAATTGCTCAACGTGCTGCAGGTGATCGCGCGCTACAACAGGATCAAGGCCGACCCCAACGCTTCCTTCGTGCCGCGTACGGTCATCTTTGCCGGCAAGGCGGCGCCAGGTTACTACCTCGCCAAAAAGATCATCAAGCTGATCAACAACATCGGCGACGTCATCAATAAGGACATCGACGTCAAAAACCGCCTGAAGGTCGTTTTCCTGCCCAACTACTCTGTTTCTTTAGCAGAAAAGATCATTCCTGCGGCTGACCTTTCGGAACAGATATCCACTGCGGGTTACGAAGCTTCCGGCACGGGCAATATGAAGTTTGCATTAAATGGAGCTTTGACCATCGGCACTTTGGATGGCGCTAATGTCGAAATGGCGGAAGAGATCGGCGCTGAGAACATGTTCATCTTCGGCATGACGGCAGAGGAAGTGGTCTATCTCAAACAGGCGGGCTACTATCCCTGCGGTTATTACAATGCTGATGCGGAACTGAGGCAGGTAATCGACATGATCAAGGGCAATTACTTCAGCAAAACTGAGCCGGGCATCTTTGATCCCATAGTTAAATCGCTTTTGGAAGACGGAGACGTCTATTGCCTGCTGGCGGATTTCCGCAGCTACATGGACGCGCAGGACAAGGTCGATGAACTTTATAAGGAGCCGCTGGAATGGATTCGCAAGGCCATCATCAACGTTGCAAGCATGGGTAAATTCTCCTCCGACCGCGCCGTCATCCAATATGCCAACGAGATCTGGAAGATCAAACCCATCCATATCGAACTGAACGGAC
>CAZWJK010000073.1:0-5139 GCA_964634035.1 uncultured Candidatus Cloacimonadota bacterium | reverse complement strand
GTTTTCACCTTTCCCCATTACATTTTACGGGCTGGAAGGTTTGTCCTGATCGGCGAACAGAACATCACGCAGGCTGTCTTCATCACTCCTCTAGTCATGCAGAACGGCGGTGACGCCACAGATGGCGTGCGTTTC
Source organism: uncultured Candidatus Cloacimonadota bacterium (assembly GCA_964634035.1). GTDB lineage: Bacteria > Cloacimonadota > Cloacimonadia > Cloacimonadales > Cloacimonadaceae > UBA5614. Next base: position 5,004 of record CAZWJK010000073.1, on the reverse strand, counting down.
ATTTCTGCAGATAATTCCTACACAGATACAGTATTATATGACAGTCCGAACAACAATAACCTGACAGACGATTCAGGCAACGTCGGAACCAGCTTTGCGCCTGATGTTGCACCGGGATTTTCTTTGGCAAGGATAGCTGACGGCCGGGACACCGACAACTGCGAAGCTGATTTCATTGCTGAGGCAAATCCCACACCAGGGCTGCCCAACCGCTTTCCCATCGACTATGCCCTGTCAGGCACTGAAGTGCTTTTCACAGAAGGCATGTTTCATCTTCACACCAACATAGAAAACCGCTCTCCTGCCGATTGTGACACGCTAACCATAAATCTCATTGTTTCCCTGAACGGCGAGCAATTGCATGCATTTAACATTCAACCTGTTCCGGCAGAGGAAGCGGTTTACTTTTCCACCCCCCTAAGCATTGACAATTCCTGCCTGGGAGTGCTGAGAGTTGATCTGGTGCTGCATAACGACATCGACCTTTCCAACAACTTCTGGACCATGCAATGGGGCGATCCGGAACTGAGTTCGGTCTGCATCAATGAGATTCTGTATGATCCCGCCGCCGGCAACCAGGAATGGATAGAGCTGTATGTGCCGCCTTTCTGCAGTGGCTTGAGCGGCCTTACCATCATTGACGCGGCAAATAATTCCGTTCAGATCAGTCTGCCATCTTTGTGTCCTGAATATCTGGTGGTCTGCAGGGACCAGGCTTCGCTCCTGCTCAGGTATCCGGACTGCCCTCCATCCAATGTTTTGCAGGTCAGCTTTCTCCCCATTCTGAACAACGACGGCGACATCATCCTGTTGAAGGACAGTTACGGTGTCGTGATCGATTCCATGTCCTATATAGGTATATCGAACAAGAAGGATGTTTCGCTGGAAAGGTATGTGAATCCGGACAGCACAGTGACCTGGCACTATTGTTACAGCGAGGTTGGCGGCACTCCGGGACAAGCTAACAGCGCTCCTCCGCCACCTTCGGAACTCGATCCCGGCAGCGTCAAAATAGTGGGCAGCCCGTTCAATCCCATGCTTGGAGAAAGCATGCGCCTGCAATACAACTTCGTGGATGTCGCCAATGCCATCAACTGCCATGTCTATGATCTGAACGGCATAAAGCGGCACACTATCGCATCTGGACTGAGCGTCGGCACTACCGGAGAACTGATCTGGAACGGTAAAGACAATCACGGCAAGCCGCTTCCCAGGGGGATCTATGTCCTGCTGGTGGAAGCCAGAAACAGCAGTAAACATTACTTCCTGCGCAAGCAATTGACGGTTGTGCTTGCCACAAAATAAATCCTGTAATATATAGTTCTGAAGTGATAATCAGTTAAAAAACGAGAGGATTGAATGCTCGGAAATGCGCTCTCCTACACGACAGTCGGCATCGATGCCAGGCCGGTTTCCATCGAATGCGACACTGCTCCCGGGATGTGGATGGTGATCATGGTGGGTCTGCCTTCCGCTTCCGTAAAAGAAAGCAGCCACCGCGTCATGGCAGCCATCAAGAACTCCGGTTGGGACACTCCCAATAAAAGATACACCATCAACCTTGCTCCCGCCGACCTGAAAAAGGAAAGCGCCTCTCTGGACCTGCCGATCGCCATTGCGCTTCTGCAGGCGCTGAAAGAGCTGCCCAGGCAGCAATTGGAGAAGATCGGCATTGTGGGAGAACTCTCCCTGGATGGCAATGTCCGTCTCGTCAAAGGCGTTCTGCCCATCGCCATCGAAGCTAAAAAGGACAACCTGGATGCCCTGATCGTGCCTTTTGAAAACGCCGAGGAAGCCGCTATCATAGAAGGTTTGACCGTCATCCCCGTAACTTCCTTGCGCGAGACGGCAAACTACCTGATGGGCAAAGCCATCATTCCGCCCAAGGTGGTGGACAGGGACAGCATCTTTTCCGTGCTGAACGAATCGCCGGTGGACATGGCTGACGTGAAAGGCCAGTTCCAGGTCAAGCGCGCTCTGGAAGTGGCGGCGGCTGGCGGACACAACATACTGATGATCGGCCCTCCGGGCAGCGGTAAGACCATGCTGGCGCGCCGCGTTCCCACCATCCTGCCTGAACTCACTCTGGAAGAGGCTTTGGAGGCAACCAAGATCCATTCGGTCTGCGGCCATTCCGCCAATTTCGTGAATGGCATCCTGACCACCAGGCCTTTCAGATCCCCTCATCACACCATTTCTGACATTGCCCTGATCGGCGGCGGCACTTTTCCCAAACCGGGTGAAGTGTCATTGGCGCACCGCGGAGTGCTGTTTCTGGATGAATTGCCCGAGTTCAAAAGAGCGGTTCTGGAAGTACTGAGACAACCTCTGGAGGACGGAGTGGTAACGATTTCCCGCGCCACGCAGAGTCTGTCCTTTCCCGCCGAGTTCAATCTCATCGCGTCCATGAATCCCTGCCCCTGCGGTTACTATGGCAGTAACATCCCGAACCACACCTGCAACTGCCAGTGGGGTAACATAGTTCGATATCGGACCAAGATCTCCGGCCCGCTGCTGGACAGGATCGACATCCATGTGGAAGTCCCCGCCGTGACCTATGCCGACCTCAGTTCTCTGCCGACCGGCGAGACCTCAGCCCAGATCAGAAATAGGGTAAATGAAGCTAGGTCCATCCAGCGGGCGCGTTTCAAGACGGAAAAGATCTTCTGCAATGCCCAGATGACCTCCAAAGTCTCCAAAAAGCACTGCCAGCTCACGCCTGAGAGCCATTCCCTGCTGCAAAACGCCATTGACCACATGGGCTATTCAGCTCGCGTTTTTGACAGGATTTTGAAGGTTTCCCGCACCATCGCCGATCTGGAAGCCAGCGACAACATCAAGCCGGAACACGTCTCAGAGGCCATCCAGTACAGGACTCTGGACCGCAAGTTCTGGGAATAGAAACATCGCGATCAGTTATTATCCCGATTTTTTTAAGCTGAGAGTTGCCGGAGGTTTTGTGAGGCAGTTGATTGTCTTTTGTATGTTACTGCTTTCGTTTCAGTTATCTTTTGGAGTGATCCATAAAATCAGTGATTTTATCACCCCTGATGTTGCTGATTACATTACAGTTGTTGACACTCTGGCCTTTGTAGGAATTCACAGTGATGGATTTCAGATACTTGACATATCAGATCCCTGGAATCCCATATTATGCAGTACAACTGACACTCCCTGGTATGTGGAGAATATTCATGTATCCGGGAGCTATGCTTATGTGGCAACGAGTTATAGCGGTATACTGATTTATGATGTTTCTGATCCTTACAATCCAGGTCAGATCAGTTCTTGCTCAACTCCGGGATTAGCTCTGGATGTCTTTGTATCAGGGAATTATGCCTATGTGGCTGACTGCGCGTATGGATTTAAGGTAATAGATGTCTCCAATGTTTTATCTCCATATATTTGTGGCAGTTTGACTATCAATTCAGATGCCAACGCAGTCTGGGTCTCAGAATCGACGGCTTATGTCGCTTCTGATATCGGACTTTACAGTATAGATGTCTCAAATCCGCAGAATCCGGTTCTGCTGGATCTATGCGCAACTCAGGGTGAAACTGTGGATGTTGAAGTTGTGGGAGATTTTGCCTATGTGGCAGATTACCAGAACGGTTTGAGGATTATAAATGTAGCAGATTCTGTTAATTTAATCCAATCCGGATTTCTCGGGATAAACAGCGGAACCTTTTCGTTAGCAGTGGAGGGGAATAGCGTTTGTGTCGCCAACGGTTACGGGGTTGTCAGAATAATAGATGTTACTGATCCCCATTTTCCTGTGTTGGCAGGATTTTATCAAATGCCCCAAAATGCTTATTGCGCAGATATCAAAGATGGCATAGTATATGGAGTTGCTCAATTTTCCGGAGTTCAGATTTTGGATGCCTCCGGTTGTGCAAATCCTGATTTATTGGGCTCATTTCAAGCAACTTATGCAGTAACAGATCTTGCTGTTGAAGGTAATTATGCCTTTCTAACAGAAGGTTTGGGGGGTATGCAGGTTGTCAATCTGGCCAATCCCAATAATCCCAATTTGTACTATACTTTTCAGACTTTTGATAATGCTCTGTCGCTCACCCTTGCAAATAACACAGCCTATATTGCAGACGGTATGGCAGGATTATGTCTGGTCGATATTACCGATCCGGTCAATCCTTCATTTTTATCCAATACATATATTCCATATAATGCATTAGCAGTTGCAGTGCAGGGCAATTATGCCTTCGTTGGAGACGAGCATGGACTCAAGATCATCCAGGTTTCCAATCCACTAATTCCAGTTTTAACAGGTCAAATGGATACTTCGGGTTCAGCTAATTTTGTTGCAGTTTCAGGCAACTTCGCATATCTGTTGACATCGGGTGCCACCGTTATTGATCCGGCTTTTCTGATCATTGACATTTCCAATCCCCAGGAACCAATAATGGCGGGTTTTGATGTTTTGCCTGCCCAGGCAAGTTCGATTGCAGTTACAGGCGATATTGCGTATATAGCTTGCGGAAATACGCTCAGAATAGAGTATATCTCAGATCCCTCAACGCCTTCCCTGATCTCAACCATTGTGCCTCATCCCACCAGCCGTTTGTCTTCTTTGTATCTCTATGGTGATTACCTGTTTGTTTCTGACACGAACTGGAATGAGATTAAAACATACGATGTCAGCATACCACAAAATCCCATATTAGTGAAGAACTATGCCTTCAATCTGAGAACAACTAAAATGTGCCTGAACAACGGGTATTTATTTACTGCCAACGGCATCTTCGGACTGGGGATTCATAACTCAGCAGTTGTGCCCATTGTTGATGACCATGCAGGCCAATGTCCTGATGTTTTGCTATCTAACTATCCCAATCCATTCCATTCGGAAACTGCGCTCAGCTTTGAGTTAAAGGAAAGCGAGAGGATCAGCATCAGAGTTTATAATACAAAGGGCCAGCTTGTTTGCAATCTGGTCAATGACATAAAAGCCAGGGGAAAACATACATTGGTTTGGGATGGCAAAGA
>CAZWJK010000072.1:0-10750 GCA_964634035.1 uncultured Candidatus Cloacimonadota bacterium | reverse complement strand
TCTATAACCTGTATGATAATACCGGCAGCGTAACCAACTGCACATTTGAAAACTCCGATATCGCCATAGACAATTCTGGGGAAAGCACTGCCTATATCGCATTCTGCAATATCAACGCCCGTATAGGACTTTATAATTATGCCCAGACCAACTGGGTTGGTGCTTATTTCACTGCCAATAACAATAATTTCGATTGCTCCCAGCATGGCATTAAGACTTTTGCCGTATTTTACAGCGAATTTCATTTGAATGCCACATACAACTACTGGAACACCACCAGTTCATCCGAGATCTCCGGTGACCTGATCTATGACCGCTATGATGTGGATCCCTCCAATCAGGATTATTACAGGCTTTGGGGTATCATTGATTATGTCCCGTTCCGGCTTTCGAGCGTTCAGACAGCCGGAATCACCACAGAATAAAAGCGGACAAACACGTAACTCAAATTCAATGATTATACATTAGAAACAGGAAAGCAGAAGAGGTAAACATGATATATATTCACGATTCCCGTGATACATTTCCCCGAAAATATAAATTGATTCTGGATGCTAACCGGATTGACAATGAAATTATTGATAGTCAGGATCCGGATTTTTGGGAGAAAGTTGCTCAGGCAGACCTGTTTATCTATTATCTGGGAATGGGATCTGCGCAGTTACTGCGCCAGCATAATCTGATCAGTGTGCTGGACAAAGTAATGGGGATTCCCTGTTTTCCGAACTGGAAGACTGCCTGGCACTACGATGATAAAGTGGCTGAAACTTTTCTGATGAATGCCTTGGGCTATCCTCTGATCGAGAGTCACATCTTCTGGGAAAAGGATAAGGCTCTGGCTTGGGCTGCTTCAGCAAAATACCCTCAGGTTTTCAAACTTAAAAACGGCGCATCCTCCATCAATGTCATCAAAGTGGAAAACCGGCAGCATGCCGGAAAACTGATTAAACTCATGTTCGGCAGAGGGATCTATAATAATAGAGTTCCCGGTAGCAGACACTTTTCCATCTATAAAAGGGATCCCTATGTAATGCTCAGAAATATGCTGAAGCAATGTTTGGAAAAGTTCGGAATTATATACAGCCAACGCAGCAATGATGATCTGCAAAAGGGGTATGCATATTTCCAGAAGTTTATTCCCAATAATGATTTTGATACCCGAGTCAATGTCATCGGCGATGCCACTTTTGCTTTTCGCAGAATGAATAGACCCAAAGATTTCCGTTCCTCCGGCAGTGGTAATTATGATTATGATCCGGAAAAAATCAATCTGCAAGCTGTTCAGATAGCGCAGAACATTTCCAGAGAGATGGGTTTTCAAATTATGGCATACGATTTTCTGATTGATGAAAACGGATCTCCGGTGCTGAACGAAATCGGTTGTCAGTCTGCGGGTAGGGCTATTCCCAAGTGCCCCGGTTATTGGGATTGGGAGATGAACTGGCAAGCCGGACACTTCTGGCCCCAGTATGTGCAGTTGCAATACCTGTTAAAGAGAAAAGATCTGATTCAACCTGATTTTAAGGATGAATAGCAGTGGGTGCTTTCCCGGTAATAGATTCGGAATAAAAAATGAGTCTTAAAAAGGCATTGAACGGTATCTTCTGGAATGGAACCCAGAGTGTTTTTTTACAAGTGATCCAGCTCCTGGTATCAATGGTTTTAGCCCGTTTGCTATTGCCTACGGATTTCGGCCTGATAGCATTGATCACGGTGTTTATATCCGTGATTAATTCAGTTTCCGGGGGTGGGTTTGGAACAACGATCATCACAAGACCCAACCTTTCGGGTATTGATTTTTCCACTGCTTTTGTATATAATTTTACTGTATCGTGTTTTCTCTATCTTGGCCTTTTCTTAACAGCCCCCTTGATAGCAGATTTTTACAATGAGCCCAAACTCACGCAGGTGGTGAGAGTGCTAAGCATTGTAAACATAATCAATGCCGGCTATTTTGTGCAGGATGCTATCCTGCATCGAGACATGCGGTTCAGATTGCTCGCAACCAGGAATATTATGGCCTCCCTTATTTCAGGTTGTATTGGCATTTTAATGGCGTTCAGGGGATTCGGGGTCTGGAGCCTGGTGGCGATGACCCTTACCAGGGCTGTGGCGATCAACGTTTACTTCTGGATCAGAAAGATTTGGACTATCAGCTTCAGGTTCTCATATGAATCTTTTAAAAAGAACTTCGGCTTCGGCTCTCGGATAATGCTTGCAGATGTCACCGGAGTGCTGTTCGGCAACTTGAATAATCTTTTGATCGGCAAGTTCTACAGCAAGGCGGATCTTGGTTATTATTACCAGGCGAACAAGCTCAAGGAAGTGCCGATAGCTTCAGCCACCGCAATCATCACAAAAACCTCCAGGCCACTGCTGGCGAAGCATCAAACCGTAGTCTCAGAGCTGCATAAAGCCTATGCTCATATGATCAGGATATCAGCTATTAGCATTATACCGCTTGCCATTATGCTGTTTGTCTTCAGCAAGGATCTGATTACTGTTCTATTCTCTGAAAGATGGCTGTCTTCCGTGCCCATATTTCGTATCATTATTCTGGGAGGGATGTTTGCTCCCTTTGTCGTGATCAACAGTCAGTCTTCAATGATCATGGGAGACAGCAAGTTTTTTCTGCGTAACAGCATCGTGTATAAAGTCTTCCTTCTGGCTGTCACCTTCATCAGTCTGCAATTTGGATTGATGGTTTTTATAGGAGCCCAGGCAGCGACAGCCCCTGTCGCCATGGTCATGTATGCCCTTATCGCCAGGAAATATTTCAAGGTGGGATTAAAATTTCAGATCAAGCTTTATGCGCCATATGTGGCTTACAGCGTTATAGCCGGATTGTCATCTTTTCTTTTGACTTGGTGGTTAGGAGCTTTACCCTTAGTCAGGCTGATCTCGGGTATTACGATTTTTTGCATTGTTTTCTGCCTTCAAATCTACTTATTTGAGAGAAGAACTTTTCACCAAGTTCTTAATCTGATAACAAATGCAATTATAAGATTGAAAAACAATCAACGCAGATAATAGCATTTATCTGGGAAGGAAGATTTATATGATCATAAAGTACTTTAAAAATAGAATAAAAGCAACTTATCTGCTGCTCTTTAAGGGGCAGTTAACGAAATTCAATCTACGAGCATTTATGAAATTCTATTGGTCCAATAAGGATAAGAAAAATATCCTGATCCAGGTTAAGGAGCTCATAGCGCTTGCCCTTCACTGGAAAGTGATGCCCTGGCAATACCTGATATTCGAAATGTATCTGAAAGAATGTAAAATGACCATCAAAGAAATGAAAAACTATCTTCCTCATCAGATCTGGTATAAAATGAGAGAAATTGACAAACCATATTGGATTGTTTGCGGAGATAAATCATTAAGTTCGAATTTGTTTTATTCTTATGATATTCCCCAACCGGGGCTGATTTGTCACTATCACGAAGGCGTTTTCTATGATAAATGCAATCAGCTTTTGTCAGAAGAACAAACTGATAAAGCAATATTGAATAGCGGTTATGATTACATTTTTGTCAAAAACAGCACTGGTTCGTATGGCCATGACGTTTTTTCTTACAAGAGAAGCAATGACGGTTATTACAATGGTAATCACAAACTGTCAACACGTTTTATTAAAGAGAATTTTCCTAAGATGTCACTGATCATACAAGAGGGAATTATCCAGAATAAAATGTTGGAGTCGTTTAATCCGGATAGCCTCAATACCGTCAGGATACTAACCAAATGTGATAAGGGAAAAGCATCAATCATCGCTGCTTTAGTTAAGTTTGGAAGGAAAGGAAGCATAATAGATTCTTGTCATGGAGGGTTAATCGTAAATGTTGATGTTGAGACAGGGGAATTATCAGAATGGGGAAGAGTTAATTTTGACAGCAATAAATACTTCTATCATCCAGATACAAAGATACAGTTTTCGGGCAAGATAATACCTGAATGGGAGGAAATGAAACGGATTGTTATCAGGGGTGCCCAAGCTTTTCATAACCTGATATTTATTGGCTGGGATGTAGCAGTTACCGATAATAGAGTTATCGTGATCGAGATCAATAGCACACCAGGCATAATTAATAATCAAAAGCCGAATCATGGGTTGGCGGATAAAATACTTGATAAAAGACTTAAGGCATGAGATTTGTATATATAATACAGCATAATGGTCTCTTAAATATATATGGTGGCGATGTGGTTGCCTCTCTTCGCAAAATGCGGGGTATTGCAACCACATTGCGACCATATCTGATTATGAGAGAAATGGGAGTGGCAAGAACAGCGAGACTCAGGGGAGAACCGGCAGGTTAAGATGGAAAAAGGAGAAGGCTGATGAGCATTTTTTGGCGTTTTCGTAAACTATATCCGATCTGGAGAATTGCGCGCGGCAGGGGAGTGGAAAGGCTGCAGACCGGTAAAAGCAAACCCTTCTCAGCCCGGTTGGGTGACCTGCTAAGCTGGTATCTCAGATATGGGGAAGTGCTTTATTACTATTATGTGTTCGGATTTGAATCCAAAAGCCGAGCCGAGCAGGATGAATATATGTCCTGGATCGAGGCGGACAGAATCAGGGAAGGGATCAATGCCATCCTGGTCAATTCACCTCACCCCATCCATTATAAAATACTGAGTTTTGATAAATTTGTGGCAAATAACTACCTGAATTATCTGGGCATTACCTGCGCCACTAATGCAGCCCTGATCTGCAACGGTCAGGTTGTCTGGGAGGAAGGCAGAACCGTAAAACTGGATACTTTGTTCGAATCCGATCTGGGTGTAATGTTCGTTAAGCCTGCCACCGGAATGGGGGGAGGTGGAATCGTAAAAGCTGATTTTCCCAATAAAAAACTCTATACCAATGATGCCGTCCATCCGATCGAAACATTAAAACAGATAGTAGAAAAGGATGTCTGGGTGCTCCAGAAGGAAGTGGTGCAGCATCCGGAACTGAACAGGATAAACCCCCACGCCGTCAACTGCCTGCGCATCAATACAGTTTTGGAAAATCACCGACCGGTTTTTATTTCCTCCTTTATGAAGATAGCTGCAGGCAGCGCTGTAGTGGATAACTGGGACAAGGGTTCAATGCTGGTGGGAGTTGACCACCCGGCTGGAACCTTAAAAGCCGAAGGTTATTATAAGCTGAAGTTTATAAATCAGGAAGTGGTGGACCGTCATCCCGATACAGGGGTGGTCTTCAAAGGGTTTCAACTGCCCTTTTATCAGGAAACGGTTGATATGTGCCTGAGGGCTCATGAGTATCATTACGGGACCTTTATGCTCGGCTGGGATGTGGCGATCACTCCGGAGGGTCCTGTGATAATAGAGGTCAATTGCGAGCCGACCCTGCATGCCCAGCAGATGATTTTCGGCGGAATGCGTAAAAAGCTGAGCCAAATCCAGGCTTCCTATGCCAGGCAAAGGTAAATTATGAAAGCTAAACTGAAGATTATGCTGCCCGGCTTCACGGGCAATATGGATGACGTGGTCATCTACTACAATTCCAGGCTCAATAAATATATCGCCCGGCGTAAGGTGACACCAAGTTTTGTCCCCTCCAACCAGGACATGAAGGAGATCTTTGCCCTGGCGCGCCGGATCAGGATCGCAGCCGGCTATAAAGCTGACTGCACAGAATATATCAAGCGCTTCAACCGGATCAACCGCAGGCACGGACGCGCCCTCAGCACCTGGCCCAATGTCTTCCTCAAACTGATGCGGGCGCAAAAGAAAGCCCTGCCCTCCCTGGATTACAAAACTCTTACCAGGGAAGAGATCCTGGCTCAGCAATTGCCCTGCCGGAGCATCAGCTCTGCCGTGGCGGCACATTATCTGGAGGATGTCCCGGCTTATCAAGAACTGGAGAATACGATATGACGCAAAAGAAAGCCATCATCACAGGCGTGACCGGGCAGGACGGTGCTTATCTGGCGGAATTCCTGCTCAAGAAAGGCTATAAGGTCTATGGGCTCAAGCGCAGGTCCTCGCTCTTTAATACGGCGCGGATAGACCATTTGTTCGAAGCTGACAACCGGGATAAACCTAATTTCAGCTACGCTTATATGGACTTGACGGATTCCTCCAATATCATCCGTCTGGTCAAGGATTTTGAGCCGGATGAGATCTATAACCTGGCGGCGCAGTCGCATGTAAAAGTCAGCTTTGATACTCCGGAATACACTGCCAATGTCGACGGCATCGGCACTCTGCGTTTGCTGGAAGCCATCCGCATGATGGGTCTGGAACAGAAAACCCGGTTCTATCAGGCATCCACCTCCGAGCTGTTCGGCAAGGTGCAGGAAATTCCGCAGAAGGAAACCACACCCTTTTATCCGCGCTCGCCCTATGCAGCCGCCAAGCTCTATGCCTACTGGATCGTGGTGAATTACCGCGAAGCCTACGGATTGCATGCTTCCAACGGTATCCTGTTCAACCACGAGTCACCCCTGCGGGGCGAAACCTTTGTCACGCGCAAGATCACCCGCGCCGTTGCCAACATTGCCCTGGGACATCAGCACAAGCTTTACCTGGGTAATATCAATGCCAAGCGGGACTGGGGGCATGCGGCTGATTTTGTCAAAGCCATGTGGCTAATGCTGCAGCAGGAGACGCCGGATGACTATGTGATCGCCACCGGCAAGACCACCGAGGTGCGCGAATTCATCCGTAAATGCTTCGGTTTTATCGGGTTGGAAATGCAGTTCAAAGGCACCGGTGTGGACGAGGTGGGATTCATCTCCAAAATAGACGAAGCTCTCTTTACAGAACAGATGGGCTTTGCACCGCAGCACCTGAAAACCGGAAAGGAACTGGTCTTCATCGATCCTTATTATTACCGTCCCACCGAGGTCGAACTGCTGGTGGGCGACGCCTCCAAAGCCAAAGCCAGACTGGGCTGGGAACCGGAACATGACCTGGAAACACTGATCCACGACATGATGAAAAGCGATATCAAACAGATGCAGAAAAATGACTACCTGAAAAAAGGCGGTTTTACACTGACTCCGAGTGTGGAAGACATACTATAGGTGCTGGTGTGCTGATGTGCTGGAGTGTTGGCGTTCTGGAGTGAGCAAGCTTTATGTGCAGAAAAGTGTGAATGATTGGTTTACGGTGTATTGTTGGTTAGACTTTATAACAGTAAATAACCTGATATTGAACATCAACACCCCAGAACTCCAGCACCCCAGAACTCCAGAACTATAACAAGGAAATTACTATGTCCTACCAAGACCTGACTGTTGAACGCTCCCAAGTGATCCCGGATGTGCTGATCATCCGTCCTTCCATGAACTGGGATCTGCGCGGCAATATCTACACTTCCTATAATGCTGAACTGTATCAAGATATCCTGCCGCAGGGAGTGGAATTTATCCATGATAAGTTTGCCCTTTCCAAACAAAATGTGCTGCGCGGTTTGCATGGCGATAACAAGACCTGGAAACTGGTCTCCTGCGTGTATGGCGAACTCTATGAAGTTGTGGTGGATTTGCGTCCGGATTCACCCACTTATAAGCAGTGGGACGCCTTTAACCTCAACAGCGAGGACTATTCCCAGGTGCTGATCCCGCCCAACTTCGTCAACGGCTACTATGTAAAAACCCCGCAGGCGGTCTTTCACTACAAGCTGGCTTATGTGGGAGAGTATATTGACGCCATGGAGCAGCTCACCCTGCGCTGGGACGACCCTGAACTGAACATCACCTGGCCCTGCACCGAGCCGATCCTGCAGGCGAGAGACAATCAGGTGACGAAGTGACGGGTGACAAAGTGACGGGTGACAAGTGACGAAGAAAACACATAAAGATCTGGATATCTGGAAAAACAGCATACAACTAGTATCTGAGTTATATAAAATAACAGAAACATTTCCAAAGTCTGAAATCTTTGGATTATCTTCACAAGTCAGGAGAGCAGCAGTTTCCATTCCTTCCAACATTGCCGAAGGTGCTGCCAGATCGCATGACAAAGAATTTGTGCAGTTTCTCTATATCGCCTTGGGTAGCCTTTCTGAACTGGAAACTCAATTGATTATATCTGAAAATCTCGGTTTTATACACCATACTGAATATAATCATATAGATGAGCAGCTTAAAGTGATTCGGAATCAGATTCTGGGACTAATCAACTTTTTAAATAAAAAAGTAACGAAGTGACCAGCGACCATGTGACATGTAACGGATATGTCCCCCGTCACCTGTCACTTGTCACCTGTCACTTGTCACCCCGTTACTAGTCACCCCGTTACTTCATAACTTCAAGAAGAGGTAAAATGATAAACACAACCAATCCCAAGCTTGCCATCAACGGCGGAACGCCGGTCTGCAAAGATACCATCATCATCCATAAGCCATATTTGGATGAGATGGACCGTAAAGCGCTGCTGGCAGCCTTTGATTCCACCTTTATCTCGGGAGACGGTCCGCAGTGCCGGGAATTTGAAAAGCTGCTAGCGGAGTACCTGGGAGTCAAGCATGCCCTGTTTGTCAATTCCGCGACCACAGCGCTGGAACTGGCTTTCCGGGTGAAGAACTTTCCTCCCGGTTCGGAAGTTATCGTGCCGGATTTCACCTATACTTCATCAGCTTTGGGACCGCTTTACAACAACCTCAAGGTGGTGCTCTGCGACGTCTATCCGGATAATGGGAACATCGATGTGTCAAAAATAAAAAACCTGATCACGCCCAAAACGGTGGCGATCGTGCCGGTTGATTATGCCGGTAATCCTGCCGCAATGGACGAGATCAACCTGCTTGCCAAAAAGTATAATCTGTATGTGGTGCATGATACAGCCCAGTCTCTGGGTGCTGTGTATAAAGGCAGGAAGACCGGAACTCTGGCGGATGTCTCCACCTTCAGCTTCCATGGCACCAAAAACATCACCACCGGAGAAGGCGGCGCCATCGTGACTGACGATGATGAAATTGCCGAAAGGATCAAGATCCTGCGGGAAAAAGGAACCAACAAATATTCCTTCCTGACCGATAATATTACCCGCGGCTACTATGAATATGTGGATATCGGCAATTCCTATGTACAATCCAATATTTTAGGTGCACTGGGAATAAGTCAGATGGCAAAGATCGAAGAAATTGAGCGTCTGCGCAATGAGATCGCCAACTTCTATCTGCACGAACTGAAGGGCATCGAAGGTCTGGACTTTATCCGCCTCACCGAAGGAGCTGAATCCAACTGGCATATCTTCGGCATCCTGGTGCAGCCGGAGCATAAATACTGGATGCTGGATGCGCTGCGGGCGGAAGGTGTGTATGCCAATGTGCATTACACTCCCCTGCACAGAAATGCCTACTACAAAAACTACGGAACCGATGCCGAGTTTCCCGGCTCGGTTGCTTTCTTCCAGCGTCTGTTGAGGTTGCCCATCTATCCCGGTCTGCAAAAAGCAGAGCAGGAAAAAGTGGTGGAAGCGGTCAAAAAGGTGTTTGGAGCCTAATGCCTAAATCCATCCTGATCTTTGGTGCGGGGATCAATCAACTCACCCTGATCGAGGCTGCCAAGGAACTGGGTCTGATCTCAGTGGTGCTCGATCCAGGTGCTGAACCTCCGGGTAAAGCCAAAGCAGACTTTTTTTATCAAGTCGGCAAAGACGATTATAAACTGACCCGGGAAATAGCTTTGAAGCATCAGGTGGCCGGAATTGTGACTGGGCAGATGGAAAATCCCTTGAGGCTGATGGCAAGGCTGGCAGAGGAAATGGGTTTCATCTTTCACTCACCGGAAGTAATTGAACGCTCGACAAATAAATACCTGATGAAACAGTCATTCCTGGCTGCAGGCGTTCCCTGTGCCAGAGGCGAACTTATTAAAGACGGCAGAATCTTGAGCGAAACTGAATTTAAAGAATATGCTTTGCCAGTTATAATCAAACCGCTGCAGGCCTTTTCCAGCCGTGGAGTTTACCGGATCGACAGCTATCAGCGCTATCTGGACAAAATAGGGGATACCCTCAGTTTCTCCCAAGACGAAAGTTATCTGCTCGAGGAATTCATTGAAGGACCGGAATACAGCGTCGAATCCATCACCTACCGGGGTGATACCAAGATCATCCAATACACGGAAAAGCTGATCACTCCCTATCCCGAGACTGTGGAGATCGGGCATGTCCAGCCGGCTGAGTTTAGTGAAGAACAGAAAATTCAAATTGATCTGATTGTTAAAAAAGCTATCAATGCTTTGGGCATTGACAATTCGGCAGCTCATACGGAAATGAAGTGGACAGGAAACGGTCCGGTAATAATTGAGATCGGACCCCGCCTGGGTGGGGACTTTATATCTTCATACCTGACTCTGGCTTCAACCGGGGTCAGTATGGATAAAGCCGCAATTCAAGTGGCATTGGGAGAAAACCCAGAGATTGGAGTTAAACTGAGAGCAGGTTCTGCTATAAGATATCTCACCCTGGAAGCAGGTAGAATAGTAGAGTCGATTGATGCCAGGATAAACCAATTATCTGTTCTACCGGCAGTTTTGATGTATCATCTAAATGTAATACCGGGGGATGTTATCCAACCCTTGACCGATAGCGCGAAACGATCGGGATGGGTCATCGTGAAGGGTGATAACTATCCGGGTGCAAGGGAACAGGCAGAATCAGCTTTGGTTTTCCTGAAAAACTGTATTAAGTTACAATAAAAACAGCAAAGGAGTTATTATGTTGATAGGAGAGAAGGTGTTTCTAAGGCCGTTTCAGGCAGCTGATCTTGAGAAAACGCTGCAA